>DATHAK010000028.1:0-10078 GCA_035296685.1 Blastococcus sp.
CGCAGGGCGCTCCACCGCAGCGCGGAGGAGAACGGGATCTCCTCCTCGACGTCCTGCCGATCCCCGGGCAGCGCCTCGGCCAGCGCCGTCGTGGTCAGGTTGGGTGCGGCCGTGCTGCGGGCCACCGAGCCGAGCACCCGGTGCACGCCGGCGACGTCCCAGCGGCCGAAGGGAGCCACCTCGGCCAGCGTCAGGCGGCCGGTCGTCAGGGTGCCCGTCTTGTCGGTGCAGACGACGTCGACGTTGCTCACCGACTCGACGGCGTTGACCCGCTGCACGAGCGCTCCGCGGCCGGAGCTCTTCACGGCACCGACGGTGTAGGCGAGCGCGATGAGGAAGAACAAGCCGTAGGGGACCAGGCCCGACAGCACCGCCGTGGTCTGCACGGTGCGCAGCAGGGAAAAGCCTTCCAGCGCGGCCTGCAGCAGGATCGTGACGGTCATCAGGGCGACCAGCGCCATGACCAGCCGGACGACGAACTCGATGCGGCGCTGCAGCGGCGTCAGGTCGGTGGACGCGCGGCGGGCGTCGGCGGTGAGCCGGTTGGCGTAGCTGGCGGTCCCGACGTCGCGTGCCAGCTGATGGCCCTCGCCGGCGACGCAGAAGCTCCCCGACAGCAGCTCGTCGCCCGGCTGCTTGACCAGGGAGTCCGGTTCGCCGGTGAGCAGTGACTCGTCGACGTCGACCCGGCCGCCGACCACCGGGCCGTCGACGACCACCTGGTCGCCGGGTCGTAGGTGGACGACGTCCCCGCTGACGACGCCGGTGGGCGGCACCTCGACGTCCCGGCCGTCCCGCACGACGTGCACGACCGACTGGGCCAGCAGCTGGAGCTGGTCGAGCTTGCGCTTGGCCCGGATCTCCTGCACCGCGCTGATCGCGGCGTTGAGCAGTCCCAGCCCGACGCTCACGATCGCGTCGTTGTACCGGCCGAGGGCGAGCAGCGCGGCCCCGATGACGAACAGGATCGTGTTGTAGAAGGAGAAGACGTTGGTGCGCAGGATCCGGGCGTAGCTGCGCGAGGACGCGTCGGCGGCCTCGTTGGCCCGGCCGCGTCGTCGCCGCTCGTCGGCCTCGGCGCTGGTCAGCCCGAGCGGCGGCGGCGTCCGGGTCGCGGTCACGGGCCTCCGTCGGGAGAGGTGTGCGGACTCCTCGCAGTCTGCGGGCGCGCGTCCGGCCCCGCCCGTCGGGACGGGCGGGGCCGGACGCTGCGGCATCAGTCGTCCGCGGAGTCGTCGTCCGCGTCGCCGTGGTGGCCGCCGCGGCCGCCGTGCCCGCCGGGACCGCCGGTTTCCGTCCCGGTGACCGCGAAGTCCTCGCCCATCAGCACGGTCAGGTGCTCTCCGTCGGCGGTGACGATGTGGGACTCGTAGACGCCGCCCGAGTCGGTCTCCGTGCGCTCGATCGTCGCGTCCGGGTACTCGGCCAGCACGGCCTCCTCGACGGAGGTCTTGGTGTCGCCGGTCAGGAGCTCCTCGTCCGAGCGCTGCGGCTGCGACGGGTCTCCCGCGGTCTCGCTGGTGGAGGTGCCCGTGTTCTCGTCGGCGGCGTTGGCGCTGATCGTGCCGGCGAGCACGCCGCCGACGATCAGCCCGCTGGCCACGAGCCCGGCGGCCCCGCCGACCCGCTTCCACTTCGGAGTGCTGCTCATGTGTATCCCCTCGCTCTGCGCGACCCGCTGCGGGCCGCCCGGGCACCCACGATGGGGACCGCTCCTGCCAGGAACCTGGGAGCGGGTCAGGAGAGTGCTGTCATCGAGCGGCTGCTCCCGTCGCGCGGCGGTTCCTGCTCCCTGACCGGACGCCGATCGACGGAGTGTGGTTCGGCGGAACGCTCTTGTATTGAACTGGGTGTCGTTCTACCCTGCTGTGCCAGAGGAGCGTGTCATGGCGACTGTGCAGGTACAGGGGCCGAGACGGGTGTTGGCGGCTGGACGCCTCTCAACGGCGGGCAGATTGCCATGAGGTCGAAGCCAGCCTCCGAAGCTCGCCGGACGTACCGGTCACCCCGCCGCGAGCAGCAGGCTGCGGAGACCCGATCGGCCGTCCTGGCCGCGGCCGGGAGGCTCTTCGCCGAGCGCGGCTGGTCGACCACCGGCATGCGGGCCGTCGCGCAGGCAGCGGGTGTGGCGGTCGAGACGGTGTACGCGAACTTCCCGTCCAAGGCCGACCTGTTGCTGGCCGTGATCGATGTGGGCGTCGTGGGCGACGTCGCGCCGGCGGCACTGGCTGAGCGACCGGAGTTCACCGCTCTCGGTGTCGGTAACCGGGAGCAGAGGGCGCAGGCGGCGGCCCGCCTGGTGACCAGGATCCAGCGGCGTTCCGCGGCTCTGCACCGTGCACTGCGGGAAGCCGCCGCGGGGGATCGGGAACTGGCCGCGCGGATGCGCGAGGCGGAGGAACGCCGGCGCCTCAGTGTGGAGCAGGGCATCGGCATGGTGGCGGCACGGCCGCTCACTGAGCAAGAGCGCGACGGGCTGTGGGCGGTGCTCGCCGCGGAGATCTACTGGCTGCTCATCGAGCTGTCGGGGTGGACGCCGGAGCAGTACGAGTCGTGGCTGGCCGACACGATCCTCCGCCTGCTGGACGACTGACCGGAGGGACCCGGCATGGGGATCGCGCGGACCGGCCGCGTAGAGGCGGTCGTGGAAGCACCAGTCGACGCAGTGTGGCGGGTCGTCGCCGACGTCACACGAACCGGCCAATGGAGTCACGAGTGCCGGGAGGTCCGGTGGCTGGAGGGATCGTCGGTGGCCGCGCCCGGCGTGCGGTTCCGCGGCCGCAACCGCAGCGGATGGCTCCGGTGGACCCGGGTGTGCGAGATCGTGTCCGTGCAGCCGTCGCGTGAGCTCGTCTGGCGGACGTTGAGCACCGCCCTGTTCGTCGACAGCACGGAGTGGCGGATCACGCTCGAGCCGGCCGGCCCCGGCACCCGGATCGTGGAGAGCTACCGGGTGGTGACATTGCCCCGCTGGTTCGAATGGCTCGTTTCGCCCCTGAACCCCGGCCATGCCGATCGCACGGCCCCGCTGTCTGCAGACCTCCACCGTCTCGGCGAACTGGCGGCCACCGAAACCGCCTCGCGCTCGTCGAGGGGTCTGGATTGACACCGGCGACGATCGCCCGGCCGGCGGGGGAGCGAGGTCGGGTTCCGCGCCTGCAACGCCCGAGGGGACGCAGATGCCCATCGACAACGACGTGTACGACCGCATCGGTGACGGTTGGTGGGACGAGAGCAACCCGCTCAACATCCTGCACGGCAGTCTGACGCCGGGGCGGCTCGCCTACTTCCACACCGTCATGGACGCGAACCTCGCGGCCGGCCCCGACGGCCTACAGGTACTGGACATCGGCTGTGGAGGCGGCTTCCTCACCGAGGAGTTCGCCCGCATGGGTTGTCGCGCGGTGGGAGTCGACCCCTCCACGGTCTCCATCGAGACGGCCCGGAGACATGCGGCCGCCAGCCGGCTGGACGTCGAGTACCGCCTGGGCCGCGGGGAGGATCTGCCCGCCCAGGACTCCGAGTTCGATCTCGTCCTGTGCTGCGACGTGCTGGAGCACGTGAACGATGTCGACCGGGTGCTGGCCGAGACCGCCCGAGTCCTGAAGCCCGGCGGTCTCTACCTCTTCGACACCGTGAATCGGACCCTGCGGAGCAAGATCGTCGTGATCCGGGCGATGCAGGAATGGTCGTTCACCCGAATCGTGGATGTTCCCTTCCACGACTGGCTCATGTTCATCCGTCCGCACGAACTCGTGGCGATGCTGCACC
The DNA here is from genome assembly GCA_035296685.1 of Blastococcus sp. GTDB lineage: Bacteria > Actinomycetota > Actinomycetes > Mycobacteriales > Geodermatophilaceae > Blastococcus_B. The sequence goes on from DATHAK010000028.1 coordinate 3,772, forward strand.
GCCACGGGCTCGCCGTCGGCGACATCGTGGGGCTCGCCCCACGGAGGAACCCGGCCGCAGCGCTCGCCGCCTTCGTTCGGGCCCGCAGGGGGCAGATCACGTACGGGGAACTGAGCCGGAGGCTGGACATCGGCCAGACGAGGAGCACGGCGATCTCGTACATGGGGTTTGCTACCAAGGCCTGAGAGCGACGCCGCCGACGCTCCGGATCCGCCTGAACGCTCTTGCGGATGCGGGGCAGGTGATCCTCGGGCCCTGGTCGAACGCGTGAGCGTCGTCTACGTCCGCTACCGCGTGGCGCGCTAGCGTCGGACGACGGAGTACTTCCGCCCGGACTCCGCGGACGGTCTCAGGGTTCTACGAGCGTGATTCCTTCGCCGAGGGACTCGCGCCACGCTTGGGCGGCCCTGGGCAGCCGCATCGCTGCGATCCCAGGCGTTCCCGCTGGAGCGCCATGTCATTCAGGGGTCGATGTCCCGTAGGTCGCCTTGTGTCCCCCAACGACCCACGAGGAACAGGGCGTCTGCCGAAATGGTCAGCCCCCTGCGTCACCATCCGGGGTAGAGCACGTGGGTTTGCCTTCAGCTGCTACCGACCGCATGACCGCTTGCACGTCGCAATCACTCGGGAGGTTCGCGGTGCCGGACACCACCTGCCACATGTCGATGTCGCTGGACGGCTTCGTCGCCGGGCCGGACCAGAGCCGCGAGGACCCCCTGGGCAAGCGGGGGCGGGAGCTGCACGGCTGGCACATCGGCGACCCGCGAGCCAACGATGCCGACAAGGTCGCGAACGAGTGGCTCATGCGCCCGCGGGGCGCGTACGTGATGGGTCGGAACATGTTCGGTCCTGTCCGCGGGGAGTGGGACGAGGCATGGACCGGGTGGTGGGGCCCCGAGCCGCCGTATCACGCGCCGGTGTTCGTGCTGACCCATTACGACCATGACCCGATCCAGATGGACGGCGGGACGACCTTCCACTTCGTCACCGGGGGCTTGGACGCGGCCTACTCCGCAGCGTGCCAGGCCGCCGGGGACGACGGCGTGGACATCGCCGGTGGGGCCTCGACCGTCCGGCAGGCACTGATCGCCGGCGTGATCGACGAGCTCACCCTCGACATCGCACCGGTCCTGCTCGGCTCGGGCGAGCGGATCTTCGACGGGGTTGAATCCTTCGGCTTCGAACCCGCCGAGGTGCTGCACTCACCGCTGACGACCCACATCCGCTATCGCCGCGTCAGCTGACTCCGCAGGCGCTGCCGGCCTCCCTGCGGAGCAGGACAGGCATGTGCCCGGACATAGGTTGCTGTGGTGGATGTCGTCGTAGAGGTGGGTGGCTGGGAGCACCAGTGCTGTGGGGAAGCCATCGAGCGGAACCAGCTCGTCGACCTTCAGTGCATTCGCTACCAGGGGCAGGGCGGCCCCCTGCGCCTCATCGAGTCGCACCACGAGCTCGACGTTCCAGCCGAACAACGCGTTCGGGGACGGGTGACCGAGATCCAGGTGGTGCACGAGGGAGGGACCGCGAAGCCGATCCTCCGCATACCTGGCGGGTCAGCCCTGAGGGGCTTCGACGATGACGATGACGGCCACCTGGAAGACCCCTGGACCGGCGACGTCATCTCCTCGGACACGGGGGAGTTCCTGGTAACCGTTCGCACGTCCCGCTAGCAGGAAGTCGCTCTGAAACCGCCTTCTGTCGCCAAGCGGCTCACCATGGGACACCGCCCACGCCCGAGCCGACGTTCCCGGGTCGACAGTTCTCCTCGGCTTCCCCGGTGCGAGCTCGATCTGCGACGCTGCCGGTGACGGGTCTCCGGGACGAGGATGGGAGCAGGGCGTGCGTCGGTTTGCGCTTACCGCCGGGTTTGCCTGTGCTGCGGTGGACACCGCGCTCATGGTGCCGCTGACCTTCTCCACTCCTCGAGACAAGCGTGTGGCGATGACGGCCGCGTTCCTCGAGCGCTTCGTCCTCGGCCTGTCCATCGGCCCGGTCACTCGGGCTCTGGGCGGACCCGGACTGCTCACCGGACCCGCGTTCGCACTCGTCGCCAGCGTTCCCACCGCCCTGATCACCCGCTCCTGGGCGCCGGTGCTCGGCCTCGGCGTGGTCAATGGTCTCGCCGTCGGCGTGGCCTACGACCAGCTTCACTCGACCGCGGGGGCATCCGTTGACCGGTAGCGCGCTTGACCGCATCCAGGGCACACCCGGCGTCGGCAGCCTCTACCAAGCCCTGCTCGGGCAGCTGACCACCGTGGGGCCTACCAGGTCGAGACGAAGAAGACGTCGCTGCACGTCCTCCGCGGAACCGCATTCCTGGGGATCCATCCGCGCGCCGATGGCCTGTTGCTCAACATCGTCACCGACGCTCCGCTGGACAGCCCGCGCGTCCGCAAGAGCGAACAGGTCTCCCGCAACCGCTGCCATAACGAGGTCCTGCTGACCTCTCCCGAAGAACTCGACCCCGAGCTCACGGGCTGGCTCGTGAAGGCCTACGAGCGCAGTTGCTGAACGGCCCGAACTGTTCCGGCCGCGAACTGCAGGGCACACCGCGGCGCAACGGTGGCCCAACATCCGCCTTCACGGCGATGTGAGCGACTTCGGCAGTGAGCTGCCCAGGAAGAGAGCGCCCAGACCGGCCAGCACCACGGTCAGCAGAGCGACCCGCAGGCTGGTGGCGTCGGCGAGGACACCGATGAGCGGTGGGGACAGCAGGAAACCGATCCGGAGCAGCCAGTTGATGACCGTCAGCCCCGACCCGGCCGCGAGACCGGGCAACTCGTCGGCGGCGTGATAGACGGCGGGGATCAGCGTGGCGACGCCGAGCCCGGCGAACGCGAACCCGGCCAGCGTGGTGGGCACCGAGGGCACGGCCAGGGCCAGCCCCATCCCGGCGGCGGTCAGCGCCCCGCCCGCCCGGACGACGGCGCGCTGACCGAACCGGTCGACGACCCGGTCACCGGTCAGCCGCCCGATCGTCATGGCGACGCTGAGCGCCACAAAGCCCAGCCCGGCCATCGCGGCCCCCGCGTCGAGCTCCGAGCGCAGGTACAGGGCGCTCCACGAGGCGCCGGCGTCCTCGACGAAGGCGCCGCAGATGGCGAGGACGCCGAGCGTCGCCAGGGCCGGGACGGCGGCCCGCCGCAGGCTCCGTCCGCCCTCGACCGTGTGTTCCGGTTCCTCCCGGTCCGCCTCGTCGGGGCCGGGCAGCAGCGCGCGGGAGCCGGCGAGTGTCAGGGCGGCGAAGAGGACGGCGACGGCGCCGAGGTGGACGACGAGCGGGAGCTGCAGGCCGGCCGCGGCCGAGCCGATCAGCCCTCCGGCGACGGCCCCGATGCTCCAGATGCCGTGGAAGGCGTTGAGGATCGACCGCTGGTACAGCCGCTGCACGCGCAGCCCGTGGGCGTTCTGCGCCACGTCCACGATCGCGTCGAGGGCGCCCACGAGCAGGAAGACGGCGGCCAGCGCCGGCCAGTTGGGCGCCATCGACACCGCCCACACCGCACCGCAGAGCAGCACCAGCCCCGCGGTGACGACTGTCCGCGAGCCGAACCGCCGGATCAGCACGGCCGATGACAGCCCGGCGACCAGCGCGCCGAGCGGAACGGCTGCGAGGGCGGCGCCGAGCGAGGAGTTGCTCAGCCCGAGGTCGGCCTTCACCTCGGGCAGCCGAGGGACGAGGTTGGCGTAGAGGACGGCGTTGACGAAGAAGGCGCCGGCCACCGCGGTGCGGGCACGGCGCAGCCGCGGCGGCGCGGCGGCCGCAGGAGAGGAGCTCACCGACCGGCGGTCCGGAGGTCGCGGGCGATCGCCGCCGCGGCGGCCCGCGCGTCCAGGCTGATCTGGAACAGCAGCCCCTTGAGCGGACTGGACAGCCCGACGAAGCGCAGCCGCGGTGCCCCCGCGGTCGTCCCGCGACCCTGGACCAGCGGCCGCCCCCGGTCGTCGAGGACGCCGAGATGGCCGACCACCGGTTCGAGCGCCGGGGTGTACCCGGTGGCGGCGAGGACGACGTCCGGCTCGACGCGGCTGCCGTCGGCCAGCACCACCGAGCGGCCCTCGAACCGCTCCACCGCGGCGACCGGGGTCACCCGGCCGGCCCGCAGCTGCTCGATCAGCCCGACGTCGATCGTCGGCGTTACCCCGGTCGCCCGCTGCTGGGCGACCAGGCCCCGGCGCGGCGCCGGCAGGCCGTAGGGCGTCAGGTCGCCCACGAAGCGGCGCTGCAGGAACCCGTTCAGTGGGTCGGTCAGCCAGGCGGGGGAGAAGTCCAGCGAGACGCCGAGGAGCGTGATGGGCACGGGCCCGATCTGGCGGGGGATGACGTTCGGCGGGGTGCGCACCGCCAGGCTCACCCGGCCGGTGCCGGCCTCGGCGAGGTCGGCGGCGATCTCCGCCCCCGTATTGCCCGCGCCGACGACGAGGACGTGCGATCCCACGAACGGCGCCGGGTTCGCGTACCCGGAGGAGTGCAGCAGCTTCCCGTCGAAGGTCTCCGCACCCGGCCAGGCTGGGACGAACGGACGCCCGTTGAACCCCGTCGCGACGACCACCTGGCGGGCCCGGATCGGGGTGCCGTTCGTCTCCGCCGTCCAGCCCTCGCCGTCCCGGTCGAGCCGGCGCACCTCGGTGCCGAAGCGTGGCTGCAGACCGTGGTGCGCGGCGTAGGCGGCCAGGTACCGCACCATGTCGTCGCGGGCGACCCAGCGGCCGGAGCTGCGCGGGATGCGCAGGCCCGGCAGCGCGGACTGCACCCGCGGCGTGTGCAGGTGCAGCCGGTCGTAGCGGCCCCGCCACGAGTCGCCGACGGCCGATCCGCGATCCACCATGAGCGCCTCCACGCCCCGCCGGCGCAGCGACGCCGCCACGGCCAGACCCGCGGGCCCGGCGCCGACCACGAGGACAGGGGGATCGATCACCACGCCGGTCACCTTGCCGCATCGGCTTCGCCGGGCGCAGCCCCGGTCAGCCGATGACGACGTTCCAGGGCCGAACGGTCCAGCGGGTGACGAGACCGTGGCGGACGTAGGGATCGGCCTCGGCGAAGCGCTCGACCACCTCCCGGTCCGCGGTCCAGATCAGCAGGGCCCGGTCGTACGGATCGGGAAGGGCGCCGGCGAGCAGCAGCTCGCCCCGTTCGTGCGCGGCCGAGGCGAGGGCCAGGTGCTCCTCGCGCAGCGCGGCCCGGCGCTCCAGGTAGTCGTCGACCAGGTCGTACTCGAGCAGCAGGTACATGGCGGCAGGATGCACCCATGCCGCGCCTGCTCGTCGTCCACCACACGCCGAGCCCCGCCATGCAGGCGCTGCTCGAGGCGGTTCGCGAGGGTGCCGCCCTGGTGGAGGAGGTGGCGCTGGAGGTGCGGCCGGCACTGTCGGCCGGCGCGGCCGACGTGCTGGCCGCCGACGGCGTGCTGCTGGGCACGCCGGCCAACATCGGCTACATGTCCGGCGCCCTGAAGCACTTCTTCGACACCGTCTACTACCCGTGCCTCGACGCCACCGTCGGGCTGCCGTTCGGGGTCTACGTGTACGGCAACGACGACACCGCGGGCGCGCTGACCGGCATCCAGAAGATCACCGGCGGGCTGCGCTGGAAGCAGGTGGCCGCGCCGCTGAGCATCATCGGCGCGCCAGGGCCGGCCGAGCTGGAGGCCTGCCGGGAGCTGGCCGCGACGGTGGCCGTCCAGCTCTGACCCGTGCGTGTGCCGCGGAAGCCGGGGTAGGGGACGAGGGATGGCGGAGCGGACGGTCGGACAGCGGTTCCTTCACGGCTTTCGCCAGCTGGTGCGGCCCCCGGAACTGCAGACCGGCGACGAGCGGTCCGCCTCTCGGCTGGAGCTGTTCTTCGACCTGGCGTTCGTGCTGGTCGTCGCGGAGCTGGCCATCGAGCTGCGGGACGACGTCACGATCTCCGGCGCGCTGACCTTCGCCGGCCTGTTCACGACGGTCTGGTGGTCGTGGGTGAGCGCCACCCTCTACGCCAACCGGTTCGACCACGACGACGTCGTCTACCGGCTGTACAAGCTGGGCAGCATGGCGGCCGTCATCGGGCTGGCCGCGTCGGCGACCGAGGCGACCGGCGAGCGGTTCGGCATCTTCGTCGGGTGCCAACTGCTGCTCCGGGCGACCCTCGTCCTGCAGTACCGCCGGGCCTACCGGCACGTCGCAGGTGCCCGGCCGATCGCCCGGCTCTACCTGGTGGGCACCGGCGTCGGGGCCCTGCTGTGGGCGGTCTCGCTGGTCGTGCCGCGCCCGGTCGGCTTCGGTCTGTGGGCCGCAGCGGTCCTGGTGGAGGCACTGGTGCCGC
>DATHAK010000029.1:0-5150 GCA_035296685.1 Blastococcus sp.
AGCTTCACCGACCGGGCCCGGTCGGTCGCCGGTGCCGTGCCGACGCGGTTGTCCCTGCCGGCACTGCCCAGTCCGCCCGGTGCCATGTCCGCCGCGCAGCTGCGCGCAGTGGCCCAGGCGGTGCGCGCGCAGCGCGACTCGATCGCGGCGATGAAGACTCAGCTGGACGCCTTCGACCAGCAGATGGCGGTCTTCGAGCGCATCCTCGACCCCCTGGTCGAGTGGAGTTCCACCTGGGCCCGCCTGGAGGAGGCCATCGGCGACTTCGTGCGCCGCGACGGTCCCCACCGCGACTGAGCCCGACCGCTCAGAGGGCGGCGTCCCCGTCGCCCTCGTCGTCGGGTCGTGGACGGCGGCGCAGCATCCCGGTCACCGATCCCATCCGGGTCTGGGCCTGACGCAGGCCGGAGATGAGCGGCATCAGGTCGTCGTGGATCCGCCGCAGGGTGTCGGGGACGGTGTCGACGGCGGGGTCGTCCAGGACGCGGCCGACGCGCTCGAGGCCCGGCCGGAGCGCGCGCACCGGCTCCTCGAGCTCGTCGACGAGGTCCTCGAGCCGCTCGGCAATCCGCTGGGCCGAGGCGATCGTGTCACGTGCCATGGTCGTGGCCTCGGTCAGCTCGCGGACGGTGCCCTGGAGGTCGGTGAGCGTGCGGGGCAGCTGTGCCAGCGCCTCGGTCTGCGTCTGGAGCAGGCCGAGCAGCTCACTGAACCCCGGGATGCGGGGCATCCCGAGGCCCTTGAAGGGATCCACGTAGGCAACCGTCCGCGACACGGGCGGCGTGCGCAACCGGGCGAGGGCGGCCCAGCGGCCGTGTGCTCGACCGCTGAGCCTCGGTTCTCCAGACGGCCGGCCGTCCCGAGATCCGTAGGAAAACAGTGCGCGCCGTCGGTCGACCGCGCAGCCCGAGTCAGGCGCCGGGGAGCTCGCCGGTCTCCACGAACCGGGCGGCGACGTCGCGCACCTTCGTGTTCTGCTCCATCGAGATCCGGGCGAGGGCCTGGAACGCCTGGTCCGCGGTGAGCTTGAAGCGCTCCATCAGGATGCCCTTGGCCTGGTCGATCACCGCCCGGGAGTCCAGCGCCGCCTGCAGGTGCCCGGCGCGCTCCACGGCGGTCTCGTAGAGGTACATGTTCGACACCGGGACCACGGCGTACGCCGCGAAGCGGGACACGAGCTCGCGGGTGCGCCCGCCGGAGGCGAACGACCCCCGCGCGTACACGTTCAGCGCTCCGGACACCGCCTCCTGCACCGGCAGCGGGTATGACAGGACGCTGTCGACGCCCCGCTGCGCGGCGGCGGCCGCGAAGTCGGGCCACTGCGCATCCGTGCGGGTGTCGGGGATCTCGGAGGCCTTGCCCTCCGTGGCGGCGGCCAGGCACGGCCCGGCGCGCCGGCGGTACTGCTCCAAGTCCAGCTCGAGCGCCAGGGGTCCGCTGGACGCCACGGTCGAGGCGCGCCCGCGTTGCACGATGGTGACCGACGTGGTCGGCTCGCCCGGCAGCACGCGCGCCGCCAGCTCGGTGACCTTGAGCAGGACGGACTCCAGCGACTGCTCGGCGAAGGAGATGCGTCCGAGCTCGTCGAAGGCGGGCTGGACGGCGACGACGGGGCTGTCGTCGTCGGGGCGAGTCACGGTGGGCACTCCGTCGAGTTGCACCGGACGAACACGTGCCGGCGGTCAGGTGACGGGCCCCGGGGGATTCCAGGGCCGTCCGGGGCGGATCCGAGAGTTCCGGGGGCCGCCGCACGCCGGCTGTGTGACGCGCGCAGTGCAGGAGCATAGTCGTGCCGGCGGCTGCGGAACGGACGGCGTGGTGGGCCGCCCCCGGCTCACAGCCAGGTGGTGATCCGGACCGTGGTGCCGCGCTTGGAGGAGCGGACCTGCACCAGGTCGCACAGCTGGTTCACCAGGTAGAGCCCGCGGCCCTGCTCGGTGTCCCCGGGGGGCCTGAGCCGCCCGGTCAGCGGGTCCCGGAGCCGGCCCGCATCGCTGAACTCGACGACCGCCGCGCCCGGCTCGAGCCACATCGCCACGGTTCCGCTGCCGCCGCCGTGCTGGATGCTGTTGGCCGCCAGCTCCGACGCGGCCAGCTCCAGGATCCGGGCCCGCTCGCTGGAGAGCCCGCACGACCGCGCGTACTGGGCGACCGTGCGGCGCGTGGCCGGGACGTCGTCCGGGCCGAACACGCCGCGGAGCACCGACCCCGTGGGCGCGGGCAGCGGCGCGGCGAACGCGCGTTCGTGGCCGCCGGAGGCGTAGTCGGAACTGGCCCGCCGGTCCTCCGGGGTCGAGTGCAACGGGTGTGCGGCCAGCGCGCCCTGCCGCACCGCCGCCGCAGGCGGTCCTCGTCGTAGGGGCAGACCAGCCGCCAGCCGGGGCCGTCGTCGAACGCGTGGTTCAGCAGCAGCTCGTGCAGCTGGCACTCGACGAACTCGACGGCGCGTCGTCCGTAGAAGGCCGGCTCACCCACCCCGCGCAGCCGCCGACCGGCCTCCGTGGTCGCGTCCAGCACCGACGCCCAGACGCCGATGATCCGCGCGGGGTTCGCGCCGATCTCGGCCATGTCGAGGAACTCCACGACCGGGGCGTCGTCGCCGAGGGCGTCCCGCAGCAGCGCCAGCCGGTTCCCCGGCTCGGCGACCACCACCCGCTCGTCGTGTTCGAGGCCCTCCCGGACGAACGGCAAGAGCCCGGCGAGGAAGTCCGCCTCGCCCCGGTAGAACAGCGCCTCGTGCTCGAACCGCGCCGGCGCCGCCTCGACGGTCTGCGTCACGCGCCCTCCCCGGCGAAGGTGACGGCGGCGACCTCGGAGAGGGCCAGCACCTGCCACACGCGCCGGGTCAGCGGCGAGGTGCCGCGCATCTCGAGGGCGATCGACCGCGCGGCCAGGTCGCGCGCCCACCGGGCCAGCGCCCGGCAGGCCGCGACGTCGAGGAACTCGACCGCCGTGAGGTCGAGCACCGCCGTCGGCGGCTGGACGCGGGAGCCGGCCAGCACGCGGGACAGCCGGCCGGCGCCGAAGGTGTCGATGCTGCCGGCGAGGGCGATCGTCGTCCCCTCCACGAAGACGCGGAAGGGCGGTACGGCCTCCGGCGCGTGCACGAGCGGGTGTCCGGTCGCGACGTCCGCCAGGGCCTCGGCGCCCAGGTCGGGCCGGTGCCTGGTGCTGGCCGCCAGCGCACTGACCTCGGCCACGACCCGCAGTCCCGTGAACCCCTCGTCGAGCGCCCGGCGGGTGGCCTCGTCGTCCTCGTACACCCAGCAGACGTGGTCGGCCGCAGCAGCCGCCGGGATCTCGCCGACCAGCCCATGTGCGCGCACGGGCCCACGGTAGGCCCGGCCGGGGACGGGGGACAGACCCGCGCCGGGTCAGAGCGCCCGCAGGATGTCCTCGACCCGCTCGCGCGCGTCCCCGAACAGCATGCGGCTGTTCTCCCGGAAGAACAGCGGGTTCTGCACGCCGGCGTAGCCGGTGTTCATCGACCGCTTGAAGACCACCACCTGCTCGGCCTCCCACACCTTGAGCACCGGCATCCCGGCGATCGGGCTGGTCGGGTCCTCGGTGGCGGCCGGGTTCACCGTGTCGTTCGCGCCGATCACCAGCACGACGTCGGTGTCGTGGAAGTCGTCGTTGATCTCGTCCATCTCCAGGACCACGTCGTAGGGCACCTTCGCCTCGGCGAGCAGCACGTTCATGTGCCCGGGCAGCCGGCCGGCGACGGGGTGGATGCCGAACCGGACGTCGACGCCCTTGTCCCTCAGGTGGCGGGTCAGCTCGGCGACGGCGCCCTGCGCCTGGGCGACGGCCATGCCGTAGCCAGGCGTGATGATCACCGACTTCGCCCCACGGAGGAGCTCGGCGGCGTCGTCGGCCTTGATCTCGGTGTGCTCGCCGTAGTCACGGTCGACGGCGATGGCACCCTCGTTGCCAAAGCCGCCGGCGATCACCGAGATGAACGACCGGTTCATCGCCTTGCACATGATGTAGGAGAGGTAGGCACCCGACGAGCCGACCAGGGCGCCGGTGATGATCAGCAGGTCGTTGCCCAGCAGGAAGCCCGACGCCGCCGCGGCCCAACCCGAGTAGCTGTTGAGCATCGACACCACGACCGGCATGTCGCCGCCGCCGATGGAGGCGACCAGGTGCCAGCCCAGCGCGAGGGCGAGCACGGTCACCGCGGCGAGCAGCACGATGTTCGGCTCGATCACGAACACCACGGTGAGGACGGCGAACGCGACCAGCGCACCCAGGTTGAGGGCGTTGTGGCCGGGCAGCATCAGCGGGTTGGACTTGATCCGGGCCGAGAGCTTGAGGAAGGCGACGATCGAGCCGGTGAAGGTGACCGCGCCGATGAAGACGCCGATCACGACCTCGGCGGAGTGGATGCCGAGCAGGTTCGAGGCGACCTCGGTCTGCTCGGCGTCGGCCTCGACCGAGAGGTAGCCGTTCCAGCCGACCAGCACCGCGGCCAGGCCGACGAAGCTGTGCAGGATGGCGATCAGCTCGGGCATGCCGGTCATCTCGACCCGGGCCGCCCGCCAGAGGCCGATCGCGGCCCCCACGACCATGGCCACCACCAGCAGCGTGATGCCGACGGCGGAGATGCTCCGGGTGGCCAGGCCGATCGTCGCGGCCAGCGCGATCGCCATGCCGGCGATGCCGAACGCGTTTCCGGACTTGGCGGTCTCGTGCTTGGACAGCCCGGCCAGGGACAGGATGAACAGCAGCCCGGCGACGATGTAGGCCGCCGAGGCGGCCGTGGCCGCGGTCATCGGGTGAACATCCCCAGCATCCGGCGGGTGACGGCGAAGCCGCCGAACACGTTGATGCTCGCCACCAGGATCGCGACGAACCCGAGCACGGTCACCACCGGCGCCTCGTGCCCGATCTGCAGCAGCGCGCCGACCACGATGATCCCCGAGATCGCGTTCGTCACGCTCATCAGCGGGGTGTGCAGCGCGTGGTGCACGTGCCCGATGACGTAGTAGCCCACCACCACGGCCAGGGCGAAGACGGTGAAGTGCTGGATCAGCTCGTTCGGGGAGAACGCGGTGATCAGGAACAGCAGCGCGGCCGCCACACCCACCACCGCGAACTTCCGCGACGGGGGTGGCGGCGGCTTCGGGGCTGCCGGTTCGACCGGC
>DATHAK010000030.1:0-38396 GCA_035296685.1 Blastococcus sp.
TGGAGCAGCGATACCTCGACGAGCTGGCGCCCTCCCTGGACGACGCGGTCGAGCGGTGTCTGCGCGCGAAGGCGGCGGGGGAGGCGGTGTCGGTCGGGCTCGTCGGCAACGGCGCCTCCATTCTGCCCGAGCTGCTGCGCCGCGGCGTCGAGATCGACGTGGTCACCGACCAGACCTCGGCGCACGACCCGCTGGCGTACCTGCCTGACGGCGTCGACGAGGGCGACTGGGACGACTATGCCCGCACCAAGCCCGAGGAGTTCACCGACCGGGCGCGGGAGTCGATGGCCCGCCACGTCGAGGCGATGGTCGGGTTCCTCGACGGCGGCGCCGAGGTGTTCGACTACGGCAACTCGATCCGCGACGAGGCGCGGCAGGGCGGCTACGAGCGGGCCTTCGCCTTCCCCGGCTTCGTCCCGGCCTACATCCGGCCGCTGTTCTGCGAGGGGAAGGGGCCGTTCCGCTGGGCGGCGCTCTCCGGCGACCCGGCCGACATCGCCGCGACCGACCGCGCGGTCCTCGACCTGTTCCCGGACGACGACCACCTGCAGCGCTGGATCCGGGCGGCCCAGGACAAGGTCGCCTTCCAGGGCCTGCCCGCGCGGATCTGCTGGCTCGGCTACGGGGAGCGCGACCGCGCGGGCCTGCGGTTCAACGAGATGGTGGCCTCGGGCGAGATCAGCGCGCCCATCGTCATCGGCCGCGACCACCTCGACTCCGGCTCGGTCGCCTCCCCGTACCGGGAGACCGAGGCGATGGCCGACGGCTCGGACGCGATCGCGGACTGGCCGCTGCTCAACGCGCTGGTCAACGCCTCGTCGGGAGCGACCTGGGTGTCGATCCATCACGGCGGCGGCGTCGGGATCGGCCGGTCGCTCCACGCCGGCCAGGTCAGCGTGGCGGACGGGACCGAGCTCGCGGCGCGCAAGCTGGCGCGGGTGCTGCGCAACGACCCGGGCACCGGTGTTCTCCGGCACGTCGACGCCGGGTACGACCTGGCGGCCGACGTCGCCGAGGAGCGCGGCATCCGGGTGCCGATGACGGAGGGCTGATCGATGGTCTCCCACGGGCCGGTGTCCTTCGACCGCATGTGGGCCGACCTCGCGCCCGTGGGGCGGGAGCCCTCGACCGGCGGCTACCGCCGGTTCGCGTGGACACGGACCGACGACGAGCTCCGCGAGTGGTTCACCGGTGCGGCGCGGGAGCGCGGGCTGGACGTCGTCGGGGACCGGGCCGGCAACCTGTGGGCCTGGACCGCCGACCCGGACACCCACGGCCCCGGGCTGGTCCTGGGCAGCCATCTCGACTCGGTGCCCGACGGCGGCGCGTTCGACGGGCCTCTCGGCGTCGTCTCGGCCTTCGCCGCGCTGGACGGCCTCGACCGCGCCGCGTTCCGGCGTCCGGTCGGCATCGTCTGCTTCGCCGACGAGGAGGGCGCGCGGTTCGGGGTGGCCTGCGCGGGCTCGCGGCTGCTCACCGGGATGCTGGACGCCGACCGTGCACGGAGCCTGACCGACGACGGGGGGACGACGATGGCCGAGGCCATGAGGGGCGCCGGGGTCGACCCGGCCGCGCTCGGCCGGGACGACGAGACGGTGCGCCGGATCGGGACGTTCGTGGAGCTGCACGTCGAGCAGGGCCGCGCGCTGGCGGACGGCTCCGAGGCCGTCGGCGTCGGGTCGGCGATCTGGCCGCACGGCCGGTGGCGGCTCGACCTCCGCGGCCGGGCGGACCATGCCGGCACCACCCGGCTGGACGACCGCGACGACCCGATGCTCGCGCTCGCGGCGGCCGTCCTCGAGGCCCGCGCCGCGGCCGGGCGGCACGGCGCCCTGGCGACCGTCGGCAAGGTGCGGGTGCGGCCGAACGGCGTCAACGCGATCCCGTCGTCGGTGACCGCCTGGCTCGACGCGCGCGGACCCGTGGACGACCGGGTGCGCGCGGTCGTCGAGGACGTGGGCCGGGCGGCGGGCGCCGACCCGGTCGAGGAGTCGTGGACGCCGGCCACGCCCTTCGACGGCGCGCTCCGCGACCGGCTGGCCACGCTGCTCGGCACCGACGGCGGCTCCACGCCGGTCCTCGCGACCGGGGCCGGCCACGACGCCGGCGTCCTGGCCGCGGCGGGCGTGCCGACCGCGATGCTGTTCGTCCGCAACCCCACCGGCGTCTCCCACTCGCCCGAGGAGCACGCCGAGGCCGACGACTGCCGGGCCGGCGTCGCCGCGCTCGCCCGCGTCGTCGCGGAGCTGGCGTGCTGACCGCCTACTGGTGCGAGCAGGCCCAGCTGGACGACGGTCCGGTCGCCGGCGTCCGCGTCCTGACCGACGGCGGGCGGATCACCGCTGTGGAGCTGGGCGACCCGGCCCCGGGCGACCATCGGCTGCCGGGCGTGGTGCTGCCGGGCTTCGCGAACGCCCACTCGCACGCCTTCCACCGCGCGCTGCGCGGCCGCACCCACGGCGGGGGAGGGTCGTTCTGGAGCTGGCGCCTGGAGATGTACCGCGTCGCCCTCGAACTGGATCCCGACAGTTACCTCGCCCTGGCCCGGGCCGCCTACGCCGAGATGGCGCTGGCCGGCGTCACCTGCGTCGGCGAGTTCCACTACCTGCACCACGGGCTCCTCGGGGCCCGGTACGACGATCCCAACGCGATGGGGGAGGCGCTGATCCAGGCGGCGGCCGAGGCGGGGATCCGGCTCACCCTGCTGGACACCTGCTACGTCGCGGGCGGGCTGGCCGACCACGGCCACCTCGACCTGGACGCCGCCCAGCAGCTGTTCGCCGACGCCGACGCCGACGGGTGGGCGGCCCGCGTCGGGCTGCTCGCCGACCGGCCGGGGGTGCGGATCGGCGCGGCCGTGCACTCGGTGCGTGCCGTGCCGGCCGCCCAGCTCGGCACCGTGGCCGCCTTCGCCCGGGGGCGGCCGCTGCACGTGCACGTCTCGGAGCAACCGGGCGAGAACGAGGCGTGCCTGGCGTTCACCGGCTCCACCCCGACCGGCCTGCTCGACACCCACGGCGTCCTGGGTCCGGACACCACCGCGGTGCACGCCACGCACCTCACCGACGAGGACGTCGCGGTTCTCGGCGGCACCGGCACCACCGTGTGCGCCTGCCCGACCACCGAGGCCGACCTCGGCGACGGCGTCGCACCCTTCCGGCGACTGCTGGCCGCCGGATCGCCGCTGTGCCTCGGCAGCGACCAGCACGCCCTCACCGACCTGCTCGCGGAGGCCCGGCTGCTGGAGACCCACGAGCGGCTGGTGTCCGGCGGGCGCGGCCGGTTCGAGATGGGCCACCTGCTCGACGCGCTGACCGTCGGCGGCCACCGGGCGCTGGGATGGACCGACGCCGGCCGGATCGCGCCGGGACAGCGCGCCGACCTCGTCGCCGTCCGCACCGACACCCCGCGCACCGCCGGCTCATCTCCCGGTCAGCTGGTCATGGCCGCGAGCGCCGCCGACGTGCACACCGTCGTCGTCGACGGGCGGGTCGTGGTCGCCGACGGGCAGCACGTGCTCGGCGACGTCGGGCGGCTGCTCCGCGACGCGATCGAGCCGCTGTGGGAGAAGGCCGCGTGAGCACGCTGGTCACCGGCATCGGCGAGCTGGTCACCAACGACCCGTCGGTGGGGAAGGGGCTGCTCGGCACGCTGGCCGACGCGGCGGTGGTGGTGTCGGGCGGGCACGTCGTCTGGGTGGGTCCCGCGCGGGACGCATCGGCCGCCGACGCGCGGGTCGACGTCGGCGGACGCGCCGTGCTGCCGGGCTTCGTCGACAGCCATGCCCACCTGGTGTTCGCCGGCGACCGGGCGGGGGAGTTCGAGGCCCGGATGGCCGGGGTGCCCTACGACGGCGGGGGGATCGCGGCCACCGTGGCCGCCACCCGGGCGGCGACCGACGACGAGCTGCGGTCGCACCTGCGGGCGCTGGTCGGGGAGATGCGGGCCCAGGGCACCACGACTGTCGAGATCAAGAGCGGCTACGGACTGGACGTGGAGCAGGAGGCCCGGGCGCTGCGGCTGGCTCGCGAGGTGAGCGAGGAGACCACCTTCCTGGGGGCGCACGTGGTGCCGCCCGGGATCGACCGGGCGGAGTATCTCGCGCTGGTCACCGGTCCGATGCTCGAGGCCTGCGCTCCGCACGCCCGCTGGATCGACGTGTTCTGCGAGCCGGCGTCGCCGCACGCGTTCGACGGCGACGCCGCCCGCGCCGTCCTGACCGCCGGGCGGGACACCGGACTGGGTCTGCGCGTGCACGCCAACCAGCTCTCCGCGGGCCCGGGAGTGCGCCTCGCCGTGGAGCTGGGCGCCGCCAGCGCCGACCACTGCACCCACCTCACGGACGACGACGTGGACGCGCTCTCCGCGGGCACGACGGTGGCCACCCTGCTGCCCGGCGTCGAGTTCTCGACCCGGTCGCCCTACCCGGACGCCCGCCGGCTGCTCGACGCCGGCGTGACGGTCGCGCTGGCCACCGACTGCAACCCGGGCAGCTGCTACAGCTCGTCGATGGCGTTCTGCGTCGCCTTGGCCGTGCGGGAGATGGGGATGACCCCGGCCGAGGCGGTGTGGGCCGCGACCGCCGGCGGCGCGGCCGCGCTGGAGCGCACCGACGTGGGGGTGGTCCGCGAAGGCGCGCGGGCCGACCTGACCGTCCTCGAGGCGCCGTCCTACCGGCACCTGGCCTACCGGCCGGGCGTCCCGCTCGCCCGCACGCTCGAGGTCTGAGCACGCCGAGTGTCGACTTGTCGTCGTATCGACCGCGTTGAGACGACGACAAGTCGACACTCGAGGCAAGCCCTGCGCGCGTCAGACGGTCGCGGGGACCTTCATCGCCGGCACGTCGTCGGGCACGGTGAGCGGCGCACCGGTGGCGGCGACCACGTCGTCGGCTGTCACCCCGGGCGCCACCTCGCGCAGGACGAATCCGTCAGGGGTGACGTCGACGACGGCGAGGTCGGTGATGACCCGGTCCACGCACGCCTTGCCGGTCAGCGGCAGGGTGCACTCCTCGAGCAGCTTGGGCGACCCGTTGCGCGCGACGTGCTCCATCATGAGGATCACCCGGCGGGCGCCGTGGACGAGGTCCATGGCGCCGCCCATGCCGTTGACCATCTTGCCGGGGATGAGCCAGTTGGCCAGGTCGCCCCGGGGGTTGACCTGCATGGCGCCGAGGATGGCCACGTCGAGGTGCTTGCCGCGGATCATCCCGAACGACATCGCCGAGTGGAAGAAGCTCGACCCCGGCAGGATCGTGACGGTCTCCTTGCCGGCGTTGATGAGGTCCGCGTCCTCCTCGCCCTCGAACGGGTAGGGGCCCACACCGAGGATCCCGTTCTCCGAATGAAGGACGACGTGGACGTCGTCCGGCACGTAGTTCGGGACCAGGGTGGGCATGCCGATGCCGAGGTTGACGTACTGGCCGTCCTCGAGCTCCAGGGCGACGCGGGCGGCGAGCTGCTCGCGGGTGAGTGCCATCAGGACGAGGTCCCCCCGTTCGTGTCGGTGACTGCTTCCTCGCCGGCGGCGGCGGGTGCGGCGTTCTTCTCGCTGCGCGGCCGGGTGGTGCGGAACTCGATGCCCTTGCCGTCGGTGCCGACGGGGACCACGCGGTCGACGAACACGCCGGGCAGGTGGACGTGCTCGGGCTGGATCTCGCCCGGCTCGACCAGCTCCTCGACTTCGGCGATGGTGATCCGCCCGGCCATGCCGGCGAGCGGGTTGAAGTTCTGTGCCGACTCGCGGAAGACGAGGTTGCCGTGCCGGTCGCCGACGGCAGCGCGCACCAGGGCGAAGTCGGCGGTCAGCGCGGTCTCGAGCACGTACTGGTGCCCGTCGAAGACGCGCACCTCCTTGGGCTCGCTGGTCTTCACCACGTTGCCCTCGGAGTCGTACCGCACGGGGATGCCGCCCTCGGCGACCATCGTGCCGACACCGGTGGGGGTGTAGAAGGCGGGGATGCCCGCGCCGCCGGCCCGCAGCTTCTCGGCCAGCGTGCCCTGCGGGGTCAGCTCCACCTCCATCTGGCCGGAGAGGTACAGCCGGGCCAGTTCCTTGTTGCCGCCGACGAACGAGCTGATGGTCTTGCTGATCCGGCCGGCGTAGAGGAGGACACCGAGCGCCTGGTCGTCCACGCCGCAGTTGTTGGAGATCGTCGTCAGGCCCGTGGCGCCCTGCTCGAGCAGCGCGTCGATGAGGGCGATGGGGACGCCGCAGAGCCCGAACCCGCCGACCGCCAGCACGGCGCCGTCGGGGATGTCCGCGACCGCCTCCCTGGCGGTGGCCACGACCTTGTCCATCGGCCTGCTCCCATCGTCCGGCCGCCGTCCATCCGGCTGCGCGTCGCCCAGTATCCCCGGAGACTGCTCCGCGTCCGACGTGTGGTCACCACTGGGTGGAACGGGCGCGGGAACCACCTGCGCCGGGGTCAGCCGATCCGGATGGTGAGGCGCACCTGTACGCCGTCGGGACCCCGAGTGATGTCGACGTGGTCGCACAGCTGGCGGGCCAGCCAGAGCCCCATCCCGCCGCGGGAGAGGTCGTCGCCGTGCGCCGGGCCGTACCCGGCGAAGGGGTCGTCCCACCCGCCGCCCCGGTCGGTGATGGTGCAGACGATCCGGTCGGATCCGGTCCACAGCCGCAGGCCCACCGGGGGGCGGCCGTGCCGCACGGCGTTGGACGTCATCTCGTCCACGGCGAGCAGGTAGTCCTCGATCGCGTCACGGGGGGCGTCGACCGTGGCGAGCTCGGCGGCCACGGCGTGCCGCAGGCCGATGAAGTCGTCGATGTCGTCGCTGGCCAGCCGGGGCGCGGTCGCCTCCAGCGGTTCGGCCGGCACGGGGAGGGACCGCAGGTAGTCGGCCGGGTCGGTGAACCGCGGATTGGGCGCCCGGCCGTCGGGGGTGACGACCACCGAGTGGGTGTGCAGCGCCGACTCGAGGACCGGATCGGGGAGCCGCTGGGTGTCGAAGACGCACAACCCCCACAGCGGCCAGTCGGCCAGCGCGTCGTTGATGACCGACTCGTAGCGCTGCCACTCGAGCCAGTCGCGTTCGGTCGGGCCGAAGTCGACCTCGCCCACGACCCGGACGCGCGCGGCCCCCTCGCGGGCCCGCTGCTCGGCGAGCGCGCGGAACGTCGTGATCGCCGTGGGTGTCCGGGCGCGGTACACGTCGCCACGCTCCAGCACGTGCACCCGCGGGTCGTCGTCGACCGCCTCGCGCAGCACGTCGGCGGTCGCCGTGCTCGTGGCGACCACCGCTGCGTCGCCCACGGCCAGCCCGTCCAGGAGCCACGGCACGGCGGCCTCGACCAGGTCGGCGGTCGAATCGAAGAGCAGGGCGTCGTGCAGCGGGTCGGCGGAGCGACCGCCCCGTCCCGGCTGCCGACCGGTCACGCGCTCACCCCCGCGACGTCCTGCCCGCTCGGTCGCGGACACCCCCACGGTAGGACAGTCGCCGGGCCGGCGGTTTCGGGGGACGATCGCCGGCAGGACACCGAGGGGAGAACAGCATGGCCATCGCCACGATCAATCCGGCCACCGGTGAGACGCTGAAGACCTACGAGCCGCTCTCCGACGACGCCCTCGAGGAGAAGATCGCACGGGCCGCCGCCGCGTGGGCAGGCTACCGGCTGACGACGGCGGACGAGCGCGCCGGCTGGCTGCGCGCGGCGGCCGACGTCCTCGACCGGGACGCCGCGACGGTGGCCGAGTTGATGACCACCGAGATGGGCAAGACACTGGCCTCGGCGAAGGCCGAGGTGGCCAAGTGCGGGAAGGCGCTGCGCTGGTACGCCGAGCACGGGCCGGCGCTGCTGGAGCCGCAGCCGCAGGACGCCGACGCCGTGGGCGCCCAGGAGGCCTACGTCGTCCACCAGCCGATCGGCGTCGTTCTGGCGATCATGCCGTGGAACTTCCCGCTCTGGCAGGCGATGCGGTTCGCCGCGCCCGCGCTGATGGCCGGCAACGTGGGCCTGCTCAAGCACGCCAGCAACGTTCCGCAGACGGCGCTGTACCTAGAGGAGCTCTTCCGCAAGGCCGGCTTCCCCGACGACGTCTTCCAGACCCTCCTCGTGGGCTCGGGCACGATCGAGCGCGTGCTGCGCGACGACCGGGTGGTCGCCGCCACGCTGACCGGCAGCGGGCCGGCCGGCCAGTCGGTCGCGTCCATCGCGGGGAACGCCCTGAAGAAGACCGTGCTCGAACTCGGCGGGAGCGACCCGTTCATCGTGATGCCCTCGGCGCACCTGGGTAAGGCCGCCGACGTCGCCGTCACCTCCCGGTGCCAGAACAACGGGCAGAGCTGCATCTCCGCCAAGCGCTTCTTCGTGCACGCCGACGTCGCCGAGGAGTTCACCCGGCTGTTCGCCGAGAAGCTGGCCGCGCTCACCGTCGGCGACCCGATGGCCGAGGACACCCAGGTCGGGCCGTTGGCCACCGAGTCCGGCCGCGACGACGTCGAGAAGTACGTGCAGGACGCCATCGACAAGGGGGCGACCGTCGTCGTCGGCGGGCAGCGCCCCGACGACCCGGGCTGGTTCTACCCGCCGACGCTGGTCACGGGGATCACGCCGGAGATGGCGATGCACTCCGAGGAGGTCTTCGGACCGGTCGCGGCGCTGTACACGGTGTCGGGGCTGGACGAGGCGATCGAGATCGCCAACAGCCACCCCTACGGGCTGGGCGCGAACCTGTGGAGCGAGGACGAGGACGAGCGCGCCCGGTTCGTCCGCGACATCGCGTCGGGCATGGCCTTCGTCAACGGCATGGTGACCAGCTATCCCGAGCTGCCCTTCGGCGGGGTCAAGCAGAGCGGCTACGGCCGCGAGCTGACCGAGCTGGGCATGTTCGAGTTCATGAACGCCAAGACCGTCTGGATCGGTGGCCCCAGCAGCGAGCAGGCACGCGGCGACACCGCCGGAGCGGCGTCGGAGTGACGGCCGTGACGTGCTGGAACGGCCACCCTTCAGGGGCCCGCGCCGAGCGGGCGAGGCGTGGGGGGAAGGGTGGTCCTCTTTCAGTGCAGGAGCGCGCGCCAGTCGGCGGGAACGCGGCCGCGCGGGCCCGGGGCCGGCTGGTCGACCGGGTGCGCCTCCGGCGGGGCGAGCTCGGGCCCCCGCACCTCCGACTCGGTCGTGAAGTCCCAGAACCAGCGCTCGCCGGGCTCGAAGCTGCGCATGATCGGGTGACCGGCCTGCGCGGCGTGCCCCCGGGCGTGCTGGTTCGGCGAGGAGTCGCAGCAGCCGATGTGCCCGCACTGGGCGCACCGCCGCAGGTGGAACCACCAGCCGCCCGCGGCCTCGCACTCCACGCACCCGGTGCCGCTCGGGACCGCCGACGGATCGATCCCGGCCACCGCACTTGCGGACATCCCGCACCGCCCACCTGAGAAGGGACTCGCCATGGAACCCGCGACCTACGGTACGGACGGCACCGACCCCGAGGAAGCCTCCGGAGTGCTCGAACCGGAGGACACCCTCGACGGGACACCGGGCGTGCGCGACGTCCTCGACACCGGCTGGTCACCGCCCGAACGGCCGTGGGCGGTCGACGACTGGGGGACGACGGAGGCCGAGGAGTCGGCGGGGGAGAGCCTGGACGGCCGGCTCGCCCGCGAGCTGCCCGACGACGTGGGCGACGGCGGTGACGGTCTCGGCGACTCGTCCGACACCGACGGCGAGCTGCTCGACGACGAGGTCGGGGACGTCCGCGCCGGCCGGCTGGTCGACGCCGACGACGGCGGCGCCGACGACTCCGACGACGAGCTGTTCGCGTGGGACCGGGGCATCGACGGGGCGGGGGCGTCGGCGGAGGAAGCGGCGGTGCACATCGTGCGCGACCGGGACTAGCGTTGGTCCCGGCCCAGCGCCGGGTCTCCGACATCCTCGACAGGAGGCCGCATGGGCAAGCCCGTCCTGCTCAGCGTGGACGACGACCCCGGGGTCTCCCGGGCCGTCGCCCGCGACCTCCGCCGGCAGTACGGCGAGGACTACCGGGTGCTGCGCGCCTCCTCGGGGGACGAGGCGCTGGAGGCGCTCCGGGAGCTGAAGCTGCGCGGGGACACCGTGGTCGCCCTGCTCGCCGACTACCGCATGCCGCAGATGAACGGCATCGAGTTCCTCGAGCAGGCGATGGACCTCTTCCCGCGGGCCCGGCGCGCCCTGCTCACCGCCTACGCCGACACCGACGCCGCCATCCAGGCGATCAACGTCGTCGACGTCGACTTCTACCTGCTCAAGCCGTGGGACCCGCCGGAGGAGAAGCTCTACCCGGTCGTCGACCAGATGATCCAGGCCTGGCGGGACAGCCCCGAGGCGACGGTCGCCGACGTCAAGCTGATCGGGCACCGCTGGTCGGCGCCGTCCTTCCGCGCCCGCGACTTCCTGGCCCGCAACGCCGTCCCCTACCGGTGGTACAGCGTGGAGGAGCCGGAGGGGCAGCGGCTCCTGGCCGCCGCCGAGGCCGGGCCGGACGACGTGCCGGTCGTGATCACCCCCGACGGGGTCGTGCTCCGCGCGCCGACCGAGGCGGAGCTCGCGGCGGTCGGCGGGCTCAGCGTCGAGGCGAGCGCCGACTTCTACGACCTGGTCGTCGTCGGCGGTGGCCCGGCCGGCCTGGGCGCCGCCGTCTACGGCGCCTCCGAGGGGCTGCGCACCGTGTTGGTCGAGCGGCAGGCCACCGGTGGGCAGGCCGGGCAGAGCAGCCGGATCGAGAACTACCTGGGCTTTCCCGACGGCGTCTCCGGCGCGCAGCTCGCCGATCGGGCCCGTCGCCAGGCGACGAAGTTCGGCGCCGAGATGCTGCTGACCCGCGACTGCGTCTCGCTCGAGTCGCACGGGTCCAAGCGGGTGCTGCGGTTCGCCGACGGCAACACGATCGCGGCGCACGCCGTCGTCCTGGCCACGGGGGTGAGCTACCGCAGCCTCGACGTCGCCGGTGCCGACGACCTGACCGGGCGCGGAGTGTTCTACGGATCGGCCATGACCGAGGCGAAGGAGTGCGCCGACCAGAAGGTGTTCATCGTGGGCGGCGCCAATTCCGCCGGGCAGGCAGCGGTGTACTTCGCGCCGTACGCGAGCTCGGTGCACGTACTGGTCCGGGGGCCGGATGTGGGCGCTTCGATGTCGCACTACCTCGTCGAGCAGCTCGCCGCGATCGAGAACGTGCACGTGCACACCTGCACCGTGGTGGCCGAGGCGCACGGCACCGACCACCTGGAGCAACTCACCCTCCGGGACGCCCGCACCGGGGAGCGGTCGACGTACCCGGCGAGCCACCTGTTCGTCTTCATCGGCGCCGAGCCCCGGACGTCGTGGCTGGACGGTGTCGTCGTGCGTGACGAACGGGGTTTCATCCCCACCGGTCCGAGCCTGATCCAGGACGGTCGGCGGCCGCACGGCTGGACCCTCGACCGCGATCCCTACTTCCTGGAGTCGAGCCTGCCCGGGGTGTTCGTCGCCGGAGATGCGCGCGCCGAGTCGGTGAAGCGCGTGGCCTCGGCGGTCGGCGAGGGCGCCATGGCCGTCACGCTCGTGCACCGGTACCTGGGGGAGCGATGACGACGGCCGAGCGCAGGCTCCGCCCCGCGGAGCTGCGGGAGCTCTTCCTGTTCGAGGATCTCGACGACGAGCAGCTGGACTGGGTCGCCGCCAACGGTGACGTCGTGGACTTCCCCGCCGGAAGCGAGGTCTCGGTCGAGGGGCAGCCGGCGGAGTGCTTCTTCGTCCTGCTGTCCGGGACGATGACCATGGTGCGGCTCGTGGGCGGCAGCGAGGTCGAGACGGTCCGGACCGACCACCGGGGGGTCTACTCCGGCGCCGTCCAGTTCTACTTCGGCGACCGGCTCCAGCAGGTCTACCCGGCGACGGTGCGCGCCGTGACCGGCTGCAGCTTCCTGGCGCTGCCGGCGGCGCCCTTCGCGGCCGTGTTCCGGCGCTGGTACCCGATGGCCGTCCACCTGCTCGAGGGCATGTTCGTGGGACAGCGCAACTCCGCCGAGCTGGTCGGGCAGCGCGAGCGGCTGCTCGCGCTGGGCAAGCTCACCGCGGGACTCACCCACGAGCTGAACAACCCGGCGGCCGCCGCGGCGCGGGCGACCGCATCCCTGCGCGACCGGTCCGCCGGGATGCGGCACAAGCTGGCGATGCTCTCGGAGGGCAAGGTCGACGGGGAGGTGCTGCGGTCCCTCACCGGACTGCAGGAGGAGTTCGTCTCCCGTGTCGGGTCCGCCGGCGAGCTGTCCGCCCTGGAGCGCTCCGACCGGGAGGACACCCTCGGCGAGTGGCTGGCCGACCACGAGGTGGCCCAGCCGTGGGAGCTGGCGGGGGTGTTCGTCGCGGCGGGGCTGGTCGACGACGATCTCGACCGGGTCGCCTCCGCCGTCGCCCCGGGGCACCTGGAGCCGGCGCTGCGCTGGCTGGCCTACACGGTGGAGACCGAGACGCTGCTGGCCGAGATCGCCGACAGCACCGGGCGGATCTCCGCGCTGGTCGACGCGGCCAAGCAGTACTCGCAGATGGACCGCATGCCGCACCAGCCCACCGACCTGCACGCCGGCCTCGACGCCACCCTCGTGATGCTCAGCGCCAAGATCGGCCCGGGCATCACGGTGGTGAAGGAGTACGACCGGTCCCTGCCCCGGGTCCCGGCGTACGCCGGCGAGCTCAACCAGGTGTGGACGAACCTGGTCGTCAACGCGCTCGACGCCATGGCCGGCGACGGCACGCTGACCCTGCGCACCAGCAGGGACGGCGACTGCGCGCTGGTGGAGATCGGCGACACCGGGCCGGGCATCCCGGCGGAGCTGCGCCAGCGGGTGTTCGAGCCCTTCTTCACGACCAAGCCGGTCGGCCACGGCACCGGGCTCGGGCTGGACGTGTCCTGGCGGATCGTCGTCAAGCGGCACGGCGGTGACCTGCGCGTCACCTCGCGGCCCGGCGACACCCGGTTCCAGATCCTGCTGCCGCTGACCGAGCACACCGAGCCGGCCCCGTGAGCCGCGGGTGACCCGACGATGTTCGACGTCGACTGGCTGGGGCTGCTCACCCGCACCGTGCTGCGGGAGCGGGCCGCCGACCTCATCGCCGAGGCGTGCGCCTGGTCGGTGGGCATCTCCGACCAGCCGCACCACCTGCGCTCGGCCGGCCGGCTGGTCGCCACCGGGCTGACCGTGGGCGAGCGCGCCGCGGCCAGGCTGCCGCTCAGCGGCGAGGAGGACGGCCGGCTCGACCTGGGTGACGCGCGGCCGGGCAGCTTCCAGGACGCCCTCAACGCCGTGGACGCGACCGGCACGGTGCGGGCGGACCTCTTCGACGACGAGGTGCTGCATCCCT
Source organism: Blastococcus sp. (assembly GCA_035296685.1). GTDB lineage: Bacteria > Actinomycetota > Actinomycetes > Mycobacteriales > Geodermatophilaceae > Blastococcus_B. The sequence goes on from DATHAK010000030.1 coordinate 13,333, forward strand.
TCGTGCACGAGACCTGCCTGCGGGCGGTCGAGCGGGCTCGGCGCACCCGCCCGGAGGCGTGGCTCGAGCTGGCCGAGGACGTCGGGGAGGCCGACGACGACGCGGACGCCGTCCTCGCCGCCGGTGGCTGGGAGGCGCCGCTGCGCATCGAGGCGGAGCACCTGGTGCTCGCCGCGCTGGGCGCCGTCCCGCTGATCGAGGTCGAGGCCGAGGGGCTGTCGCTGTCGCTGGTGCGCGCCGCGGAGGCGGTGACCAGGGGCGCAGCCGGATCCGCCCAGCCCGCGCCACCCGACGACGACCTGGCCGGCTCGCTGTTCCTCGCCGAGGCCGCGGTGGCGGCGACCGGCGCGCCGAAGCCGGTCGCTCCGGACGCGGCCGAAAGGCTGGTCGAGCAGCTGCTGGTGCACGGGCTCGAGCCCGACCAGGTCCTCGCCGTCCTGCCGCACCTGCCCGTCCAGCCGGAGACCGCCGTGGAGGTCGCCGTGATCCTCCGCGCGGCGGATACCGGCTGACGGACCGCCGGGCCGCCGTCTGCGCCGGCCACTCCACTTTCTTGGCGTTCTCCCTGGTCATCCATGTTGCCGGGCGGTATGATCGAACATGCGTTCGAAGAAGTGACGCTGACGGCGGGAGAGTACGACGCCTACGTCATCGCCTGCCTGGAGACGGAGTTCGCGGCGGAGTACCCCGACCCGGCCGAGTTCGTCACCGACGAGCACCAGCGCTTCCTCGACAGCCGGGCCCGGCTGCTCGAGTCCGGGGCGTCGCACCTCGACGGGGCGCTCGCGGCAGCCCGGGAGCTGGCCCGGGTGCACGCCGTTCGAGTGCGGCGGCTGGCCGCCTTCGCCCGCAGCCGCCCGTCGGCCCTGTTCGATCGCGCGCCGGGTGAGCGGGGTGCCGCGTCGCCGGCCTCGTTCGCGGCCCGGCCGGCGGTCCTGACCGAGGTGAGCGAGTGGGCCGTCGACGAGGCGGCGGCCACGCTGGGCGTCTCCGGGCGAACGGCCTCGCTCATGCTGGTCGAGGCGGTGACCCTGGTGGAGGGCCTGCCGGCCACGCTCGCCGCACTGAGTGCCGGCGACATCTCCCCGGCACACGCCCAGGCCATCGTCGAGCTCGCCGGTCCGGTGTCCACCGGCGACAAGCGCGCGGAAGTGGAGGCGGCGGTGCTGCCGCGGGCCGCAGGACAGACGGTCTCAGCCCTTCGAGCTTGCCTGCGCCGGGCGGTGGCCCGCATCGACCCCGCAGCGGCCGCCGATCGGTTGTCGAAGGCCGTGCGCGACCGGCACGTGCGGCTCGACGCCCGGGACGACGGGATGTCCGCGCTGACCGCGGTCTGGGCGACCCCGGTGGGGCGCGCCTGCCGCGAGGCGTTGAGCGCGTATGCCAAGGCCTGCGAGTACGACGAGGACGGCAACCGTGATCCGCGGACGCATCAGCAGCGGATGTCGGATTGCCTGGCCGACCTCATCCTGCGTCCGCACGCCGATCGTTCTCCGGTCCAGGTGTTGCTCACCCTGGTCGCCGGCGTGGACACGGTCACCGGGCGGGGCGGCGGAGCCGACGATCTCGGAGAGGTCGACGGCGACCTCGTGCCGGCCGCCCTGGTGCGGGAACTGGCGTACACGTTCGGCCTGCTGCCCCGGCCCGAACCGGCTGCGGACACCCGCACCCCCGCCGCTCGGCCCGCCGACGCCCATGTCTCCGACGCCGGCACCCCCGACGACGCCGAACGCGAGGTCCGGATCGCCCAGCTGCGGAGGCGGGAGCTGGCGGCAGCCGATGACCTGTGCGCTGCCTACGTCGCGGCCGACCACGACCGCGAGGTCGACGACAACGGTGACTCGGCGACGCGGTCGGCGCTCCTTCGACTGCTGGACACCCGCCGGTTGATCGACACCGCACTCGCGGAGCGACCTCGGATCGCGGTGGTCGACCAGCTGTCGGGAACGCTGCTCGCGCTGACGGACAGCACGCAGCTGCGAGTGGCCGCCGCCGCCGGACGAGGGGTCGGCCCACCGGCCGGCACCGAGGCGTACCAACCGACCGATCCCTTGTACCGGTTCGTCCGGCTGCGCGATCGACGCTGCCGCTTCCCGGGCTGTCGTACCCGCACGCGCTGCTGCGACCTCGACCACCAGGTCCCGCATCCGCACGGGCAGACCGTGCACGACAACCTCGCGTGCCTGTGCGAGCACCACCACCGGCTCTCCCACCAGGCTCCGGGCTGGCGGCTGCACCGCGACGTCGACGGCAGCCTGGTGTGGACCCTGCCCGGCGGCCGCCGCATCACGACCCGCCCGCCGGCCTTCGGCACCGATGACGGCAGCACGCCCACCCCGACGCAGCCGCCACGCACCGGCAGGCAGCGATATGCCGACGCGCTGGCCGCGATCCGCAACGATCCATCGGCCCCACCGGACGCCGACGTCCCCTTCTGAGGAGGCCCAGCGGTCAGAGCTGGGCGGCGACCAGCGACTCCAGCACGAGATCCGGGTGCTTCTCCTTGAAGACCCGCAGGCCCCACTTGTCGCCGAACACCGCGACGTACTCGCCGTTGGTCCGCTGCAGCACCTCCGCGCCCCGGGCGGTGGAGACGACCGGGGCCGACGCCTCGTCGGTGCGCAGGGCCAGGCTGTAGGGCAGCCGGTCCAGCTCGACCGGCGCCCCGAACTCGTGCTCCATCCGGTGCGTGGCCACCTCGAACTGCATCGGCCCGACGACGGCGAGCACCGGCGCCTGGTCCCCACGCCGGTCGGAGCGCAGCACCTGCACGACGCCCTCGGAGTCCAGCTGCTCGATGCCGCGGCGGAACTGCTTGTGCTTGGCGGTGTCCCGGCCGCGGCACACCGCGAAGTGCTCCGGCGCGAACGTGGTCAGCGGCGGGAAGGTCACCGGCCGCTCGGCGTAGAGGGTGTCGCCCACCCCGAGGGCGGCGGCGTTGACCAGGCCGACGACGTCGCCGGGGTACGCGACGTCGATGCTCTCCCGCTCGCGGCCGAACACGTGCTGGGCGTACTTGGTGGCGAACGGCCGCCCGGTGCGCGCGTGGGTGACCACCATGCCCCGCTCGAAGACGCCCGAGCAGATCCGGATGAAGGCCAGCCGGTCGCGGTGCGCGGTGTCCATGCCGGCCTGCACCTTGAACACGAACGCGCTGAACGGGTCGGTCAGCTCGCGCACCGTCCCGTCGGCGTCGGGCTGCCCGGCCGGGGGCGGCGCCAGCCCGACGAGGGTCTCGAGCAGCGCGCCGACGCCGAAGTTGGACACGGCGGAGGCGAAGAGCACCGGCGTCGTGACGCCGTCGAGGAACAGCGACTGCTCGTGGTCGGCGCCCGTGGCCTCCAGCAGCTCGACCTCCTCCACCGCCTGCCGCCAGGCGTCGCCCTCCCGAGCCGCAGCGGCCTCGGGCGGAAGCGTCTCCTCCGGGGCGATCGTCGCCCCGCCGGCGGTGCGGGTGAAGCGCCGGTAGCTGCCGTCGGAGCGGTCCAGGACACCGCGGAAGTCGCCGGCGATGCCGACGGGCCAGGTGAGCGGGGTCGGGGTGAGACCGGTGCGCTCGTGGATCTCGTCCATGAGCTCGAGGGCGTCCTTGCCCGGGCGGTCCCACTTGTTGACCACGGTGAGCACCGGGATGCCGCGGTGCCGGCAGACCGCGAACAGCTTCATCGTCTGGGCCTCGAGGCCCTTGGCGGCGTCGATCAGCATCACCGCCGCGTCGACGGCGGTGAGGACGCGATAGGTGTCCTCGGAGAAGTCGGCGTGCCCCGGGGTGTCGAGCAGGTTGATGACGGCGTCCCCGTACTCGAACTGCAGCGCAGCCGACGTGATGGAGATGCCGCGGGCCTTCTCCATGTCCATCCAGTCCGACACCGTGCCGCGGCGGCCGGCCTTGCCGTGCACCGCGCCCGCCTGGCCGATGACCCGGGCGTGCAGCGCCAGGGCCTCCGTGAGGGTGGACTTGCCGGCGTCGGGGTGGCTGATGACGGCGAAGGTGCGGCGGCGGGCGGCCTGCCGGACGACGGTCGTGGCGCCCGTGCCGCTGCTGGTCTGCTCGACGGGGGCTGCGCTCACCGGGTCCACAGTAACCGTGCGTCAGCGGTCACCCGGACATGCGCAGCCGCCGACCGGGGCGGGCCAGCCTCACGGCGCGCCGATCCTGGCCCGCGCGCCGACGCCACGGCAGGCTGGCCCCTCGCAGCCGGAAGGGGAGCGGGCCATGGGGCGCTACGAGTACAAGGTCGAGGAGATCCGCGAGCGCATGATCGGCGGCAAGATGTCCGGCGACAAGCTCGAGAAGGTGCTCAACGAGCACGCGCGCGAGGGCTGGCAGCTCAGGGCGATCACCTCCGTCGAGGTGAAGGGGCGCGTCGGGCCGGGCGGCGTCGAGGGCATCCTGGTCACCTTCGAGCGTCCCGTCTCATAGGCGGGCACGGGCCCGTTCACCGCCGTGGGCCGATCACCACCAGCGCGACGCCCAGGGCAGTGACGCCGATGCCCACGAGCGACAGGCCCGAGACGCGCTCGCCGAAGAGCAGGTAGGCCTCGACGGCGACCGCCGGCGGCACCAGGTAGTACAGGCTCGACACCCCGGCGGCCGTTCCCCGCCGTAGCAGCAGGAGCAACAGCAGGACGGCGCCGATCGACAGGACGAGGACCAGCCACACGAAGGCCAGGACGAACTCGCCGGTCCAGCGGATCGTCAGGTTCTCGGTGGCGCCCGCGATCGCGAGCAGCACCGCCGCGGCAGCGACGTACTGCACCGCCGTCCCCCAGACCAGCGGGATGCTGTCGCCGTGGCGCTTCTGGTACACGGTGCCGAGCGTTCCCGAGGCGAGCGCCACCACGCACGCGACGAGCCCTGCGGTGGACAGCGGTTCCGCCGGGCCGGCGGCCACGACCCCCGGCCCCACGACCAGCGCCACGCCCGCCATCCCCAGGGCCAGTCCCAGCCACTGCCGCGCTGAGGGACGTTCCCCCAGCACGCGCGCGGCCAGTACGGCCGTGAGCACCGGCTGCAGACTGACGATCACGGCCGACACCCCGGCCGGGACGCCGAGCGAGATGCCGTAGAAGACGCCGCCGAGGTACCCGGCGTGCAGCAGCAGCCCGACGACGGCGGCCTGCCCGTACTGCGCCGGCGAGGACGGGGCCGCCGAGCGCGTCGTCAGGGCGAGCACGCCGAGCAGCGCCGCCGCGACGACCAGCCGGACGCCGAGGAAGGTGAACGGCTCGGCATACGGCAGCCCGTACTTGGCCCCGACGAAGCCCGTGCTCCAGAGCAGCACGAACAGCGCCGGCCCACCGAATCGCTGGACCGCCGACGTCTCCGCCGCAGTCACCGCGGCCGCCTCCGGGGCCGGGGCCTCAGACCTCGTCCACCTCGAACGTGCGCGTCGGCGACACGAACTCCTCCTGGGCCGCCACGAGCAGGATCTCCCGCGAGCCGGCGTCCTCCGTGCGCTGCAGCAGCCCGAACACCGACGCCGCCGCGCGGCCCAGCGCCTCGCCGGCCGACCGGGTGTCCAGCCAGTGGGCCAGGAACAGGGCCGCGATGGCGTCGCCGGCGCCGTTCACCGAGACGTCCAGCCGGGGGGTGCGCACCCGGAAGTGGCGGCCGCCCTCCGACGCCAGGAGGTCGACCGCGTCGTCGGGCGTGTCGTCGGTGACCAGGGACGTCGTGAGGACGACGCGCGGCCCGAGCGCGTGCACCGCGGCCACGGCGTCCTTCACCTCCTGCAGCGTGCGGGTGGTGGTGCCCGACAGCAGGTCCAGCTCGAAGTGGTTCGGCGTGACGACGTCGGCGGCGGGCACCGCCACCTCGCGCATCAGCTCCTCGATGCCCGGGCGGACGAAGACGCCCCGGCCGACGTCGCCGATCACCGGGTCGCAGCAGTAGACGGCGTCGGGGTTCTCCGAGCGCACCCGGCCCACGGTACCCACCACGGCGTGCCCGATGTCGGCCGAGCCGAGGTAACCCGACAGGACGGCGTCGCAGCGGCCGAGCACGCCGCGGTCGGCGATGCCCTGCACGACCTCCTCCACCGCCTGGCCGTCGAAGACCCGGCCGGTCCACGCGCCGTAGCCGGTGTGGTTGGAGAACTGCACCGTGTGCACCGGCCACACCTCGATGCCGAGGCGCTGCAGCGGGAACACCGCCGAGGAGTTGCCGACATGCCCGTAGGCAACGTGGGACTGGATGGAGAGGACGCTGACCACGGGGCACGACGCTAGCCAGGTGCCCGGCCCGCCGCGCGGCCGCCCGGAGAGGCGGTGACGCCGCGGTGACGCCCGGCGCGACAGCCTCCCGCCATGACGCTGACCACGTACGTCGAGAAGATGCCCGCGCCCCGGCGCGCCCCTGACGCCATCGCCGACGACTCCGCGCCGGTCGACCTCACCGTCCAGGTCGGCTCGGCCGACGCGCCCCTGGCGGGCTCGGTCCCGCTGCACCAGTTCATCAAGACCGCCGGCACCCTCACCCACGCCGAGCGCATGCTGATCGTCGGCCAGGCGCTGCTCATGCTCGAGGGCAACTACGTCCACCTGCCGCTGAAGTCGGCGATGCACGCGGTGAACCCCGTCCAGCGGCTGCGCCTGCTGCGCGCCCGGCTGCAGCGCCAGACCGACGGGACCATGGACCCCGAGCGGCTCTTCCACATGGAGATGTCGGCGATCTTCCACTCCGTGCGCGACCTGCACACGAACTACTTGCTGCCGGCGCCGTTCTCGGGCCAGATCGCCTACCTGCCGTTCCAGGTGGAGCGCTGCGTCGACGGCGCCGACGTCCGGTACATCGTCTCCCGCACCGCCCAGGGTCTCGCCGCGGCCCCGTTCGGCGTGGGGGTCGAGATCACCCACTGGAACGGGATGCCGATCGAGCGCGCGGTCGCCGTGGCCGCGGACCGGTTCGCCGGCAGCAACCTGGCGGCCCGCCTAGCGCGCGGGGTGGACTCGCTGACCATCCGGTCGTTGCGGCTGCACCTGCCGCCGGACGAGGAGTGGGTGACGGTCACCTACCGCGACGCGCAGGGCGCACTGCACGAGCTGCGCGAGCCGTGGCTGGTCGCACCGAACGCCCCGGCGATGGCCGACGCCGAAGGACTCACCACCGCGGCCGCCTCCCTGGGGCTGGACCTGCACGCCGACGAGACGAGCCGCGCCCGCGCCCTGCTCTACGCGCGGGAGGCCGTCGAGCAGACCCTGGGCAACATGGCCATCGAGCTGTCGGCCGCGCCGGCGGAGGCCGGGGCCGACGTGCCGTCGACCATGCCCCTGGTGTTCCGCGCCCGCAGCGTGGTCACCGCGTCGGGCACCTTCGGCCACCTGCGCATCTTCACCTTCAACGTGCAGGACCCGGCCGCGTTCGTAGGGGAGTTCGTCCGCCTCGTCGAGCTCCTTCCGCAGGAGGGGCTGATCCTCGACGTCCGCGGCAACGGCGGCGGCCACATCTTCGCCAGCGAGTTCACGCTGCAGACGCTGACCCCGCGGCGCATCGTCCCGGAGCCGGTGCAGTTCATCTGCACGCCGCTGAACCTGGAGATCTGCCGGCGGCACAAGGACAACCCGACCAACCAGATCGACCTCGGGCCGTGGTTCCCGTCCATGGACCAGTCGGTGGAGACCGGCTCCATCTACTCGTCGGCGTTCCCGATCACCCCGGAGGACGGCGCCAACGCCGTCGGCCAGAAGTACTTCGGCCCCGTCGTCCTCGTGACCGACGCCCGCTGCTACTCGGCGACCGACATCTTCGCGGCCGGCTTCCAGGACCACGCGATCGGGCCGGTGCTGGGCGTGGACGACAGCACCGGTGCCGGCGGCGCCAACGTCTGGACCCACGGCCTGCTCAAGGCGCTGCGGGAGCTGCCGCCGGACGCCGGGACGCCCTACGCGCCGCTGCCCAAGCAGGCCGACATGCGGGTGGCGATCCGGCGCACGGTGCGGGTGGGTGCGTTGTCGGGCACCCCGGTCGAGGACCTCGGCGTGCGCTCGGACCTGCGGCACGAGATGACCCGCCGCGACGTGCTCGAGGGCAACCTGGACCTGCTCGACGCGGCCGGGGCGCTGCTCGCCGGCCGGCCGGTCCGCCGCCTCGGGCTCACCGCGTCGTCCGCCGCAGACGGCACCCTCACCCTGCAGCTGCAGCTGGCCGGGATGGACCGCGTCGACGTCTACGTCGACGGCCGGCCGCGGGGCAGCGCCGACGTGGCCGACGGTGCCGGCACCCTGACCTTCCCGGGCGAGGGGGGAGCCACGACGGTGCAGGTGCAGGGCTTCTCGGCGGGCGAGCTGGTGGCGGCCCGGACCGAGCCGCTCTGACCCCGCTCAGCAGTTGCGCGCCCGGGACGGCGTTCCTACGTCGCCCCGGGCAGCTCCTCCGCCGCTCGCTCCGCCAGGGCGCCGACCGCCGCCGCGCCGAGTGCGTCGACCTCGTCGGCCAGCCGCTGCAGCGGCACCGGCGCGGAGGAGCGGAGCAGGCCGGCCAGCCGGTCGCTCGCCTGCGCCACGCGCTCGGCTCCCGACCGCGGTGGATCCACGAGCGCCGCCGAGGACAGGTAGGGCTCGCCCACCTCGTCGCAGAGCGCGGGCAGGCGCCGCAGCAGGTCGGCGCACGCCGTGGCCAGCCGCCACCAGCGCCCCTCCTCGAGGGCGGCGGCGGTCCCGGCCGACGACCAGCGCAGCAGCCTGACCACCTCACTCCACACCGCGTCGGAGACGACGCAGGTGACCGCGGAGCACGCGGCCGGGCGGCGGGACAGCACGAGCAGATGGGCATCGGCCGGGTCGAACAGGGTCCGGCGCAGGTCCTCGTCCATGACCGGCACGGTGCCCCCGGCACCTGCCCGGAGACTGCGAACCGGCTGTGTCCTCACCGGGTTCCGACGGCGTCGGCGAGGATGGAGCCGTGCCGACCGCCGCCCGTCCGATCCGGGACGCCGTCCCGGCCGACGCGGCGCGCATCGCGGAGATCTACGCGCCCTACGTGCGGGACACCGCGATCTCCTTCGAGACGGAGCCGCCGGACGCCGGCGAGATGGCCCGCCGGATCGCCGAGGCGCAGCGCGCCCACGCCTGGCTGGTGCTCGAGGACGCCGGGGAGGTCGCCGGGTACGCCTACGGCGGCCCGTTCATGTCCCGCGCCGCCTACTCGTGGGCGGCGGCGGTCAGCGTCTACCTCGACCAGGGCAGGCGGGGCACCGGAGCCGGGCGGGCGCTGTACGAGGCCCTGGTCGCCCGGCTCGCCGCCCGCGGACACCGGACGCTGCTGGCCGGGATCGCGCTGCCCAACGACGCCAGCCTCGGGCTGCACCGCGCGCTGGGCTTCGAGCCGGTCGGCACCTACCGGCAGATCGGCTGGAAGCTGGGCCGGTGGCACGACGTCGTTTGGTTCCAGCGCACGCTCACCGACGACGACGCGCCGCCCGCGCCGATCCGCTGACGCCGGCAGTGCGGCCGGACGGCACCGCCCCTCCGTCGGGCGGCGCCGTCCGGCCGCGGTCTCAGGGCCTGCCGGTCGTGGGCAGCCCGGCCGCCGCCCAGGCGGCGAACCCGCCCACGACGTCGGTCGCCCGGTGCAGACCCAGGGCGCGCAGCGAGTCGGCGGCCAGGCTGGACGAATAGCCCTCCTGGCAGAGGACGATCACGTCGACGTCGTAGCCGGTGGCCTCGGGAATCCGCGCATCGCTGGTCGGGTCGAGCCGCCACTCGAGGTGGTTGCGCTCGATGACGAGCGCTCCCGGGACCTCGCCGTGCTCCGCGCGCTGCGCTGCCGGGCGGGTGTCGACCAGCAACGCTCCGGCGGCGATCCGCGCCGCGGCCTCGTGCGGCGTGACCCGGACGATCCGAGATCGCGCCTCGGCCAGCAGCTCGTCGATCGTGCGCGCGCCGGGCGGCCGGACCACGGACGGGGCGCTCACCAGTCCACGCCCGCGCGCTCGGTTCCGGTGCGCACCAGCCCGGCCGGGTCGATGCGGTAGGTGTTCATCCAGGCCAGCCCGGGCGTGTAGACGTGCACGCTGACCGCGGGCTCGGGATGGGTATTGGTCACCTGGTGAACGTAATAGGGCCCGAAGTGCCGCACCCGCCCGGGCGTCAGGACGTCGGAGTGCTCCCGCACCTCGTTCCGCCCGGCGGTCACGACCCGCTCGGTGAGCCGGCCGTGCACGACGGCGAAGGCGCCCGCGGAGGTGCCGTGGTCGTGCAGCGGCGTGCCCTGGCCGGGCAGCCAGGAGAGCAGCCACACCTGGGCCTCGGCGAGGTCGGCGTGCAGTGCCGGATCGAGTACGGAGGCGGCGTCGGCCGGCGGCAGCAGGTGCGTCCAGCGGCTCGCGTCGCGGTACTCGACGCGGTCGAGCCAGGCCGGGGACGCGGCCGCGAGGGCGGCGGCGAGGCCCGCCGCCCCGGTGCGGCGGGCGACGGGGTCGTGGGCAGGGGACAGGAGGGTGCCGGTCATGGGGATCCTTCGGGAGCGGGCGCGCTCGACCGCCCGGGTCGTGCCGGGGGAGCGCGGGAGGAGGATCTGGCGGGAACGGATGCTCAGGGCATGCGACAGAGCGCGCTGGCCACCCGCACGAGGTCCACGGCGGACCGGCGGTAGAGGCGAGCGGCGATTCCCACGTCCCGATACGACCAGCCGCATCAATCCCTGTCAAGTCGATCGGCTTGGTAGGAATTACGTGTCGCCGTGCGCGACTACGTCTCGGGATCAGGTCGTGCGCGTCTGCGCGGCGGCCTCGGGATCGGTGCGGCCGCGGCCCGTCGGGTCGGCGTTGTCGGGGACCTCGTCGTCGTCCCGGTCGCCGTGGTCGTCGAGCATCGTGGCCTCGTCGAATGGGTCCTGCCCGGACAGCGCCCGCTCGAGCTGCGCGCGGTCCAGCTCGTCGGTCCAGGTGGCGACGAGCACGGTCGCGATCGCGTTGCCCGCGAAATTGGTGACCGCCCGTGCCTCGGACATGAACCGGTCGATCCCGACGATGAGGCCGACGCCGTCGAGCAGCTCCGGCCGGTGCGCGGAGAGCCCGCCGGCCAGGGTCGCCAGTCCGGCCCCGGTCACCCCCGCGGCGCCCTTCGACGCAATGATCATGAACGCCAGCAGGCCGACCTGCTCGCCGATGGAGAGCGGGTCGCCCAGGGCCTCGGCGATGAACAGGGACGCCATCGTCAGGTAGATGGCGGTGCCGTCGAGGTTGAAGGAGTAGCCGGTGGGGACGACGATCCCGGCGACCGGCTGGCTGACACCGGCGTGCTCCATCTTTGCGATCAGCCGGGGGAGTGCCGTCTCCGACGAGGAGGTCGACACGATGAGCAGGAACTCCCGGCCGAGGTATTTCAGCAGCCGGAAGACGTTGAGCCCGGAGACCACCCGGAGGATCAGCCCGAGGATGCCGAACACGAAGATCGCGCAGGTGACGTAGAAGGCCAGCATGATCATCGCCAGGCTCTTCAGGGCGTCGACGCCGGTCTCCCCGACGACCGCGGCGATGGCCCCGAAGGCGCCGATCGGCGCGAGCCACATGATCATCGACAGCACCCGGAAGACCAGCTTCTGCAGGTACCCGACGCCGCGCAGCAGGGGTGCGCCGGAGCGACCCATCGCCTGGATGGCGAAGCCCACGAGCAGTGCCACGATCAGTGCCTGCAGCACCGAACCCTCGGTGAGCGCCGACAGCAGCGTCGTCGGGATCAGGCCCAGCAGGAAGTCGACCGTGCCGCCGCTCTCCTCGGCCGTGGAGGCCAGCTCGGACCCCTGCCCGCGCAGCTCGTCGGAGAGCTCCAGGCCGCTCCCGGGATGGACGATGTTGCCCACGACCAGGCCGATCGCCAGCGCGACGGTGGACATCACCAGGAAGTAGCCGAGCGCCAGGCCGCCGATCCGGCCGACCTTCGCCGCCTGCCGGATGGCGCCGATCCCCAGCACGATCGTGCAGAAGATGACCGGCGCGATGAGCATCCTGATGAGGGCGACGAACGCGGTGCCGAGCCACTTGAGGCCGACGGCGAAGTCGGGGAACACGAACCCCACGATGATGCCGAGGATCACCGCCACGATCACGGCGACGTAGAGCCAGTGCGTGCGGTCGCGGCGGGCCGGTGGCGCGTCCGGGGCGGCTGTTCCTGCGGCCATGACAGCTCCTGTGCGTCGGCGCGGGTCGACCGTTCGGCTCTACCGTGTCGGCACCGATGAGTTCCCGCCACCCGGGGAGTCGACAGGCGTGGACGACCACGGCAGAGGAAGGGAACGGCCATGACGGGAACGGCGAGGGCCCTGGACGCGGAGTTCACGGCTCCGCTGGTGCAGAGCCCGAACAGGGGCGGCTGGACCTACGTGCAGATGCCCGGCTCGGCGGAGTTCTTCGGCACCCGGGGGTTGGTCAAGGTGCGGGGCACGGTGGACGGGCACCCGTTCCGGAGCTCGTTCATGGCCCTGGGCGACGGCACCCACAAGCTTCCGGTGACGGCGGAGATCCGGCGGGCCATCGGCAAGTCCGCCGGCGAGACGGTGACGGTGCACCTCGACGAGCGGCTGGGCTGAGGCGCCCGTTCAGGACGGCGCTCGCGCGGGGAGCAGGCCCTCCTCGTGGTCGAGCTCCCGCTGGAGGATGCGCAGGCTCTCGTCCGGGAGCCGGCCGACGTCGCGCCACCGGAGCAGCTCCTCGCGCTGCGCCCCGATGACCGCCCGCCGCAGCCGCAGGTTGGCCTCGTACTGCGGCGACATGGGGATCTCGCCGGCCTCGGCGTTCTCGAGCAGCTCCAGCCGCGTGCGGTAGCGGGCGAGGCGGGCGTTCAGCTGGCTTCGCAGCGCTCCGATCGCCTGGTCCTCCGCGGCGTCGTGCTCCTCGTGCGCCTCGTCCTCGAGCAGTTCCAGCGCCGACTCGACGGCGGCCATCCGGGCCTGGTTGCGCAGCCGTGCCTCGTCGGCCTCGTCGGCGCGCAGCCCTAGGGCCCGCACGAGGGGCCCGAACGTGAGGCCCTGGCCGACCAGCGTGACGAGGACGGCAAGGAAGGCGCAGAACAGCAGCAGCTCCCGGTCGGGGAACGGGGCACCCGAGTCCACGGTCAGCGGCAGCGCGAAGATCGCCGCCAGGCTGATCACCCCGCGGGTGCCGCTGAGCCGGGTGCGGCCGCCGGGCCCCCGGCCGGTCTCCTCGTCGAGTTCCTCGCCGCCCAGCCGGGTGTGCAGCGACTGGGGCAGGTGCTCGGTGAGCCAGAGCCACAGCGGCCGCAGCAGGAGGACGACGCCGACGGTGATCCCGGCCGCGGTCGCGATCACCGACGTCTCGTACCGGTCCAGCCCGTCGATCACGGCGGGCAGCTGCTGGCCGATCAGCAGGAAGACGAAGCCCTCCAGCAGGAAGTCCACCAGCCGCCAGACGGCGTTGGTCTGCAGCCGGCTGGCGCCCGACGCCCAGCTCGGGTTGTGGTGACCGATGACGAGCCCGGCGACCACGACGGCGAGCACCCCCGAGACGTGCACCGCCTCGCCGAGCAGGTAGGCCACGAACGGCGTCGCCAGGGAGATCGCGTTGGACGACAGGGGATCGCTGCGCAGCCGGCGCAGCGGCCGGACCGCGAAGGCCACGAGCAGCCCCGCGGCGACCCCGCCCACCGCGGCGAGCACGAACTCCGCCAGCGCCCCGGGCGCCGAGAAGTCGCCGCCGGTGGCCGCCGCGATCGCGACGGTGAGGATGGTGAGCGCGGTCGCGTCGTTGAGCAGGCCCTCGCCCTGGATCAGGGTGACCAGCCGCGGTGGGAGACCCGCCCTCCGGCCGATGGCCAGGGCCGCGACCGGGTCCGGCGGGGCGACGGCCGCGCCGAGCGCGATACCGGCCGCCAGGGTCGCGCCGGCGACGAACATCGAGAAGCCGATGCCGATGAGCAGTGCGGTGGCGAGCACCAGCAGCACCGACAGGCTGACGACGGTGCGGAGGTTGCGCCGGATGGCGCCCAGCGAGGAGTCGAGTGCCGCGCTGTAGAGCAGTGGCGGCAGCACCAGGGTCAGCACCAGGTCGGGGCTGAGGGTGATGTTGGGTCCGGGGAGGACCGCGTAGAGGATCCCGATCAGGGTCAGCAGGGCGGCGGCGGGCAGCCCCGTCCTGGTCGCCACCCACCGCACACCGACGAGAACGGCCACCGCCGCCAGGACCAGCAGCAGCACCGTCTCGACATGCACCGGCCCATCCTCCCCGACGGCCGGCCCGCTCCCGGGCAGGCAGGGGGCGTCAGGCGTCGATGACGATCGGGATGATCATCGGACTGCGCCGGTAGGTGCGGTGCGCCCACTGGCCCACCGCCCGCGAGATGAGCTGCTCGAGCTGGGTCGCCCCGCCCACGCCCTCCTCGGCGGCCTTGGCCAGCGCCTTCTCGATCAGCGGCTCGACGTCGGTGAACGTGTCCTGGTCGTGCACGAAGCCGCGCGCCAGGAAGTCCGGCGGCTCGGCCAGCCGTCCGGTGTCGGCGTCGACGATCGCGACGACGGTGATGACGCCTTCCTCGGCCAGGTTGCGCCGGTCCTTGAGGTGGGCCTCGGTCGCGCCGCCGACGGTCTCGCCGTCGACGTAGACGTTGCCCGCCGGCACCTTGCCGGTCACCTTCACCCGGCCGCCGACCAGGTCGACGGTGAACCCGTCCTCGGCCAGCACGATCCCCTTCGGGTGCACCCCGGTGCGCACGGCGAGATCGCCGTTGGCCCGCAGGTGCCGCCACTCGCCGTGCACCGGCATGACGTTGCGCGGGCGGACGATGTTGTAGCAGTACACGAGCTCGCCGGCGCTCGCGTGACCGGAGACGTGCACCTTGGCGTTGCCCTTGTGCACGACGTTCGCGCCCCAGCGGGTCAGCTCGTTGATGACCCGGTAGATGGCGTTCTCGTTGCCCGGGATGAGCGAGCTGGCGAGCAGGACGGTGTCGCCCTCGGTGATCCGGATGACGTGGTCGCGGTTGGCCATGCGGGACAACGCCGCCATCGGCTCGCCCTGGGAGCCGGTGCACACGAGGCACACCTGCGACGCCGGGAGCTTCTCGAGCTCCTTCATGTCGACCACCAGGCCCTGGGGGACGTCGAGGTAGCCCAGGTCCCGGGCGATGCCCATGTTGCGGACCATCGACCGCCCGACGAAGGCGACCTTGCGGCCGTGCGCGTGCGCCTGGTCGAGCACCTGCTGGATGCGGTGCACGTGGCTGGCGAAGCTGGACACGATGACCCGCTTGGGCGCGGTGCGGAACACCTTCTCGATGGCGGGCACGAGCTCGCCCTCCGAGGTGGTGAACCCGGGCACCTCGGCGTTGGTCGAGTCGGTGAGGAAGAGGTCGACGCCCTCCTCCCCGAGCCGGGCGAAGCCGCGCAGGTCGGTGATCCGCCCGTCGAGGGGGAACTGGTCCATCTTGAAGTCGCCGGTGTGCAGGACCAGGCCGGCCTCGGTGCGGATCGCCACGGCGAGCGCGTCGGGGATCGAGTGGTTGACCGCGAGGAACTCCAGGCCGAACGGCCCGAAGTCGACCACGTCGCCCTCGGCCACCTCCCGGGTGACCGGCCTGATCCGGTGCTCCTTGAGCTTGGCGTCGATGAACGCGAGCGTCAGCCTCGAGCCGACCAGCGGGATGTCGGGCCGCTCGCGCAGCAGGTAGGGCACGCCGCCGATGTGGTCCTCGTGCCCGTGGGTCAGCACGATCGCGACGACGTCGTCCAGCCGGTCCCGGATCGAGGTGAAGTCGGGCAGGATCACGTCGATCCCGGGCTGGTGCTCCTCCGGGAAGAGCACGCCGATGTCGACGATCAGCAGCTTGCCGGCGTGCTCGAAGACGGTCATGTTGCGGCCGATCTCGCCGAGGCCACCCAGGGCCACCACGCGCAGTCCGCCGGCGGGCAGCGGCGGTGGGGTGCGGAGCTCGGGGTGCGTGCGACTCATGCCCCGAACGTTACGGCTGCCGTCCGGAACGGCCGCACCCCAGGCGTTCCGTCGTCACCCGAGGCGTACGGCGCGGGACGGCGGTCGCGAGCCTGGGGTGACAGGCGAACGGGGGCCACGGCGCGTGCGCCGTGGCCCCCGTCCGGGAGTGCGGGTGGATCAGATGGCGCGGACGTTCTCCGCCTGCGGGCCCTTCTGGCCCTGCGTGACGTCGAACTCGACCTGCTGACCCTCGTCGAGCGACTTGTAGCCGTCCGAGACGATGGCGGAGTAGTGGCAGAAGACGTCGGCGCCGCCGCCGTCCTGGGCGATGAACCCGAAGCCCTTCTCCGCGTTGAACCACTTCACAGTGCCCTGAGCCATGCTGTTTCTTCTTCCGTGCTGGGGGTGTCCGGACCGGCAGGCGCCGGTCTCCGGGCCGCCGCACCGACCGGCAGGACCGAGAGGAACGTCAGGCAGAGACGACTGCGGACGTTCGAGAACGAAGCAGAGGCACAACAGCGACCAGCGGCAACCCTACGCGATCGAGCAACCACCACGCCGCCCCCCGCGCTCGCGCGCCGTTTCGGGGCGTGTCATCGTGCACGCCGAGGGCAGGGCGCCGGACCCGCGCCACCGGGTTCGGAAGGTCTCCATGAACCAGCAGATCGCCGATCGGCTCCACTTCCTGCGCGCGTTCGCCGCCAACCCCCGGCAAGTGGGCGCGATCCTGCCGACCTCCCGCTGGGCGGTGCGGGACATGCTCGACATGGCCGACGTGCCGGGTGCGCGGCTGGTCGTCGAGCTCGGCGCCGGCACCGGGGTGCAGACCGGCGAGGTCCTCGCCCGGATGGCTCCCGACGCCCGGCTGATCGCGCTCGAGATCGACCCGGCCCTGGTCCGGATCCTCGAGGGGCGCTTCGACGACCCCCGGCTGGAGGTGGTCTGCGACTCCGCCGAGCACCTGGCCAAGCACCTGGACGGCGAGCTCGCCGACGTCCTCGTCTGCGCGCTGCCGTTCACGTCGCTGGAGCCGGCGCTGCGCCGGCGGATCCTCGACACCCTGCCGACGGCGCTGGGCCCGCGCGGGGTCGCCCTCGTCATCCAGTACTCGCCGCTGATCCTGTCGGAGCTGCGCCGGCTGTTCCCGTCGGTGCGGCGGCGGATCTCGCTGCTGAACGTGCCCCCGGCCTTCCTCTTCGCCTGCTCGGCCGAGGTCAGCTGACCCGTCCGCGCACCGCCCAGGCCCGGGCGGTCAGCGGGATGCTGCCGTCGTCGGCCGTGGGCAGTCGCTCGCGGAGCGTCTCCCGCAGCCGTGCGCGGCCGGCGGCGTCCAGCGACTGCGCGTAGGACGGCGCGGGCGCCGAGGCGACCAGGAACGGCGCCCAGTAGTCGTCGAAGTCGGCGAACACCGTGGGGACGTCGATCGGGAAGACGTCGACGTCGGACAGGCCGGCCGCCGTGGCCATGACCCGCAGCGGCTCCGGGCGGCAGAAGCCGAACCTCGTGCTCTCGCTCTGGGCCAGCGCCGCCGGGTCGAGGTCGGTGGCGGTGTCCCAGAACCAGCGCATGATCTGCATGTCGCCGGAGTAGTCCCAGACGTAGCAGGCCACCGTGCCGCCCGGACGGACGACGCGGCGCATCTCGGCGAGCATGCCGGTGCGCTGGGGGACGAAGTTCAGGACCAGCCCGGAGACGGCCGCGTCGACGGCGCCGTCGCGGACCGGCAAGTCGCGGGCATCGGCCCGGACGAACGCGGCGCGGCGATCGGTTCCCCGGTCGCGGGCGTAGGCGACGAAGTCAGGGGTGGGGTCGAGGCCGAGGACGGCCGACGGCGAGCGGTCGCGCAACACGGCATCGGTGAGGGCGCCGGTCCCGCACCCGACGTCGAGCCAGCGGGACCCCGGTGCGACGTCGAGCCGGCCGAGGAACTCGGCGGCGACGAGCCGGCTCCAGCGGCCGACGTAGGACTCGTACCGGCTGCCGTCGGCCCAGGCGTCCTCGATACGCGGTCGCCCCACCGGTCGATCGTGGCACTCCGGACCGGCCGGTGGGAGTCCCTCGGGCGTCAGCGGTGGGCGCTGAGGGCGACGATCTCGTGCGCCGACTCGAGGGTGGGGGCCGAGGCGAGCGCGCGGGCCAGAGCCCGCTCCTCACGACGGGAGGCGCGGCGGGACGAGAGGACGGTGCGCAGGCGGGTCATGACGGATCCTTCCGGGTTTCAGGGGATTGCGGGGAGGAGTTCGGGGGTGGCGGGCGCGGATACACCGACGGGGCTGACCACGGCGAGCACGTCGTCGTCGGGGGTGAACGTGGCCCGGGGGAGCAGCCGGCGGATCAGGGCGATCACGCGTTCGTTGTCGGGCTGAACGGTCGCGGTGAGGGTGCGCACGCCGCGGAGCGCGGCCAGCCGGATCAGCTCGCCGAGCAGCTGGCGGCCGAGTCCGACGCCCTGCCAGGCGTCCTCGACGAGGATCGCGAACTCGGCGACCGTGGGGTCGCCGGGCGAGCGGTCGTAGCGGGCCACCCCGACGACGTCGTCGCCGACCAGACCGACTACCGCGTCGCGCAGGTCGTGGTCGACGGTGACGAACCGCTGGACCGCCTCGGGCGGGAGCGTGTGGAGCGGGGAGTGGAAGCGCCGGTAGACCGTGTCGGGCGAGAGCCGTGGCCACAGCCGGTAAAAGGCGGAGAGGTCGTCGGGCCGGACGGGCCGGGTGGCCACTGCGAGATCCATCGGAGCCTCCTGGGTTCGTGCAATGAACTGTGCTCCTCCGAACGAGGTTCGTCAAGTGAACTCAGCAGGGTTATGCTGTGACCGTGATCGCAGCTGGCTTGGACCGGTCCCGGTGCTCCGTCGCGGGCACGCTCGGCGTCGTCGGTGAGAAGTGGAGCCTCCTGGTGATCCGGGAGGCGTTCCTCGGCGTCCGGCGGTTCGCCGACTTCCAGGCGAACCTGGGCGCGCCCAAGGCGGTGCTGTCCGACCGCCTGGGCACGCTGGTCGAGCAGGGGATCCTGCGCCGCGTGCCCTACCAGGCCGAGGGCGCACGACAGCGGCACGAGTACCGGCTCACCGACAAGGGGCGCGACCTCTATCCGACGCTGGTCGCCCTGATGAAGTGGGGTGACCGGTACCTCAGCGAGGACGGGATCGCGCCGCTCGAGCTGCAGCACGCCGACTGCGGCGCCCCCGTCGAGCTGGAGCTGGTCTGCGAGGCCGGGCACCGGCTGGCGGGCCCGCGCGAGGTCCGGCCGGTGTCCCGGGCCGCGGCCGCCGGCTGAGCCGCCGGCGTCAGGCCAGGCGCGACCGCAGCGCCGCGACGACGAGCCGGTGGTCCTCGAGCTGGGGGAGACCCGAGACGACGACGACGCCGACCGGGCCGACGCCCCGCACGAGGACCGGGAACGCCCCACCGTGCGCCGCGTAGAGCTGGGGATCGAGGCCGGACTGCTCCTCGAACGAGCTGCCCTGCTCCCGGAACTGCTGTCCGACGTACAGGCTGCTGTGGCCGAAGCGGTTCACGACGTTGGTCTTCCGCTGGATCCACGAGTCGTTGTCCGGGGTCGCCCCGGACAGGGCGGCGTGGAAGAGCTGGTGGCCGTTGCGACTGATGTCGACGGCGACCGGGAGCCCGGCCGCCCGGGCGGTGGCCACCAGGTCCGACCCGAGGTCCCAGGCGTCGTCGTTGCTGAACGTCGTGAACTGCAGCTCGTCCTCTTCCGCGGCGAGCTCGGCGAGGGACGGCGCGGGATCGGGCATGGCGTCCTTCCTACTCGACCAGCACCACCACCAGCGTGCGGGGACCGTGCACACCCTCGACCCGTTCCAGCTCGATGTCGCTGGTCGCCGACGGGCCGCTGATCATCGTCAGGGGCGAGACCGGGTCCAGCGCGGCGAGCCCCTCGGGAACGGTGTCCACCACCTGGGCGGCCTCGACGACGCACACCAGGGAGTCGGGGAGCAGCGAGAGCG
Organism: Blastococcus sp.; assembly: GCA_035296685.1. Lineage (GTDB taxonomy): Bacteria > Actinomycetota > Actinomycetes > Mycobacteriales > Geodermatophilaceae > Blastococcus_B. Next base: position 33,187 of record DATHAK010000030.1, read on the forward strand.
CGCGGCGCCCGGACAGCGGCGAGCCGTCGAGCACGAGGGTGCCGGTCTCGGCGATCGCCACCGCGACGCCGGTGAGCGTCGCGGCGTGGTCGGCGAGCGCAACGGCCGGACGGCCGTCGTCCTCTACCGCGCCGTCCGGGCGCCAGCCCGCCGGGACCCCGGGGGCGACGACGACGCTGCCGGACACCGCCGCGAGGGCGGCCGCGACGGCCGCGGCGACCTCGGCCGGGCCGCAGCGGACGACGGTCGCCCTGTAGTCCTCGAGACGGTCGGTCAGGACGTCGAGCAGTTCGGCGGGGGAGCGGTCGTCGGTGGTCCGGTAGTCGCGGGCGACCGGCGGCAGCGGTGCCCGGTTCTCGCCGAGGGCGGTGCGGATGCGGCCGAGCACCTCGTCGCGCGCGGTCACGACCGGTGCTCCTCGGCCCACCGCTGGGTGAAGGTCTTCGCCGGCGGCGTCGGCAGGTCGCGGGTGCGCGTCCACCTCGACGCCGGGGGCGGCAGCGTCGCCGGCAGCGTCGGCTTCCCGCGGGCGAGGAACCGGCCGAGTCCGGCCGCCCTCTGCGCCAGCCGCCAGAGCCGCGGGCTGGACATGGCCTTCGACAGGGCCCGGAACGCGGCCGCCTCCGGGGTGGTGCTGGTCTGCGCCTCGACGTGCTCGGCGCGCAGGTGCACGAGGATCGAGGGGATGTCGATGGCCACCGGGCAGACGTCGTAGCAGGCACCGCAGAGGCTGGAGGCATACGGCAGCGACGCGTTGTCCTCGACCCCCGTGAGCTGCGGCGAGAGGACGGCGCCGATCGGCCCCGGGTACACCGAGCCGTAGGCGTGACCGCCGGTGCGCTCGTAGACCGGGCAGACGTTCAGGCAGGCCGAGCACCGGATGCAGTGCAGTGCCTCGCGCCCCACCTCGTCGGCGAGCACCGCCGTCCGCCCGTTGTCGAGCAGCACGAGGTGGAACTCCTGCGGCCCGTCGCCGGGGGTGATCCCCGCCCAGAGCGAGGTGTACGGGTTCATCCGCTCGCCGGTGGAGGAGCGAGGGAGCAGCTGCAGGAAGACCTCGAGGTCGCGCCACGTCGGGACGACCTTCTCGATGCCCATGACCGTGATGAGCGTCTGCGGCAGGGTCAGGCACATCCGGCCGTTGCCCTCGCTCTCGACGACGGCGAGGGTGCCGGTCTCGGCGACGGCGAAGTTCGCCCCGCTGATCGCCACCCGGGCGCGCAGGAAGCGCTCGCGCAGATGGGCGCGGGCCGCCATGGCGAGCCGGCGCGGGTCGTCGGTGAGGCCGGGGTCGACGCCGGGCATGGTGCGCAGGAAGATCTCGCGGATCTCGGCCCGGTTCTTGTGGATGGCCGGCACGAGGATGTGCGACGGCTTGTCCTCGCCGAGCTGGACGATGAGCTCCGCGAGGTCGGTCTCGTGGGCGACGACGCCGGCCGCCTCGAGCGCCTCGTTGAGGCCGATCTCCTGGGTCGCCATCGACTTGACCTTGACGACCTCGTCGGCGCCGGTGGCCTGGACGAGCCGGGTGACGATCTCGTTGGCCTCGGTCGCGTCGCGGGCCCAGTGCACGGTGCCGCCGCGGGCGGTGACCTGCTCCTCCAGCGCGATCAGGTGCTCGTCGAGCCGGGCCATGGTGGCGGCCTTGATCGCGCGGCCGGCCTCGCGTAGCTGCGCCCAGTCGGGTACCTCGCCGACGACGGCCGCCCGCTTGGCGCGGATGGTCGACGTCGCGTGCCCGAGGTTCGCGCGCAGCTGGCCGTCGCGCAGCGCCTCGCGGGCGGCGTCCGGGAAGGACCGTTCGCCGCGCAGGTGGCCCACGCCCCGCGGCGCCGTCGGGATGCCGAGGAAGACCGCGCTCACCGAGGAGCTCCGCTTTCTGTACCGAAAGCCGGACGCGTGGACTGGGTGGGCTGCACGGCCTCCTCGGTGCTGGCCAGGATCTCGGCCAGGTGCACGGTGCGGGTGCCCGACCGCAGCCGGGACAGGCCGCCGCCGATGTGCATCAGGCACGACGCGTCGCCGGCCGTGCAGACCTCGGCGTGGGTCGACAGCACGTTGGCCATCTTGTCGGTCAGCATCGCCGTCGACGTCTCGGCGTTCTTCACGGCGAAGGTTCCGCCGAAGCCGCAGCACTGGTCTGCCGCCGGGAGCTCGACGAGGTCGAGCCCGCGGACCGCGCGCAGCAGTTGCAGCGGCCGGTCGCCCACCCGCAGCAGCCGCAGCGAGTGGCAGGTCGGGTGGTAGGTGACCCGGTGCGGGTAGTACGCGCCGACGTCGGTCACGCCGAGAACGTCGACCAGGAACTGCGACAGCTCGTAGGTGCGGCCCGCCAGCGCCTCGGCCTCGTCGGCCAGCGCGTGCTCGCCGGCGCGGCGCGCGACGGCGGCCTGCTGGTGGTGGATCGAGGCCACGCACGAGCCGGACGGCGCGACGATCGCCTCGGCGCCGGCGAACGCCCGCACGTGGTTGGCGACGATCGGCACGGCCTCGCGGCGGTAGCCGGTGTTGACGTGCATCTGCCCGCAGCACGACTGCCCGGGCGGGACCACGACCTCGTGCCCGAGCCGCTCCAGGAGCGCGGCCGTCGCGTGCGCCACCTGCGGCACCATTGTGTCGACCAGGCAGGTGGCGAACAGGGCGACTCTCACGCCGTCCTCTCCCGTGCGCTGCGCCGCACCATGCTCGACTCGCGGACGACGAGCTGCGGCTCGAACACCAGTTGCTCGTGCAGGTGGTCCTGCCCGCGAGCCTCGTCGATCAGCAGCTCCGCCGCGCGGCGACCGAGCTCCTGCCGGGGCTTGCGCACCGACGAGAGCGGGACCGCGGCCGCGGCCGCGTAGTCGATGTCGTCGTACCCGACGATCGCGAAGTCGTCCGGCACCCGCACGCCGTGCCGCACCATCTCCTGGAGCAGTCCGAGGGCGATCAGGTCGTTGGCGCACACCGCCGCGGTGGGCCGGCGGCTCGCGGGCATGCCGACGATGAGCTCGCCGGCCTCGCGGCCGCCGGCGACGGTGAGCGCGGCCGGGGCGAGGACGGCGAGGGCGTCGTCGGATCCGGACGTCTCACGGACCGCCTGCTCGACCCCGTCGTGCCGCTCCTGGATCTGCGGCAGGCCCGAGGAGCCGCCGACGAAGGCGATCCGGCGGTGACCCCGCTCGAGCAGGTGCTCGGCGGCGAGCCGTCCGCCGTGCACGTCGTCGACGGCGACCGAGCAGTGGTCCGGATCGGACGCCCGCCGGTCGAGCAGGACCACGGGGACCCCTCGCTGCCGCAACGACTCGAGGGCGGGGGAGAGCTGCGCGGTGGGCGTGATGATCACGCCCTGCACCCGCTGCTCGGCCAGCACGTCGAGGTAGGCGGCCTCCTTCTCCGGGCGGTCGTCGGAGTTGCACAGGATCACCGCGAGGCCCTCGGCGTTGACGGCGTCCTCGACGCCGCGGGCCACGTCGGTGAAGAACGGGTTGGCGATGTCGAGGACGACCAGGCCGATCGTGCGGCTGGAACCGGCGCGCAGCTGGCGGGCGGACTCGTTGCGGACGAAGCCGAGCGCGGCGATCGCCTCCTGCACCCGGCGGCGCGTCTGCTCGCTGACCGCCTCCGGGCGGTTGAGCACATTGCTGACCGTGCCGACGGACACGCCGGCGGCCAGGGCGACGTCGCGGATGCTGCTCGTCACGCACGAACCTCCGGGCATGTTGAAACGTCTTAGAGGCGGCTCGTCGTCGAGGTCGGCCGCGCCATGAGCGGGGTGGTTGACACATTCCTATCAGGGGTCCTACCGTCGGCGCCAGACCTGACTGAAACGTTTCACACCAACGTCCGGGAGCCGCCCGTGTCCGACGAACTCCGCGCCCGCGCCCTCGAGGCACTGGCCGAGCAGACCATCGAGCTGCCCTCGTGGGCGTTCGGCAACTCGGGCACCCGGTTCAAGGTCTTCGGCCAGGCCGGTGTCGCCCGCGATCCGTTCGAGAAGCTCGAGGACGCCGCCCAGGTGCACACGTACACCGGCGTCGCGCCCCGGGTCTCCCTGCACATCCCGTGGGACCTGGTCGACGACTTCGGCAAGCTCGCCGACCACGCGGCCGACCTCGGCGTGCGGATCGGGGCGATCAACTCCAACCTCTTCCAGGACGACGAGTACCGGCTCGGCTCGCTGACGCACGCCCACCCCGCCGTCCGGCAGAAGGCGATCGACCACCACGCCCGGTGCATCGACGTCATGCGCAGGACCGGCTCGACCGACCTGAAGATCTGGCTGCCCGACGGCACCAACTACCCGGGCCAGGACGACCTGCGCGCGCGCCAGGACCGGCTGGCCGACTCCCTCCAGCAGATCTACGCAATGCTCGACCCCGAGCACCGGCTGCTGCTGGAGTACAAGTTCTTCGAGCCGTACTTCTACGCGATGGACATCCCCGACTGGGGCACGTCGCTGGTGCACTGCCTCGCCCTGGGCGACCAGGCCACCGTCGTCCTCGACACCGGCCACCACGCGCCCGGCACCAACATCGAGTTCATCGTCATGCAGCTGCTGCGCGCCGGGCGCCTGGGTGCCTTCGACTTCAACTCGCGCAACTACGCCGACGACGACCTGATCGTGGGTTCTGCCGACCCGTTCCAGCTGTTCCGGATCATGAACGAGATCGTGGGCAACGACGCGCTCCGACCCGAGGCCGGCGTCAACTTCATGCTCGACCAGTGCCACAACATCGAGCCGAAGATCCCCGGCCAGATCCGCTCGGTGATGAACGTGCAGGAGGCGACGGCGAAGGCGCTGCTCGTCGACCGCGAGGCGCTGGCGGCGGCGCAGCGGGCGGGTGACGTGCTCGGCGCCAACGCCGTGCTGATGGACGCGTACAACACCGACGTCCGGCCGCTGCTGGCGCTGCTGCGGGAGCAGCAGGGCATCGACACCGACCCCTATGCCGCCTATGCCGCCTCGGGCTACCAGGAGCGCATCGCCCGCGAGCGCGTCGGTGGCACCCAGGCCGGCTGGGGCGCATGACCATGACTGCGGAACAGGACCAGACGATGACGAACCCCGTGGTCAGTGACCTGCTCGGCCGGAGCAACCGGCTCGGCGCGGACCCGCGCAACACCAACTACGCCGGAGGCAACACCTCCGCCAAGGGCGCCGGGACCGACCCGGTCACCGGGCAGCCCGTCGAGCTGCTCTGGGTCAAGGGCTCCGGCGGCGACCTCGG
>DATHAK010000031.1:0-6476 GCA_035296685.1 Blastococcus sp.
CTACGCCGAGATGATGCAGCGCTACGCCCGGGTGGCGGGCCTGCCGCGGCGGCGGATCCTTCCCGTACCGCTGTTCTCGCCGTCGCTGTCGAGCCACTGGGTCGGCCTGATCACGCCGGTGCCGGCCGGGATCGCGCGCCCGCTGGTGGAGTCGCTGCGCAACACCGTCGTCTGCCGTGAGCACGACATCGCGCAGTACGTGCCCGACCCGCCGGAGGGCCTGCTCGGCTTCGACGAGGCGGTGCGGCTGGCGGTGCAGCGGGTCAAGGACTCCGCCGTCGCCACCCGGTGGGCATCCGCCTCCGTTCCCGGTGCACCGTCGGACCCGCTACCGACCGATCCCGACTGGGCCGGCGGCAGCGTGTACGTCGACGAGCGGACCCGGACCACGACCGCCGGCCCCGAGGAGTTGTGGCGGGTCGTCGAGGGGATCGGTGGGGACGCCGGCTGGTACTCCTTCCCGCTCGCGTGGTCGGTGCGCGGCCGGCTGGACCGGCTCGTCGGCGGGGTCGGCCTGCGGCGTGGACGCCGGGACCCGCAGGACCTCTACGTCGGCGACGCCCTCGACTTCTGGCGGGTGGAGGCCCTGGAGGAGGGGCGGCTGCTACGGCTGCGTGCGGAGATGCGGCTGCCCGGCCTCGCCTGGCTCGAGTTCCACGTGGAACACGATCCGGCCGGCCGCGCCACGGTGCTGCGGCAGCGGGCGACGTTCGTGCCGCACGGCCTGGCCGGCCACCTCTACTGGTGCGCGATCGCAGGATTCCACGGCGTCGTCTTCGGCGGGATGGTCCGCGGGATCGTCCGCGCCGCGGAACGGGGCACGACCCGGGACGCGGCCGCGGCGGGAGCCGCTGCCTAGCGTTCCCAGCCCCCGGTCAGCGCCCCCACCATCGCGGTCAGCAGCCGGGCGTGGTGCTCGATCAGCGACGGCCGGTGCCCGTCGGGCCGGATCGCGGCGAGGTGCCCGGCCGCGGTCCAGAACTCGTCGCCGTCGTCGGTGGCGAGCAGCAGCCCCTGCACCGCGGGGTCGCCCGCCAGGCGGCGCGCCTCGGGACCGTCCTCGGCGGCGAACAGCTGCCACCGGGTGTCGAACGCCTCGTTGCCGCTGGTCACCGGCACCAGGCCGGCCGTCCCGTGCTTCCACAGCCGCGCCGGAGACAGCCGGAGCCCCGGGACGGGGCGCAGCAGGGGCGCCGCGGTCACCGCGTACTGCGGCACCCGGTAGTTGCCGGACGTGTAGACGACGTCGAACGCGACCAGCTCCAGGGTTCCGGCCATGCCACGCAGCACACCGGCCGCCCGGTGGTCCTTGTGCGCGCGGACCGGTGACGAGGCGACGATGTCGGCCAGGACGGCGTCCTCCGGTCCGGTCCCGTCGGACACCGTCCAGCCGTGCTGCACGGCCCAGTGCTGGGCACCGACCAGGTCGCCCTCGTAGGTGAAGACCTGCTCCGCCGCCCCCGGCCGGCGCGGGCCGCCGAGACCGAACAGTCCCCGCCGGCGCGCCGGGTGGCCCTGTTCGACGTCGGCCTCCCCGCCCGCCACGGGCGGCACCGGGAGGGATCCGGCCGACCCGGCACCGCGCGCGTCGGGGAGGTCCCAGCCCGGCGGCGTCCACGGCTCGGCGGCCGGCGGCTCCTCCCGCGGCCCCGGCTGGTCGCCGCCCAAGTGGGCCGGCTCGTGCCAGTCGCTGCCGTCGCCGGGACCCTCCCCGGACGACGGGTCCTGCGGATCGCGGTCCCGCGGGGTGCTCATCGGTGCCTCTCGCTCGTGCTCCCTGAACCGTGCCGGCTCAGCCGTAGGTGTCGCGCGGCCCCCGCCCGCGCACCGAGCGCGGACCCTTCTTCCAGCTCGGGGCCGTCGGACCGACAACGCGCAAGCGGGTCACGACGTCCCCGCCCACCTGGGCGCGCAGCTTGCCGAGGATGGACGGCGCGAGCAGCCGCAGCTGCGTGGCCCACGCCGTGGACTCGGCGACGACGAGCAGCTCCCCCTCCGACAGGCTCTGCGGCGCGCAGTGGGCGGCGATCTCGGGGCCGACCAGCGCCGACCACCGTCCGAACACCGCCCCCACCCGGGTGCGCTCCGACCAGTCCTGCTCGGTGACCAGGGAGTCGACCAGCCGGCCCAGCGGCTGCGGATCGTCGGCGCCGGGCCGGGGACCGGTCCACGTCCGTCGCGGTCCCGCGACACGGCGGCGGGTGGGCTGCGGGCGGGCGGCCGAGGCGGCGCGGGCGGCTTCCAGGGCGGCCCGCGCGATGTCGCTGGGTCGGGCCGGGCGCTCCTCGCTCACGGCAGCGTCCCCTCGATCCCCACGCCGTCCTTCACCACGACGGCGTAGCCGTCGCCGACCTCGACCCGCACCCCACGCAGCTCCTCGGGCACGTCGTCGACCACGGCCGCGGTGATCAGCGTCTGCTCCGCCGAGCGGGCGACCGCCGCCAGGGCGGCGCGGCGGTCGGCGTCCAGGGTCGCGAAGACGTCATCGAGGATCAGGATGGGGTCCTCGCCCTCGGCCCTCAAGAGGGCGAAGGTGCCGAGCTTCAGCGCCAGGGCCAGGGACCAGGACTCGCCGTGGCTGGCGAACCCCTTGGCCGGCGCGGGGCCCAGGTGCAGCACGAGGTCGTCGCGGTGCGGGCCGACCAGCGTCATGCCCCGGTCGAGCTCGTCGCCGCGGCGCTCGGCCACCCGCGCCCGCATCGACTCGGTCAGCTCGGCCGACGACGGCTGGGTGGCGCCGGCCACCAGCGCCGTGCCGTCGCCCGCCAAAGGCACGGTGGACGAGTAGCCCAGGCCCGCGACCACCGCGCCCGCCCCGGCGACGTCGGCATAGGCGCGGGCCACGTGCGGAACGAGGTCGGCGACCAGCTGGAGCCGGGCCGCGAGCAGCTGTCCGCCCAGGTCGGTGAGGTGCCCGTCCCAGACGTCCAGGGTCTCCATGGCCTTGCCGCGCGCGAGCCGCGCCGTCTTGAGCAGGGCGTTGCGCTGCTTGAGCACCCGGTCGTAGTCGGCGCGCACACCGGCCAGCCGCGGGGTGCGGGTGACGAGCAGCTCGTCGAGGAACCGCCGGCGCTCGGTCGGGTCGCCCCGCACCAGGGCGAGATCCTCGGGGGCGAACAGGACCGTCCGCACCATGCCCAGCAGCTCCCGGGGCCGAGGGAGCGCCGCCCGGTTGACCCGCACGCGGTTGGCCCGGCCGGGATTGATCTCGATCTCGACGAGCAGCTCCCGGTCGCCCCGGCGCAGCGCCGCGCGGACGACGGCCTGCGCGTCCCCGTGCCGGACCAGCGGCGCGTCCGAGGAGACGCGGTGGCTGCTCATCGTCGCGAGGTAGCCCACGGCCTCCACGAGATTGGTCTTGCCCTCGCCGTTGCGTCCGACGAAGACCGTCGGCCCAGGGCTCAGGGCCAGGTCGACCCGCTCCCAGCTGCGGAAGGAACCGACCTGCAGGTGCCGTACGTACACCCTCAGCCGGCCCGCGAGGTGCTGGAACGGCCCCCCTGCAGGGCCCCGCCGCGAGCTTGCGAGTGGTGGGGGGCAGGGGGGTCCATTCTCATGCCGGCTTCTCGGCCTCCTGGGCCCGGACGGCGTGCACCGCGTGACCGCCGAACTGGTTGCGCAGCGCGGCGACGGCCTTCATGGTCGGCGAGTCGTCCTGGCGCGAGACGAACCGGGCGAACAGCGACGCCGCGATCGTCGGCATGGGGACGGCGTTCTCGATGCCCTGCTCGACGGTCCACCGGCCCTCGCCGGAGTCGTCGGCATAGCCGGTGACCCGCTCCAGCTTCGGGTCCTCGTCCAGCGCCCGCACGAGCAGGTCGAGCAGCCAGGAGCGGATGACGGTGCCCTGCGTCCACGACTTGATGACCCCGGGCACGTCCTCGATCAGGTCGACGGCGGCCAGCAGCTCGTAGCCCTCGCCGTAGGCCTGCATCATCGCGTACTCGATGCCGTTGTGGACCATCTTGCTGAAGTGGCCGGCGCCGACCGGGCCGGCGTGGACGAAGCCCGCATCGCCGGTGTGCTCCTCGCCGGACTCGTCCACCGGGGCCGGCGGCTTGAGCGCGTCGAAGATCGGCTGGACCTTGGCGACGTCCTCCTTGGTGCCGCCGACCATCAGCGCGTAGCCGTTCTCCAGGCCCCAGACGCCGCCGGAGACGCCGGCGTCGATGTAGCCGATGCCCTTCTCGCGCAGCATCACGTCGTGCACCTGGTCGTCCGTGAACTTGGAGTTGCCGCCGTCGACGACGACGTCGCCGGGGCTGAGCAGCTCGCCGAGCTCCTTGACCGTCGCCTTGGTCGGCTCCCCGGAGGGGACCATCACCCAGACCACCCGTGGAGCGGCGAGGGCCTCGACCAGTCCCTCCAGGCTGTCCACGTCGCGCCGCTCGGCGTGGTGGTCGTAGCCGACGACCTCGTGGCCGGCGCGCCGGACGCGCTCCGCCATGTTGCCGCCCATCTTGCCCAGCCCGATCAGTCCCAGCTGCACGACTGGGTCCCTTCTCTCGTGGTGAGACGTTCTCGAATGGCCATCCTTCAGGGTCTCGCGCCGAGCCCGCGAGGCGTGGGGGGAGAAGTGGTCCTCTATCAGCCGGGCAGTCGCACCGGCATGATCAGGTAGCGGTAGCTGCCCGGGCGCTCAGCCGGCTTCTCCTGGCCGTCGTCGGCCGCGGGCTCGTCGACCCCCGAGAGCACCGCGGGCTTGAGCGGGCTCGTGAAGTCCATCCGCGCGCGCTCGGTGTGCACCGCGGCGAGGCCGTCGAGCAGGAACGTCGGGTTGAAGCCGATGGTCAGCGGCTCGCCGTCGAACTCGACATCGCAGCGCTCCTCGGCCTGGCCCTCGTCGTCGGTGCCACCGGCTCGCAGGGTCACCTGCCCCGGGGTGAACTCGCAGCGCAGCGGCGTCCCCCGCTCGGCGACGAGCGCCACACGCTTGGCGGCGTCGGTGAACAGGCCGACCGGCAGGATCGCGTGCGCCGCGGACTCGCTCGGCATGATCGCGCGGTACTTGACGAACTCGGCGTCCAGCAGCCGCGTGGTGGTCTGCCGATCCTTGCCCGAGAGGCCGAGGATGCCTTCGCCAGAACTCCCGGAGGACAGGGACAGCACGATCTCCGGCCCGCTGGTCAGCGTCTTCGCGGCGTCGGCCAGCGTGCGGGCCGGGACCAGGACAGCCGCCGAGATCCCGGGGGTCTCGGGGCGCCAGGCGAACTCGCGGACGGCCAACCGGTAGCGGTCGGTGGCCGCGAGCGTGATCAGGTCGTCCTCGATCTCCAGCCGGACGCCGGTCAGCATCGGCAGGGTGTCGTCGCGACCGGCCGCGACGGCGACCTGGCCGACGGCCTCGGCGAAGGCGTCGCTGTCGACCAGCCCGGCCGACGACGGCATCGACGGCAGGGACGGGTAGTCCTCGACCGGGAGCGTCGGCAGGCTGAACTTCGCGTTGCCGCAGGCGATGGACAGGCGCGGACCCTCGGCGGTGATCTCGACCGGGTGCGGCGGCAGCGCGCGGGTGATCTCGGCGAGCAGGCGGCCCGGCACCAGGACGCGGCCGCTCTCGGTGGCGTTCACGTCGACCTCGGCACGCGCGGAGACCTCGTAGTCGAAGCCCGAGACCGACAGCTGGCTGCCGTCCACCTCGAGCAGGATGCCTGCCAGCACCGGCACCGACGGCCGCGGCGGCAGGCTGCGCGCCGTCCAGGCGACGGCGTCGGCGAGCACCTCACGTGCCACCCGGAACTTCATGTCTCGACCCACCCCAGCTCTGCCCGCTCCCCGGCGGGGACCACCCGGTGGCGGTCCCGCAGGAGCAGATCCTCTTGTTCATCTCGCACACCGGCTGACTCCTGTCGTCAGCAGCCTGTGGCCGGTGCGCCGCTCATCGTGCCTGTTGAGGCCCTGCAGGGGTCAACCCCGGTCTCCCGCTGATCGGTTTGGGCCCCTCGTAGCGCAGCTTCCCCACCCAGAGTGTGGTTCAAGGATTCATCGAGATAACTACCTCATCTTCGTCATCACTGGTGTGGAAGCTGGGGATCGGGCCCCTTCGCGCTGGTCAAGGCCCGAGCGGGGGTGTTGGCCGACTGTGGGTGGTCAGGGTCTTCCTGTTGTCGACACGTGGACATCTCGACGGCTGTGCACCGGCGACCGCCGCCGTCCACCTGCTGTCCCCTGTGTCTCCCGGGTCCGTCCCCAGCGCGTGCCAAGGCCGGCCCCGTCGATCGAGCGAACCGTCGGTCCCGCGGCCATCCATCAGGCATCGGTGCAGGTCAGCGGCAGTAGCAGGCCGGAAGTGCCTGGTCGGCGCTCCGCTGGCGATCCCGCGTTGCGGTGACCCCATGTGACCTGGCACGCACGAGATCTCCCCAACCTGTGCACATTCCTGGGGACAACTTCTCGACCTGTCGACCACGGTCACCGGCCGCATACCGGCAGCTACCGCGCCCGACCGGCCCTGCCGCTGTCCCCGGCCCCGTCCC
>DATHAK010000032.1:0-6989 GCA_035296685.1 Blastococcus sp.
GCACGAGGACGAGGCCGCCAAGATCGAGCGCCAGTACGAGCGCGGTGTCATCACCGACACCGAGCGTCGTGGGGAGCTCATCGAGATCTGGACCCGCGCGCGGGCCGAGGTCAGCCAGGCGATGGTGGACAACTTCCCGACGACCAACCCGGTCTGGGTCATGGTCAACTCGGGCGCCCGAGGCAACATGATGCAGATCAGCCAGATCGCCGGTATGCGCGGTCTGGTCGCCAACCCGAAGGGCGAGATCATCCCGCGGCCGATCAAGGCCAACTTCCGGGAGGGTCTGTCCGTGCTGGAGTACTTCATCTCCACGCACGGTGCCCGCAAGGGGCTGGCCGACACGGCGCTCCGCACCGCTGACTCCGGCTACCTCACCCGCCGGCTGGTCGACGTCTCGCAGGACGTCATCATCCGCGAGGAGGACTGCGGCACCGACCGCGGCGTCATCATGCCGATCGGCACGGTCCTCGACGGTGCCGTCACCCGGGACGCCCACGTCGAGACCAGCGTCTACGCCCGCGCCCTGTCCGCCGACGTGGTGGCCGAGGACGGGACCGTCATCGCGGAGGCCAACTCCGACCTCGGTGACGTGCTCATCCAGACGCTGATCGACGCCGGTGTCTCCGAGGTCAAGGTCCGCTGCGTCCTGACCTGCGAGTCGCTGCTCGGCACCTGCGCCACCTGCTACGGCCGGTCGCTCGCGACCGGCAAGCTGGTGGACGTCGGCGAGGCGGTCGGCATCATCGCCGCCCAGTCGATCGGTGAGCCGGGCACCCAGCTGACGATGCGCACCTTCCACACCGGTGGTGTCGCGGGTGAGGACATCACCCACGGTCTGCCGCGTGTGGTCGAGCTCTTCGAGGCCCGCGTGCCCAAGGGCAAGGCGCCGATCGCCGAGCTGGCCGGCACCGTCCGCATCGAGGACGGCGAGCAGTTCCGGAAGCTCACGATCACCCCGGACGACGGCTCCGACGAGGTCGTCTACGACAAGCTGTCGCGCCGCTCGCGGCTGCGGGTCGAGGACGGCGCCCACGTCGAGGTCGGCGAGCAGCTCACCGAGGGTGCTGTCGACCCGCACGAGGTGCTGCGGATCATGGGCCCGCGCGAGGTGCAGCTCCACCTGGTCCGCGAGGTCCAGGAGGTCTACCGCTCGCAGGGCGTGTCGATCCACGACAAGCACATCGAGGTGATCATCCGCCAGATGCTGAAGCGGGTGACCATCATCGACTCGGGCGCCACGGAGTTCCTGCCGGGCGCGCTGGTCGAGCGGACGCTGTTCGAGACCGAGAACCGCCGTGTCGTCGCCGAGGGCGGCGAGCCGGCCTCGGCCCGTCCGGTGCTCATGGGCATCACCAAGGCCTCGCTCGCCACCGAGTCGTGGCTGTCGGCCGCCTCCTTCCAGGAGACGACCAAGGTGCTCACCGACGCCGCGATCCAGGGCAAGAGCGACAGCCTGCTCGGCCTCAAGGAGAACGTGATCATCGGCAAGCTGATCCCGGCGGGTACGGGCATCAGCCGCTACCGGAACATCACGGTCGAGCCCACCGAGGAGGCCCGCGCCGCGGTGTACACCATGGCCGGCTACGACGACGGGCAGTACTACAGCCCCGACGTCTTCGGTCAGGGCACCGGCGAGGCCGTGCGTCTCGAGGAGTACGACTGGCGGGGCTGAGTCCCTAGGCAGTGCAGAAGGGCCCCCAGGTCGCCAGACCTGGGGGCCCTCTTCTCGCGCCGAGTGGGCCCCGGCCGGGTCCGCGCAGGGGCGAAGCAGCGGCTCAGACATCCCATGGTCTGCGGCGTCAAGCCGCGAGGGCGGTGCGGTCGGGCCAGGCGGTGTCTTCCCGGTAGAGGGCTCTGGTCTTGAGGCAGCCGTGCAGGATGCCGACCAGGCGGTTGGCCAGCTGCCTAAGGGCGGCGTGGTGGGAGACGCCGCGAGCGCGGATGTCGTCGTAGTAGCGGCGGGCGCCGGGTGAGGCCGTCAGCGCACAGAAGGCCCACTGGTGGGTGGCGTCGGCGAGGTGTTTGTTGCGGGCGTAGCGGGCCAGCACGACCCGGCGGGTGCCGGAGGCACGGGTGATCGGTGAGGTGCCGGCGTAGTTTTTTCGCGCCTTGGCGTCGACGTAGCGGTCGGGGTCGTCACCGAACTCGGCGAGCACCCGGGCGCCCAGGACCGGTCCCAGCCCGGGCTGGCTGGTCAGGATCTCAGCGTCCGGGTGCCGGCCAAAACCCTCGGCCACCACCGCCTGCAGCTCCGCGATCTGGGTGTTGAGCTGCGCGATCAGCCGCGCGGCGCTGGCCACGATGACCGCGTAGGCCGCTTCGATGGGCGGGGCCTGCCGTAGTGCCGGGGCGCGCAGCACAGTCTGGATCTCGGCGGCCTTGACCTCCGGGTCGCGCCGGTGCGCGCGGGTCAGAGCGGCGCTGATCTTCGACCGGGACAGCCGGGCCGCCCGAGCCGGATCGGGGGCACGCTCGAGCAGCTCCAGCGCCTCGGGGCTGGTGAGCTCGGGAAAGGCCTCCAGGGCGGCGGGGAAGAACTCGCGCAGCGCACCACGCAGCCGCAGCAGATGGCGGGTGCGGTCCCAGATGAACGCCTGATGCGATCGGGCAACCAGTTTCAAGCCCTCCACCTCGGCACTGTCGCCGGCGATCGGCCGGTGGTGCGCCCGGTCCAGGCGAACGATCTCGGCCAGCACGTGGGCGTCGCCCCGGTCGGACTTCGCCCCGCCGGTGGCGTGCCGCTCCCGGTAGCGCGCCACCGACATCGGATTGATCGGGAACACCTGATAGCCGGCCGCCACCAGCGCCGATACCCACACACCCCGATCCGTCTCGATTCCGATCGCCACGCTCTGCGCGACGAACCCGGTCTCGGGATCGACGTCGTCGTCGGTCAGGTGCTCGGCGATCAGCTCGTGCAGCCGGGTCAGCCCGGCGATTCCCTCCGGCAGCCTGGCCCGCGCCAGCCGCCTGCCCTCGGCGTCCTCGACCTCGACGTCGTGGTGGTCCTCGGCCCAGTCATCGCCAACAAACAACATCCGCGCCTCCCACTCGCACCGGTCGGACGGCAGCGTGGAGGGGACCAGCCGCGGGCTAATGGTCAAGTGCTCACCGGACCAGGCCGGGGCACGTCATCCCATCAGCGGTCACGCCCCCTCACGACTGGTGGGCGCACGATCTGAGCCTAGGAATCCAGACCACGTTCCAGCGCAGGAGAGTGCTGACCCACCGGCCGCTACCAGCCCCGAACCTGCCAGAAGCAAGCCCGGTACGCCCCATTAGCGCAGCAGGGGACGGTACCTGGCCGCGGTATCGTCCAGAGGACGACAGATCACGGAGCCAGGCGCTTCACCGTCTCGACGGTCTTCAGGCGGCCCTCGCGGCTGCCGTCGAGGGGCTGCAGCATCAGAGTGCTGACGCCGGCCTCCGCGAAGGCCGCGATCCGCTCGGCGACGTAGGACTCCGGGCCGATCAATGACGACGCGCGCACCAGCTCGAGGGGAACCGCGGCCGCGGCCTCGTCCTTCTTCCCGTCCAGGTAGAGGTCCTGGATCTCCTTGGCCTCCGCCTCGTAGCCGTAGCGGACGGCGAGGTCGTTGTAGAAGTTCTTGCCCCGGGCGCCCATGCCACCGATGTACAGGGCCAGGCCCGGCTTGACGACGTCCAGCAGCGGCTCGACGTCGTCCCCGATCGCGACCGGGACGCCGGTGATGACCCGGAGGTCGCCGAGCGACGGGTCGCGCTTGGCCTTCCCGGCCGCCAGCGACTCGCCCCAGACCGACGCCGCCTTCTCGGGAAAGAAGAAGATCGGCTCCCACGCCTCGGCGATCTCGGCGGCGAGCTCGACGTTCTTGGGGCCGAGTGCGGCCAGCATGACCGGGATCCGCTCCCGGACCGGGGTGTTGATCAGCTTGAGCGGCTTGCCCAGCCCGGTGCCCTGGTCGGCGGGCAGCGGGACCGTGTACTTCGTGCCGGCGTGGTCGAGCCGGTCGCGGCGCCACACCTGGCGGCAGATCTCGACGATCTCGCGGGTGCGCTGCAACGGGGCGTCGTAGGGGACGCCGTGCCAGCCCTCGATGACCTGCGGGCCGGAGGCGCCCAGGCCGAGCGTGAACCGGCCACCGGAGACGAAGTCCAGCCCGGCCGCGGTCATCGCGGTCAGGGCCGGGGTGCGGCTGTAGATCGGGAAGATGGCGCTGAGCAGCTCGACCCGTTCGGTCACCGCCGCCAGGTAGCCGAGCTGGCTGACCGCGTCGAAGGTGTACACCTCGGCCACCGCGGCGACGTCGAGACCGGCCGACTCGAGATCGCGGATCTCGGCCGCCGTCTCCTGGAACCCACCGCTGTAGCTGGCCTGGATGCCGATGCGCATCCCCG
Organism: Blastococcus sp.; assembly: GCA_035296685.1. GTDB lineage: Bacteria > Actinomycetota > Actinomycetes > Mycobacteriales > Geodermatophilaceae > Blastococcus_B. The sequence goes on from DATHAK010000032.1 coordinate 4,381, forward strand.
CAGGCTAGCGGGGAGCAGGGGGCGCTCTCAGAGCGGGCGGACCGGCCCGACCACCTCGGTGACCACGGGGACGCCGTCCACGGTCCCGGGGACCAGGACGGCGGCGCCGGCGTCCGCGAGGTCCACCTTCACCACGTAGACGTCGTCCCGCCGGGCCAGACCGATCCCGACGACGCCCGGCTCCGCGGCCAGGCGGGCCGCCAGGGAGCTCTTGGCCGCCCGCGCGGCGGCACGCTCGGTGCCGGGACCCGGTTGCATGCCTCCATGGTGCGCCCGCGCGGGCCGTGAGCACAGTGAGCAGCCGCCCCGGGGTGAGCGCTCAGCCGGTGACCCATTGCGCGGCCAGCACCCGCAGCACCGTCGCGAGGGGGTTGGCGAAGGTGACGCCCCCACCGGCCGAGCCACCCGTCGCACTCCCGGCGAAGAGCAGGGCAGTGGGGGCCCGGTCGCGGGAGCGCCAGATCACCGAACCGCTGTCACCGCCGGCGCTGAACGCACCGGTGAGCCCCTCGATCTCGATCTGGTCGTCGAACCGGTGCACCACCTCGTCGTACTGCACGGCCACGGCGTCGACCTCGACGGCGGTGATCCGGCCGCGGGTGTGGCCGGTCGTGCGGCCGACCTTCTCCACGGGCTCGTCGGGGTCGATGTCGAGGGCACCGGGGACGGGTCCGGTCAGCGGCCCACCGGGGAGGTCACCCGGGTCGGCGTCGATGCCCGGGTCGAGCGTCGCCACCGCGGCGTCGACCAGGTTGGGCGCCCCGGCGGTGAACCGCTCGAACGCGGCGAGCGTCGCGACGCGGTCCTCCGCCACGCCGCCGTCCGCCGGCCCCGGCTGCAGCGCGGGGTCGCCCAGCAGGGCCGCGTCGCTGGCAGCGAGCACGTGGTTGTTGGACAGGATCGCCAGCCCGGAGACGGTGCGCACGAACCCGCCGAGGGTTCCTGCCGTGACCGCCGGGTGCGCCACGGACAGACCGGGCCGCAGCGGGCGCACCCGGCGGCGGAGGCCGTCGGGGGCGGGGGAGGAGAGGGCCCGCACACGACCGATCACCCGCACCTCCAGCTCGGCCGACGCGGCGGCTCCGAGGTCGGGCAGCAGAGCGTGGTCGGCGTCCCGCTGCAGCCGGACGGCGACCCGCGCCCGGCCCTCGCCGGCCGGTGTCAGCCCCACCGCGACCCACGGCCAGGGGGCATCCGTGTCCGCGGCGGCCGCCGCGGCGGCGGTCGGCAGGCCGTCGAGGATGCGGGCCTTGAGCTCGCGGGCGGTGTCGGGGTGCACGGGTCCTCCGGGGCAGGGGAGCGGGGATGCCGTCGACGGTAGGAGCCGGGTACGACGAAACGCTCTCGCGCGTCCTCGCCGTCGCGGGCTCCTGCCGGGTACCGTTCGGCCCAGCCCACCGGGAGCTCCCCGGGCACGCCGCACCCCACGGGAAGAGAACCCGACGGGGCGTCGTTGGCCCGGATGACGTCCTCGCAGACGGGGCCGGGCGGGCGTGTGTCCGACGGCATGGGGACCCGGTTTGCACCGGTCTCCGGGGCGCGGGTACTGTGGTCAGCTGTGCCCAGGGTGCCCTGGGCCTGCTCCCGTTCGCGGTGCGCCTGGATCACCCAGAGGTCGCCGAGTCGCGAGGGGCGAGGGATTCCGGTCCGAACTTCTCGGCCGGTCCTCGGAAGGGCGACACGCCCGACCGCGTGGGCCGGACGGTGGGGCGCGGGCAGGATCTGAAGCGGCACCACGAGGCAGAGCACCACATTCGAGAGCACGACCCAGCGCAGGTAGGAGATCCAGGCCACCCATGCCCACGATCAACCAGCTGGTCCGCAAGGGCCGCGAGGACAAGGTCGAGAAGACCAAGACTCCGGCGCTGAAGGGTTCGCCCCAGCGTCGCGGAGTCTGCACGCGCGTCTACACGACGACGCCGAAGAAGCCGAACTCGGCGCTGCGCAAGGTCGCCCGCGTCCGGCTGACCAGCGGGGTCGAGGTCACCGCCTACATCCCGGGTGTCGGCCACAACCTGCAGGAGCACTCGATGGTGCTCGTGCGCGGCGGTCGTGTGAAGGACCTGCCCGGCGTCCGTTACAAGATCATTCGCGGTTCGCTGGACACCCAGGCCGTCCGTGGTCGCAAGCAGGCTCGCAGCCGGTACGGCGCGAAGAAGGAGAAGAGCTAATGCCGCGCAAGGGCCCCGCCCCGAAGCGTCCGCTGGTCGCCGACCCGGTGTACCAGTCGCCGCTGGTCACCCAGCTGGTGAACAAGGTCCTGGTCGACGGCAAGCGCTCGGTCGCCGAGGCGATCGTCTACGGCGCCCTCGAGGGCGCCCGTGCGAAGAGCGACACCGACCCGGTCGTCACGCTCAAGCGCGCGCTGGACAACGTCAAGCCGGCCCTCGAGGTCCGCAGCCGCCGTGTCGGTGGCGCGACCTACCAGGTCCCGGTCGAGGTCCGTCCCTCGCGGAGCACCACGCTCGGCCTTCGCTGGCTCATCCAGTACAGCCGGGCCCGTCGCGAGAAGACGATGACCGAGCGCCTGATGAACGAGCTGCTCGACGCGAGCAACGGCCTCGGCGCCGCCGTGAAGCGGCGCGAGGACACCCACAAGATGGCCGAGT
>DATHAK010000033.1:0-12999 GCA_035296685.1 Blastococcus sp.
AGTTCACGTCCATGTGCAGCGGGTGGTGGTTCATCGTGAGCAGGCAGAACAGGTGGTCGTCGTACTCGGTGACGGTCTTGCCGGGCCAGTGCTTGTAGACGGCCCCGACCTCGAACTCCTCGTAGTACCGACCGAACTGCATCTGCTGGCTCCCGACGTCGACGCGTGAGCGGGGCCGCGACTCCGGGGCGGCCGGCCGCCCCGGAACCGGGCGGTCGGCTGCCCACCACGAAGCACCGGTGACCCGCCTGGACGGGTCGTGATCTTACGGCGGCTCCGCGTCCGTCTCCGGAGGCGGCTGCCGTCGGTTTCGCGCGGGGTCGGGGCCGATCCGCGGCGCGGCTCAGATCATCGCGCCGATGCGCGCCGCCATGTCGGCCTCGTGCTGCTGATAGGAGCCGGCCACGCTGGTCAGCAGGCCGCCCATGCCGTTCAGCGCGTCGGCAACCCCTTGGGCGGAGAGCCGCCACTGCTCGTAGAGCTCGCTGAACTGCACGGCCGCCTGGCTGTCGGTCCATCCGTCGAGCACCGACGAGTTGATGCTGCTGGACAGGTGCGTGTGCCGCGCGGTGCTCTCGGCGGCCTCTGCCCGGCACTGCCCCGCCATGGACTGCAGGGTGGCGATGTCGACCTTCACGTGCTCCTCCTCCGTCCCGGGTCCCTCCCGGTTCGGTGGGGACGCTAGGGCGGAGTTCGGGTCGAGCGCTGACCTCGTCCACAGGCTCCGACTTGTCCACAGGCCGCCGGGCAGCACCGCCAACAGGGCCGTCGGGCGGTCACGATCGCGCCGTGACCGATCCGACGACGGCCGACCCGGCCCCCCGATCGACCCGGTGCTGGACGCTGAGCGGCAACGGTGGGCAGCTGGACGTCGAGGTGACCGCGGTGCCCGACGATCGTCTGGCCGACCTCCTTCCGCAGATGTCCCGAGCGCTCGGCGTGCCGGTTCCTTCCCTGTGGTCGGGGTCCAGCCGGCTACCCGGCGACATGCCGCTCACGGACGGACGGTTGCGCCACGGCGCCGTGCTGGGCATCGCCGGACCGGTCCGGGGCGGTGACCGGATGCCCCGGAGCAGCGCCCTCGAACTGCACGTGGTGGGCGGGCCGGACGCTGGCCGGACCGCCCCGCTGGGCCAGGGCCGGCACGTCCTCGGGCGTGGCGGGGAGGCATCGGTGCGGTTCGACGACCCCGATGTCTCGCGCCGGCACGTCGCGGTCCAGGTGGGGGGCGGCGCGATCACGGTCGCCGACCTCGACTCGACCAACGGGAGCCGGCTCGACGGTCTCGAGCTCGACCACAATCCCCGCGAATGGCCGGTCGGAGCCGTCGTCCGGCTGGGGGCGAGCGCCGTCACGATTGCGGGCCCCGCGGGTCCGGTGGCGGCCGTGGAGCCGATGGGCGACGGCCGGATCCAGCTCCGTCCGATCGCGCCGCTACGAGCCGGTGCCCGGGACGTCGACGTGACCTTCCCGCGGCCGCCGACGGCCCCGCCGCGCCGGCGGCTGGCATGGGTGGCGGTCGCCCTCCCCGCTGTAGGAGGCGTGCTGATGGCCTGGTTGCTGCACACCCCGACGTTCCTGTTCTTCGCCGTGCTCAGCCCGGTCGTGGCGCTGGCGACGTGGCTGTCGGAACGCTGGTCGGGGCGCCGCACCGGGCGTCGCGACGCGGCCGCGCACGCCGTGGCGGTCCTCGCCGCGGAGACCCGGCTGGCCGAGGCGGTGCACGCCGACGTGCGGGCGTCGGACACCGCCCATCCCGATCCGGCGACCGTCACGACGGCCGCACGGCGCCGCACGCGGCTGCTGTGGAGTCGTGCGGGGACCGACGCCGACGCACTGACCGTCCGTGTGGGGACCGGACCCGGTCCCACGCAGGTCACTCGCATCCACGGGGACGGGGTCCGCACGACGGTGACGGCGCCGCACGTGCCGATCCTCGTCGATGTCGGGTCCTGTGGTGGGCTGGCGGTGGTCGGACCGCGGGACCGAGCCTTAGCCGCCGTGACCAACGTGCTGGTCCAGCTGAGTGCCCTGCATCCGCCGGGCGACGTCGACCTCGTCCTCCTCACGGAGGCCGAGCGGATCCCGGAGTGGTCGTGGGCCCGGTGGCTCCCGCACCTCGATCCCGGTTCGGTCCACGTGGCCCCGTCCGGAGATCTGTCCGGGCCGGCCCGCCGCCGTTCCGACGATGCGCTGCACGCCTGGGTGACCACGACGGCGGCCCGACGCCGGACCGCCGGCTCGCGCCGCGCCGGACGACCGGACACCGGCATGGTGCAGGGCCGGCTCGTCGTGGTGGTCGACCGGTCCCTCGACCAGCGGACGAGTGCGGCGCTCCACGCGGCCCGCGACGTGGGAGTGGTGACCGTCGCCGCTGCCGAACGGTCGGAGTCGCTACCCGTCGCCGTGGACGCGATCCTCCAGCTCGGCGGCGAGACCGGTGACGTGGCGGTGCTGAGACAGCAGGGTGCGCCGGACCGTACGGACGTCGTGGTCGACCGGCTCCCCCGCGCAGTGGCGGCCGGTTTCGCCCGCGACCTCGCCGCACTAAGGCCGGCGACAGCGGGCGGGTCGATCCCCCGCCACGTCCGGCTGCTCGACCTGCCGTCGGAGGGCCTGCGTCCCGGGGACGGCGACCGGCCGGTCGGTGAGTGGCTGCGGGCACGGGATCAGCTGGTCGCGGTCGTCGGGAAGACGGCCCAGGGACCGGTACGGATCGATCTGTGCCGCGACGGACCGCACGCCCTCGTGGCCGGGACGACGGGATCGGGCAAGTCGGAACTGCTGCAGACCCTGATCGCGAGCCTGGCGCTCCACCACCCGCCCGAGCGGTGCTCCTTCCTGCTCGTCGACTACAAGGGAGGCGCCGCGTTCGCCGAGGCGGCCAGCCTGCCGCACACCGTCGGGCTGGTCACCGATCTCGACGGCCGGACGACGGAGCGGGCGCTGCGCTCGCTGGGCGCTGAACTGACCCGTCGCGAGGGGATCCTGTCGGCACACGAGGCCGCCGACATCGCGGCGCTGCCGGAGACGGTCGAGCTGGCCCGGCTGGTCATCGTCGTCGACGAGTTCGCGACGTTGGCGGAGGAGCTGCCCTCCTTCGTGCCCAGTCTGATCGGCATCGCCCAGCGCGGCCGGTCGCTGGGTGTCCACCTCGTCCTCGCCACCCAGCGTCCCGGGGGCGTGGTGTCCCCGGAGATCCGGGCCAACTGCTCACTGCGCATCTGCCTGCGCACGACGGACGAGGGCGACTCCCGCGACGTCCTCGGCGCGCCGGACGCGGCCTTCCTGCCGGTCGACCTGCCCGGGCGTGCGCTCCTCCGAGCCGGGAGCGGATCGCCGGCCGCCCTGCAGGTGGCCCGGGTCTCCGCGGCCGCGGCGCCACCCGGTTCGACCACCCCGGAGGTCCGACCGAGGAACTGGCCGGCACCCTCCCTCGGCCCCGCGCGGCAGCCGCTCGAGGACGGGCAGACCGATCTCGCCCGACTGTGTTCCGCGCTCTCGGCGCACGCCCGTGCGCTCGGCTGCCCCCGACCCCATCGACCGTGGCGTCGACCACTGCCCGACCACGTGGAGATCGAGGACCTGCCGGGCGGAACGGGCGCAGCTGAGCGGTGCGAGGGTCTCCGGCTGCCCCTGGGCCTCGTCGACCGCCCGGATGCCCAGACGCAGGACGTTCTGCAGCTCGACCTGGCCGAAGGGGGTGGTTGGCTGGTCGTCGGTGGCCCCCGCAGTGGACGTACAACCCTGCTGCGAACGGTCCTCGGGGAGGCGGTGCGCCGGCTCGGGCCCGGCGAGCTGCACGTCCACGTCCTCGAGTCCCACGGCGGCTCGCTGGTCGAGGAGGCGGGCGCGCTCCCGCACACGGGCACGGTCGTCGGCGGCGAGGACGCCCTGCGCATCGTCCGGCTGCTCGACCGGCTCAACGCCGAGGTCACCGCGCGGCGAGCCGGCTCCGGCACGGGGCCCCGGATCCTGCTCCTGATCGACGGGGTGGAAGCGGTCACCACTCTGATGGACGAGACCGATCCCGGTCGAGGGTCTGCGGCCCTGCTGCGGCTGGTGCGGGACGGCGCCGCGGTCGGCCTCACGTGCGTCCTGACCGCCGACCGCGTCGTGCCCGGCGGGCGGCTGGCCGCCATCGCTCGCCAGCGGATCGTGCTGCCGCTCGCCGACCGTGCGGATTACGCGGTGGCCGGGATCCCACCGCGGGCGGTTCCGGCGGGACGGCCGCCCGGCCGGGCCCTCGTCGGAGAGGACGCCGTCGAGTGCCAGCTCGCACTCCCCCGGCCCCTGGCTCCGACGCCAGTGACCTCCCCCACGGGTCCACCGCCGCTGCGCATCGTGGAACTCCCTCCCGATCCCCGACTCTCACCGCTGCCTCGACAGCGCGGGGACGCCGCCGGTTCGGGTCGGGGGGCGGTGATCCTGCCCATCGGGCCCGGCGGTGACGACGGTCGGCCGCTCGAGATCGACCTCCTCCGCACCGGCGGGCTGCTCGTGACGGGTCCACCGGGCAGCGGACGGACCAGCGCCCTGGAGGCCTTTGGCCGGCACCTCGCCGCCCTCGGGGTGCCGGTCCTGCACCTGGGGCATGCCGTGGGACCGCCCATGGCCAGAGGCGAAGACGCCGGCCGGGAGCGGCGGGCGCCGTCGGACATGGCCGGTGTGTCCGCCTGGGTGGCCGGGCTCGCCGGCAGGCCGGGCGTCGTCCTCGCCGACGACGTCGGAGTCCCGGCGGAGTGGCCGGCCCTCAGCGGGCTCCCGACCCCCGGGGCAGCGTCGGGCATCGCCCTGATCGCGGCCGGCAGCCCCGGCACCATGTCCGGGCACTACCAGGGTCCGGTCGCCGCGCTCCGGCGCGGCCGGTCCGGACTCCTGCTGTGCCCGGGGACCGGCGACGGCGAGGTCCTGGGCATCCGTCTCCCGAGGACACCACTGCCGGTCCGGCCCGGCTCGGGTTGGCTGGTCACCGGCACGCGCACCGAGCGCGTACAGGTGGCCCGTTCCGCGCCGTTCCCGGTCCGGACGCCGGCTCCGGCTCAGAGCAGGTCGATCGCCGGTCCTATCTCCTGCGTCGCGTACCAGGCGAGCTCGTGACCTTCCGCCTGGTCGACGACGAACTGGGCGTCGTCGCTCCCGAGGTCGGCTTCGAGCACCACCCCGACGGCCGCCCGGACGTCGTCCTCGGCATCGGCGCCGTCGATGTGGGCACTGGCGACGTCCGTCACCCGGATGTCGCTCTCGGCCCGTGCCGCACCGCGGTCGGTGTCGGGGTCGTCCAGGGGCGTGACCGCGGTGTCGGGCACGTCGGCCGCCACGACGACGCGGCGCCGTGCCGCGCCGGGGTCGATGTCGATCAGGCGCAGGCTCGCGCGGGCCGCCGCGAGGAGAGCTGCGTACTCGAGCTCCTCCTGGTCGGCCTCGGCGTCACTGACCTCGTAGAAGCGGCGTAGCTCCGGCGTCACGGCGAAGACCGTATGGGGACCGGGCAGGACACGGTCCTCCACGAGGGTCCGCAGGACCGTGGTCGTAGCGGGCAGGTACACGCGCACCCGGCTCGCTCCCTTCGTCGGTGAACGGCGACGGTAACGCGTGCCGGCGATCAGCCGAGCGCCTCCACCAGCTCACCGACCTCCTGCTCGATCAGATCGGCCAGGACGTCGACGTCACCCACACTGTCCCGCTCGGCATTCAGGCCGAAGAACACCCGGCCGTCGTAGCTGGTCATGCCGATGGACAGGCCCTGACCCCGGGCCAGGGGTACGACCGGGAACACCTCCAGCATCCGGCTGCCGGCCGCGTAGAGGGGGAGCTGGGGCCCTGGGACATTGGTGACGACGAGGTTGAACAGCCGCCGGGACAGTCCTCGGGCGGCGCGAGCACCGAGCGCGTGCAGGGTGGGCGGGGCGAACCCGGTCAGGGCGATCAGGCTGTCGGCGCCCACCGACTGCCCGTGCTGGGCGATGCCCCGCATGGCGTAGCTGAGCCGGGTCAGGCGCACGCGAGGATTGGGCTCCCCCACCGGCAGGTCCACCAGGTACGAGGAGACCCGGTTACCGGGGGTCGCGTCCTCGTCGTGCATCGACACCGGCACCAGCGCCCGCACCGAGGTGCCACCCACCACCGGCTCGCCGCGGGAGAGCAACCACTCGCGCAACGCTCCGGTGACGACGTTGAGCAGCACGTCGTTCACCGTCCCGCCGTGCACCTTGCGGATCGCCTTGATGTCGTCGAGCTCGGCCCGGGCGACGGCCACCCGCCGCTGCCGCCCCACCGGCGCGTTCAGCGGGCTGTCCGGGGCGGCCAGCAGGGTCTTCCGGGCGGTGCGCAGCAGTCCCCCCGCAACGCCGCTCAGCCGCGCCGCCGTGGACCGGACGTCCGAGACGGCTCCCCGCGCGGTGTCGACGATCGCCGACGGACGGCGGACGTACTCGTCGAGGGCTTGCCACACCAGCTGGGCCCCGTTCGGCGGCCGCTCCGGGCGCCAGTCGACCCGTTCCGGTGCCGGCGCGTCCGGCTCGACGTCGAGGAGGACCTGGCCGATGTCGATGGCGCTGAGCCCGTCCACCAGGGCCGGATGGGTCTTCGTCACCACCGCGACGCGGCCGTCCGACAACCCCTCGACGAGATAGGCCTCCCACAGCGGGCGGGAGCGGTCCAGCGGGCGAGAGGTCAGCCGGGAGACGAGATCGAGCAGCTGCGCCTCGGTCCCCGGCCGGGGCAGCCCGTTGCGGCGCAGGTGGTAGGCGATGTCGAAGTCGGGATCGTCCACCCAGACCGGGTTGGCGAGGTGTCCGGGCACCACCGCCACCCGCTGCCGGTAGCGCGGCACGAGCGACAGGCGCGCGGCGATGAGTTCCTGCAGCGCCTCCATACCCCCGGCCGGCGCCTCCAGGATGAGCACGCCGCCCACGTGCATGGGGGTGCCCGGCTCCTCCAGGTAGAGGAAGGACGCATCCAGTCTGCTGAGCCGCTCGACCATCGATCTCCTCACGGGTGGGTGGCTCACGCTACGGCGCGTGGAGGCGGCGGTCGGTGCCGGTCATCCGGCCCGGCGAGACCCCCGCAGTCCCCGCCGGCCGCGTGCCGGCTCCGGCACGTCGGCCAGGGTGGCGGCGAGGGTCCGCAGACCCGCCCGCAGCGGCGATCCCGGGGCCACCTCGGCCAGCGTGCATCCCGACGCCAGCGCGGCGTCGGAACCGCGGCGGTCGGCCGGGAGGAACGCCGACACCTCCCGACCTGCGAACCGCTCCAGCGCGCCACCGATCTCCCGGCGGGGGTCGCCCGGCACCGGCCCCGGACGGACCTGGTTGACCACCACCACCGGGTCGATCTCGGGCAGCACGTCGCGCAGCTGATCCAGGGCCCGGATGCTCCGTTGCAGCGCCACCGGGTCGGCGCCGCTGACGCACAGCACCGTGTCCGCCGCCTCGAGGACGGCCAGCGTTGCGCCGTTGCGCCGGGGAGCCGCGGTGTCGAAGGACAGCTCCTCGTCGTCCTCCAGGCTGAACGAGCAGTCCACGACCGTGAGCTCGGCCAGCCGCCGTGCCTCCTCCAGCACCGTCGTCACGGCGCGGGGGCGGAGCTCCGGCCACCGGTCCGCGCGGGCGAGACCGGTCAGCACGCGCAGACGCGGCCGCACTGCCCACGCCAGCCGCAGCAGCGCCGGTCCGTCGAGTGCGCCCGACGCCGCCAGGCGAGCCGCCCCTGCCAGCCCGGGCGACTCGTCGAGCAGGCCCAGCACCTGAGCGATCACGCCGCCGTACACGTCGGCGTCGACCAGCAGCGTCGAGGTGCCGAGCCGCGCTGCCTCGTCGGCGACGCCCACGGCAACCGTGGTCCGGCCCGGGGCACCGGTCGGTCCCCAGACGGCCACCACCCGGCCCGGCCCGGCGGGGCGCTCCGCCGGCTCGTCGGTCGACAGGCCCAGGGCCGGGAGGGCGGACCGGGGATCGCCGACGTCTCGTCCTGGAGCGCCGGAACCCGCGACCGCCTCCCGCAGCGCCTGGGCGATGACCGCGGGTTCCGCGTCGGCCGCGAGCACCCACCGGACGCCCAGCTGGCGCAGGCGCTCGGCGGCACGGTCGTCGCCGGGCTCGACGAGACCGACCACCGCCACGCCGGCCGCCTCCAGCCGGGCGACCGCGTCGACGTCGAGCCGGCGCAGCTCCGCCGAGAGAAGCGCCGCCTGGCCGGTGCCCGTGGCGGCGACCGCGAGCAGTTCGGAGACGTCGACGCAGCGGCGCACGACGGTGACCCCGTGGTCGGCGCGGTCCAGCGCACCGACGAGTTGCGACTCCCACGCCGCACCAGTGACCGCAGTGAACACCTGCAGCGCCATCAGCCGGCCGGGCCCGTGTCCGCGACGTCGACCGAGTCGTGCACGACCACCACCAGGGGGCGTCCACCGATCGCCGACAGCACGTCCTCGGCGCTGTCGGCATCCACGGCGACCACCACCTGGACCGCCGTCGTCGGGGTGGAGAGGACGCCCTCCGAGCGACCGGAGATGGCCTGCACGGGGACGTCCCGGACGACGAGCGTCACGCTCCCGTCGGCCGAGGCCGTCGCTCCGGCAGCGGGGTCGGCCACGGCGTACACGTCGACCAGCTGGCCCCGCTCCAGCCCGGGCGGGACGAACCCCGCCTGCACCGGCAGGGCGACCTGCACGAGTTCCTCGGCCTCCTCCAGCGCGGAGCGGGGAACCAGCTCCCCGGCACGCACCGCACGCGAGAGGGTCCGCCCCTCCGGCCGGGTGGTCGCGGACAGGTACGCATCGGCGGTGGCGTCGAGGCGGACGTCCACCGCGACGAGGTCCTCGTCCGTGAGCTCCGTGCCGGCCGCCAGGTCACCGGTGGCCGCCCACACGGGAACCGTCGCGTCGGCCGCGCTGACCACCCGGGCGCCGAGGAGCACCGAACCCAGGACGAGGAGGACGCCCAGGACGAGCCGCAGATCCAGCCAACGGGGTGGCCGGACCCTGCGGGGGACCGGGCCCGGCAGGGGGTCGCCGGTGGCCGCCGACGCGCTCGGTGCACGGACAGCGGTCACAGCAGGTTCACCTCGGCCAGCTCCCTCTCGTCGATCCGGTCGCCGGCGCCCGGATCGCGCCGTTGCCTGGACGTGGCTTCGTTCGGGTGCAGATGATGCGTCATGGACACGTTGGCGCGCACTCGCCGTCCACACGTTCGGGTGTGGACGGTTGCCGCGTTCCACCGAGAGGGCTGACAGACTGACCGGGACGGACGGAGACGAACCGATGCCCACGCCCCGCTTCCTGACCCTCGACGACGTCGCGGAGATCCTCAACGTCTCGTGGTCGCAGGCGTACGCCCTGGTGCGCCGCAAGGAGCTGATCGCGATCCAGATCGGTGGCCGCGGCCAGTGGCGCGTGGAGGTCGACGAGCTCGAGCGGTTCATCGAGCAGAAGTACGCGGAGGCGCGCGCCGGCACCGTCCCGGCCGAGCCCGCGTCGGACGCACCCGCCGGGAACAGCTGACCGCTCCGGTCACCCCAGACCTGGTGGCAGCGTCCGGACGACCGCGACCGCGGTGAGCACGACCGCGCGGACGCCCTGGACGACCTCCGCCCGGCGGAGCTCCCCCGCGGGGTGCTCGGCCAGTTCCACGTAGTCCGCACCCACCCGGTCGACCGTTCCCGCGAGCACCACCCCGTCGTCGAGCACCAGCTGGACCGCGGCGCGGTCTCTCGCCAGCCCCCGCAGCGCGCGCCGCAGGTCGAAGCGGACGCGGACGGGCCCGGGCGGCTCTGGAGCGGCGGTCCGGCGTCCCAACCCCGAGACGCTCCGCACGGCCGCCGACGCCACGAGGGTTTCGCGGCGGTCGTCCGTCACCAGCAGCCAGTCGGCACCGACGTCCAGCAGGACGCCGGACACCTGCCCGGCGGGTCCGCACCCGAGGACGACGGGCATCCCGACCGCACCGGCCAGCCGGTCGGCGAACCGGATCGCCCCCACCTCGGCACGCGTCCGGGAGGCCGACTCGGCGCGCACGCCGGCCGCTTCCTCCTCCTCGAACTGCGCCTGCAGATCGGCGAACAACTGCTGCCACCGCACGGCCCCACCTCCGGCTCCCGAGCCTAGATGCATGCGAACTCTTGCGTTTGGATGTGTTTGCTTGATTTAGTCTGCATCCAGTTCACTGAGGAGGCGACATGTCGACAAGACGGCTGGTACTCACGGCGACGGCGATGGCCGCCATCGCGGCGGTCCTGACCGCCCTCACGCCGGGCATACCCGTCATGGCCGGTGCGCTGGCCTCGGCGCAGCGCACCGCCGACGTCCAGGGTCCGGACGCCGTCGTCGTCGCCGCCGCCGGCCTGCTCGCCTGGGCGGTTTGGGCCTGGGGCACCCTCGGCCTGGCGCTCACCGCCGCCTCCGCGCTGCCCGGGCTGGCCGGGGGGCTGGCGCGGGTGGCGGTGCACGTGGTCCTCCCGGCGGGCGCGCGACGCAGCGCCGCCCTGGCCCTCGGACTCGGCGTCGGCGTCGCCGGCCCCGTGCTCGGCACCACGGCGGCGCTCCTGCCCATCCCTGCGGCGGCCTCCGTGCCGGCCGCGGAGGTGCCCGACTGGCCGGCGACCGCTTCCGACGGGGCCGGCCCGGCCCCGGTCCCCGACTGGCCCGGGGTGCCCCCCGGCACGGCCGAACACGTCGTCGCCCCGGGCGACTGCCTGTGGCACATCGCCGCCGACGACCTCCGATCCCGACGCGCCGGCGAGGCGACCGACCGGGAGATCGCCTCCGCCACCGACGCGTGGTGGACGGCCAACACCGACGTCATCGGCCCCGATCCCGACCTGCTCCTACCAGGACAGGTCCTGCGCACGCCCGCGACGCCGTGACGCGGCGCCGCTCCTCCGAACCTCACCCGAGACAAGGAAGCTCCCGATGACCACCCCCGCCGCGACCGCCCAGCCGTCGCCGTTGCGTCTCGTCGTGGTCCCGACACCGCAGCCGCCGCTGCAGGACGAACGGATCCCCGTCCGCCTGGTGATCCCGGGCGTCGTGGCGCCTCGTCCCAGGCACATGCCGGGACCCCGGCCGCGGGCCACCCTTCGCGCGGGCGGATCCGGAGACTTCGGCCCCTCGTGGTCGAGCCGGGCCGACCTGCCGGACGTGCACGCCGCCGGACGGCGTCTGATCACCCTCACGCTGGAGGCGCTGGCCGGGCGCAGACCGCTGGGTCAGCTGCAGCCGCTGACCTCGTCGGGCGTCTTTTCGGCGCTGTCGGCCGGCCGGCGGCCCCGCTGGTGCGCCGAGGGGAACTCCCCGCTGATCGTCGGTTCCGTGCGCGTGTGCGAGCCGGTCGACGGCGTCGCCGAGGTCAGCGCGGTCGCCCGGAGAGCCGGCCGCGCGCACGCCGTCGCAGCGCGGCTCGAGGGCATCGACGGCCGGTGGCGCTGCACCGCGCTGCAGATCGGCTGACCCGGGACGGCACTTCGGGGGTGTTCCGCCCGCTGGTCGAGTCCTGCAGGACCCGGACAGCGGGAAGAACACCCCCGAAGCGGGTGTCAGGTGATCGGCTCAGCGGGCGCCGGGCGCTCCGTGGCAGACCTTGTACTTCTTGCCCGAGCCGCAGGGACACGGTGCGTTGCGCGAGGGCTCCTTCGAGCCGGTCACCGTGGCGGTCTTCGCCGCCTTCGCCGACCCGCTCTCCTTCGGTGAGCCGTCCAGCGTCGGTGCCGAGTACTGCAGCTGCTCCGGCGCTCGGCGCGGCTCCTCGAGGCCCTTCACCGCCAGCTGCGGCCCGGTGCCCGACGGCTTCGCGGGGGTCACGACCGGAGCCGCGGCCGCCGTGGCCGGGGCGGCACCCTTCCGGGCCGCCGCCTTCTTGGCTCCGTTGCCGGCCGTGGCCTTCTTGGCCGCCTCCGCCTCCGCCTCGGCCTCGGCGGCCTGGCGGGCCAGCACCCGCGCCGTCCCCTCCTGGGCCGCGGCCAGGGCCGCTGCCTCCGCCTCCGCCTGCTTCGCGGCGGCCTCGGCCTCCTGCTCCTCCTTGGTCTTCACCTCGAGGTTGAACAGGAACCCGACCGACTCCTCCTTGATGCCGTCGAGCATCGCGTTGAACATGTCGTAGCCCTCGCGCTGGTACTCCACGACCGGGTCGCGGTTGGCCATCGCGCGCAGGTGGATGCCGGCCCGGAGGTAGTCCATCTCGTAGAGGTGCTCGCGCCACTTGCGGTCCAGCACCGAGAGCAGCACCCGACGCTCGAGCTCGCGCATGACCTCCGACCCGAGGCCGGACTCGCGCTCCTCGTAGGCGCGGTGCACGTCGTCCAGGAGCTCCTGCTTGAGCACCTCCGGCGCGAGCGCGGACTGGTCGCCGTCGGCCGTCCGGTCCAGCAGGTCCTGGATCTCCAGCCCCACCGGGTAGAGCGCCTTGAGCCCGGTCCACAGCTGCTCGAGGTCCCAGTCCTCGGCGTAGCCGATTTCGGTCGCACCGTCGACGTAGGCGCCGATCACGTCGTCGACCATCGACTGGATCTGCACGTGCAGGTCCTCGCCGTCGAGAACCTTGCGGCGCTCGTCGTAGATGACCGTGCGCTGCCGGTTGAGGACCTCGTCGTACTTGAGGACGTCCTTGCGGACCTCGAAGTTCTGCTGCTCGACCTGGGTCTGCGCGGAGAGGATGGCCCGGCTGACCATCTTCGACTCGATCGGCTGGTCGTCGGGCACCCGGAGGGTGTTCATCATCGACTCGAGCATCGGGCCGTTGAACCGGCGCATCAGGTCGTCGCCGAGGGACAGGTAGAACCGCGACTCCCCCGGGTCGCCCTGGCGCCCGGAACGACCGCGCAGCTGGTTGTCGATGCGGCGGCTCTCGTGCCGCTCGGTGCCCAGCACGTACAGGCCGCCGGCGTCGACGACCTCCTCGTGCTCGACCTTGACCTGCGTCTTGGCCGCCTCGAGCGCCTCGTCCCAGGCCGCCTCGTACTCCTCCGGCGTCTCGTTCGGCGAGAGGCCCTTGGCCTTCAGCGCCT
>DATHAK010000034.1:0-3123 GCA_035296685.1 Blastococcus sp.
AGCAGCGACCACGACGCCTGGAGCCGGTCGATCATCGCGCTCGGCGCCGGCCGGTCGACCAGCAGCGCCCGGTAGACGGAGTTGAGCTGGCCCATCGTCGCGGCAGCGGTGATGTCGTGGCCCACGACGTCGCCGACCGCCAGGGCGATCTGGTCGTTCGGCAGCCGGACGACGTCGTAGAAGTCGCCGCCGACCTCCACCCCGTGCGTCGCGGCCAGGTAGCGCACCGCCATCGCCAGGCCGGCGACCTGGGGCGGGTCCGGCGGCAGCAGGTTGGCCTGCAGAGCGTGCGACGTGTGGACGTCGAGCTCGTACCGCTGGGCCTTCGCGACCACCAGCGCCAGCTGCAGGGCGAGCTGCTCGGCCACCTCGACGTCGGCCTCGCTGAACGGCCCCGTCGGCCGCTGGTTGGCGAACGTGATGGCCCCCAGCCGGCGGCTGTCGGCGATCAGCGGCACGCTCACGACGTTGACCAGGTCGAGCGACCGCGCGATCGCCAGGTGCTCGGCGTCGACGGTGACCGCCTTCAGGAAGTCGTCGTCCACCGCGCGCACCCACTGCGTCCGGCCCTCGGCCATGGCCCGCACGCTCGGGTGCGGCCGGTCGCGCAGCGGCAGGTGCTTCTCGCGCAGCTCGGCGGCCATCGGGGCGAGGGCCGGGTCGCGCAGGTGCACCGCCGGCCGGGTGAGCCCGCCCTCGGTCGCCAGGTCGATGACGCAGAGGTCGGCCAGCGAGCCCACGGCGAGCTCCGCCAGCCGCTCCACCGTCTCGGCCACGTCGGCCGCGCTCGCCATCAGCCGCGCCGCCTCGAGCAGGAACGCCGCCCGCTCGGCCTGCCGCGCGGTCTCCTCGTGCAGCCACGCCCGCTCCATCGCCTGCCCGGCCTGCCGGCCCAGCGTCCAGAGCAGCTCCACCGTGAGGGCGGGCAGTGTCCCCGGATCGGCCCGCTCGTCGAGGTCGAGCAGGTCGCCCGGCCCGCGGCCGAGGCCGAGCACCAGGACGCCGAGCCGCCGGCTGTCGGCGGTCACCGGCACGATCACCAGCGCGGTGAGGCCGGCCGCGTCCATCGACGCCGCGACCCCCGGCTGGGCCGACCGCAGCCGCTCGTCCACGGGGATCGACCGCACGCCCTGCGCCAGCTCCAGCGTCAGCTGCCCCGCGGCGGCGGCCTGCAGCTGCTCGAGCAGCTCGGCCGGCAGCCCGTCGGACCGCAACGGCCGCAGGGTCGGCAGCTCCGCTTCGGCCCCGTCGGCCGGCCGCTCGACCATGATCAGCGCCGATCCGCGCGCCCGCAGCGCCGCCCGGCTCCGCTCGACGATGACGGTCGCGACATCGGCCACCGACGTCGCCGCGGCCAGGTCGGAGACGACGTCCTGCACCGTCCGCGACCGCGCCTCCGACTCCTCCGCCTCCCGCTGGGCCGCCAGCAGCTCCCGCTCGTACCGGCGCCGCGCGGTGGCCTCGAACAGGGTGGCCCGCACCAGCACCGGCGCCCCCTCCTCGCTGCGCAGCTCCACGGCGTTGAGCAGGCACGGCAGCATCGAGCCGTCCACCCGGACCACGTCGAGCGCGATCTCCCGCACCGCGCCCTGCATCCGCAGCAGCGGCGCGAGGTGCGTCTCGTGGAAGACGCGGCCGCCCACCGACAGCAGGTCCTGGAACCGCGCCCCGATCAGCTCGTCGGCCGTGCGGCCCGTCCACGCGCAGAACGTCCGGTTGACCTTGACGATCCGGCCGTCGGGCAGCGTCGAGAGGTAGCCCATCGGCGCGTTCTCGTACAGGTCGGCCGGGTCCTCCTCCAGCAGCCGCCCCAGCTGCGCCCGCGGGTCCGCGCCGGGAACTCCCCCGGCCGTGCCGGCGCTCACCCCGACAGGAACTCCCGGATCGCGGCGGTCGTCTCCTCGGGCGCGCTCAGGTGCGGCACGTGCCCGGTGGCCTTCAGCTGGGTGAAGGTGCTGCCCGGGATGTGCTCGTGCACGAACCGGCCGACGACGTCGGGCGCGATCACGTCCTCGCTGCACTGCAGGACGAGCGTGGGGACGGCGACACCGGCCAGGTCGGCGCGGTTGTCGGAGAGGAAGGTGACCCGGGCGAACTGGCGGGCGATGTCGGGGTCGGTGCGGCAGAAGCTGTTGGTCAGCTCCGCGGCCAGCTCGGGGTGCCCCGGGTTGCCCATGATCACCGGCGCCATCTGCGTCGACCAGCCGAGGTGGTTGCTGTCGAGGGCGTCGAGCAGGCCGACGATGTCGTTGCGGCTGAACCCGCCGACGTAGTCGCCGTCGTCGACGTAGCGCGGGTTCGGCCCCACCATCACCAGCGCGCCGAACAGCTCCGGGGCCTCCTGCAGCGCGAGGACGCCGATCATCGCGCTGACCGAGTGGCCGACGAGGACGACGTCGGACAGGTCGAGCTCGCGGCAGATCTCCACGATGTCGGTGGCGTACCCGCGCAGCGACCCGTACTTCTCAGGGTCGTAGGCCGACAGGTCGGACTTGCCCGAGCCGACGTGGTCGAAGAGGACGACGCGGTGGTCGACCTCGAAGTCCGGGGTCACGAACCGCCACATCGTCTGGTCGCAGCCGAAGCCGTGGGCGAACACGAGCGGCCGTCCACCGGGCACACCTCGCACCTGGACGCAGTTGCGCGCGACGACCGATCCCACGTACCGAATCTAGGCGACCGGGGCGAGGACGGCGGCGCCGTGGCCCGGTCGGGGGGCGAGGACGGCGGCGCCGTGGCCCGGTCGGGTGGCGAGTGCTCGGCCCAATCACCCTCGGTCACAGGCGGGCCACGCAGGGGCGCACGACTCCCGGCGGCCTCGATCCGTATCCGGAATGCCCTGTTGCTCCTCCTCCCATCAGTCCTACCCTGCCGCGCATCCGCTCCGGCAGGACCGCCGGTGCTCCGGCACAACCGCTGACGAGGTGCCGCATGACCGCTGCCGCGGTCCGCCCGACCACTCTGATCCCGAGCCCCCGCGCCGCCGCCGACAGCGCCCCGGTCCCGGCCGAGCTCGCCGCCCCGCGCGACCCGTCCGCCGGCCGCGCCGCCGCCTACCAGCGCGTGCTGCACCAGCTGGTCCGCCGCGAGCTGCGCCTGCTGTCGGACCTGGCCGCCTGGGCG
>DATHAK010000035.1:0-9077 GCA_035296685.1 Blastococcus sp.
GCCCAGCGGAACGGCCCCTTCCCCTCGCAGAACAGCGGCCGGATGTAGGCCGGGACGAAGCCGGGGAAGGCGAAGGCCCGCTCGAAGCCGCCCTGCCGCGCCTCGTCGCGGATCGAGTTGCCGTAGTCGAACACCTCGGCCCCGGCGTCCAGGAACCCCACCATCGCCTCGACGTGCTTCGCCATCGAGGCGCGCGCCCGGTCGGTGAACTCCTCGGGCTTGGCCTCGGCGTAGTCGTGCCAGTCGTCGGGCTCCACGCCCTCGGGCAGGTAGCTCAGCGGGTCGTGGGCCGACGTCTGGTCGGTGACGATGTCGATCTCCACCCCGCGCCGGAGCAGTTCGGGGAACACCGTCGCCGCGTTGCCGACCAGGCCCACCGACAGGGCCCGCCGGTCCCGCTTGGCCGCCAGGCAGCAGGCGACGGCGTCGTCCAGGTCGTCGGCCACCTCGTCGAGGTAGCGGTGCTGGACCCGGCGGCGCAGCCGCGACCCGTCGACGTCGACGATCAGGCAGACCCCGCCGTTGAGCGTCACCGCGAGCGGCTGGGCGCCGCCCATCCCCCCGCAGCCGCCGGTCAGGGTGAGCGTTCCGGCGAGGGTGCCGCCGAAGCGCTTGGCGGCGACGGCGGCGAACGTCTCGTACGTGCCCTGCAGGATGCCCTGGGTGCCGATGTAGATCCACGAGCCGGCGGTCATCTGGCCGTACATCGTCAGGCCGAGGTGCTCGAGCCGGCGGAACTCCGGCCAGGTCGCCCAGTCGCCCACGAGGTTCGAGTTCGCGATCAGCACCCGCGGCGCCCACTCGTGGGTCTGCAGCACGCCGACCGGCCGGCCGGACTGGACGAGCATCGTCTCGTCGTCCGCCAGCGTCGTCAGGGTGCGCACCATGGCGTCGAAGCTGCGCCAGTCCCGCGCCGCCCGGCCGGTGCCGCCGTAGACGACCAGGTCGTCGGGCCGCTCGGCCACCTCGGGGTCGAGGTTGTTCTGCAGCATCCGCAGCGGCGCCTCGGTCTGCCAGCTCCGGGCGGTCAGGGTGGTGCCGCGGGGTGCGCGGACCGGTCGTGCTCCGTCCATGGGGTGCTCCTCGGGGTGGGTCGGGCCGGGTCAGGAGAGGTCGAGTCCGGTGGCGGTCAGGAGCTCGCCGTCGGACACCAGCCCGACGACGGTTTCGATCTCGGGGGCGAGATGGCGGTCGGGCCCGGGGCCGGCGACCCCGGCGGCCCGGACGGCGTCCCGGACGGCGCCGGTGGCGGGCGCCGGCTGCAGGGGCGCCCGGAGGTCGATCGCCCGGGCGGCGGTCAGCACCTCGACGGCGAGGACCCGGGTGAGCCCGTCGAGGGCGCGGCGCAGCTTGCGCGCGGCCGACCAGCCCATCGAGACGTGGTCCTCCTGCATCGCCGACGACGGGATGGTGTCGACGCTGGCCGGGACCGCGAGCCGCTTGAGCTCGCTGACGATCCCGGCGGCCGTGTACTGCGCGATCATGTGCCCGGAGTCGACGCCGGCGTCGTGCGCCAGGAACGGCGGCAGCCCGTTGCTGCGGGAGACGTCCAGGAACCGGTCGGTGCGGCGCTCGCTCATCGCCGCGACGTCGGCCACCGCGATCGCGAGGAAGTCGAGCACGTACCCGACCGGCGCCCCGTGGAAGTTGCCGTTGGACTCCACCCGGCCGTCGAGCGTGATCACCGGGTTGTCGACGGCGGCGGCCAGCTCCCGGTCGGCGACCGCGGCCGCGTGGTCGGCCGTGTCGCGGGCGGCGCCGTGCACCTGGGGAGCGCAGCGCAGCGAGTAGGCGTCCTGCACGCGCGTGCACTCCGGGCCGCGGTGGCTCGCCATGATCCCGCTGCCGTCGAGCAGGGCCCGGAGGTTCGCGGCCGAGGCGGCCTGGCCCGGGTGCGGCCGCAGGGCCTGCAGGTCGGCGGCGAAGACGGCGTCGGTGCCCAGCAGCGCCTCGACGCTCATGGCCGCGGCGACGTCGGCCGTGGTCAGCAGCCGCCGCAGGTCGGCCAGCGCCAGGACGAGCATGCCGAGCATCCCGTCGGTGCCGTTGACCAGCGCCAAGCCCTCCTTCTCGGCGAGCTCGACGGGCTCGATGCCGTGTGCGGGCAGCGCCTCGGCAGCGGAGCGCAGCACCCCGGAGCCGTCGCGGACGTCGCCCTCCCCCATGAGCGCCAGCGCGATCGACGACAGCGGCGCGAGGTCGCCGGAGCAGCCGAGGGAGCCGTACTCGTGCACGACGGGGGTGAGCCCGGCGTCGAGCAGCGCGGCGTAGGCGCGCGCGGTCCCCGGGCGGATGCCGGTGCGCCCGGTGGCCAGCGTGGACAGCCGCAGCAGCATGAGCGCGCGGACGACCTCCTGCTCCACCTCCGGGCCGGACCCGGCCGCGTGCGAGCGGATCAGGCTGCGCTGCAGCTGGGCCCGCTGCGCGACGGGGATGTGCCGGGTGGCGAGCGCGCCGAACCCCGTGGAGACGCCGTAGTGGGGCTGCTCGTCGCCGGCGAGCGCGTCGACCACGGCCCGGCTGGCCGTGATGGCCTGCAGCGCATCGTCCCCGAGGCGCACCCCGGCGCAGTCCCGGGCCACGCGCACCACGTCGTCGGGGCTCACCGGCCCGACGCCCACGACCACCGACTGTGCGTCCATGGGGCCATGCCACACCCGCGGGTGGGCGGCGGCGAAGAGCCGACCTGCTACCTCTGTCCGGTATACTGGACTGTCCGGGATACCGGACGATATGTAGCGTGCGACCCATGGAGCAGGCCCTCCCCCGCCCCCGGAAGCCGGCCGGCGTGCCCGCGGCCCGCCAGGCCCTCGCCGTCCTGCAGGCGGTCGCCCGCCAGTCGGGACCGGTGCCGGCCGCCGTCATCGCCCGCGACCTGCGGCTGCCGCGGTCGACGACGTACTCGCTGCTGGCCGAGCTGGTCTCCGCCGGCTTCGTGGTGCACCTGCCCGAGGAGCGGCGCTACGGCCTGGGCGTGAGCGCGTTCGAGATCGGTACCGCGTACATGCGGCACGAGCCGCTCGCCCGCCTGGCCCGGCCCGTCCTCGCCCGGCTTGTCGAGACCGTCGGCCAGTCCGCGCACCTGGCGGTGCTGCACGGCCGCGAGGTCGTCTACGTGGTCGAGGAACGCGCGACCGGTGGACCGCGGCTGGTCACCGACGTGGGCGTCCGGCTCCCGGCCGAGCTGACCGCCAGCGGCCGGGTGATCCTGGCCGGTCTCTCGTCGGCCCAGGTGCGCGCCCTCTACCCCGACCCGGGTGCGTTCGTCGACCGGCACGGCGTCGGACCGCACTCGCTCGCCGACCTGCGGCGCGTGCTGGCCGAGGTCCGCGCGACCGGCCACGCCGGCGAGGACGGCGAGGTCACCCCCGGCCTGGCCTCCGTCGCGGCAGCGGTCCACGACCACGCCGGACGGCCGGTCGCCGGGATGGCGGTGACGTTCCCGGCCCCCGAGCTCGACGAGCCGGCCCGGCACCGGCTCGCCCGCCGGGTGGGCGCGGCCGCCGGCGAGCTGACCCGGCGGATCGGCGGCCTGGCGCCCTGACCGGATCGGGGCGGACGACGACGAGTCGAAACGCTCCGACCGGGGTACCGGGGCGCCCGTGGGGACACGGGAGTCCGCCGTGCGGCCGGCGGACCCTGATGTGACGTCGCTCCTGCCCATGGTGCAGCGCATCGTGGGGGCACGGGTGGCCGACCCGACCACGGCCGAGGACCTGGTGCAGGAGACGATGGTGCGCGTCCTCGCCGCGGCCGACCGCATCGAGCCCGGGATGCTCGAGCCGTACGCGATCACGACGGCGAAGAACGTCGTGGTGACGGAGTGGCGGGACCAGGACCGGCAGCGCCGCAACCTGCCCCGCGCCCTCGACCCGTCCGTCCCCGACGAGCCCGGCGAGGACCTGGTCAGCCGCGAGGAGCAGACCGCCGTCGCGCAGGCGCTGATGCAGCTCCCGGAGGAGGAGCAGCAGACACTGCTCGCGCACGAGGTGAGCGGGCAGGACACCCGGTCGCTGGCCGAGGAGCTCGGCTCGAGCGCCGGGACCGTCGCCGGGCGCCTGAGCCGGACCCGCGCCCGCATGCGAGTGGAGTACCTGCTGGCCCTGGAGGGCGCCGACCCGCCCACGGACCGCTGCCGGCCGGTGCTGCTCGCCCTGTCCGGCGGGAACACGCGCCGCCGCCGTGAGGCCGACGTGGACAGGCACCTGCTCGAGTGCGGGTTCTGCGAGCGGGTGAGCCCGCCGCTCCAGCAGCGGGCCGCGCTCCGGGACGACGAGGTGCGCATCGCCGTGCGCACCGAGGACGACGTGATCGCGGCCCGTCACGCGACACGCGAGCTGGCGGGCCGTCTCGGCCTGCCGCGCACCGACCTCACCGTGCTCGCCACGGCGGTGACCGAGGTGACCGGCAACATGCTCCGGTTCGCCGGCTCAGGTGAGGTGCTGGTCGAGCTGGTGGACGGGGGCCGCCGGGGCGTGCGGATCGTCGCGCGCGATGCCGGGCCGGGCATCCCCGACGTCGAGCAGGCACTGACGACCGGGGTCAGCAGCGCCGACGCTCTCGGCCTGGGACTGCCGGGCATCCGCAGCCTCATGGACGACGTCACGGTCGAGTCCGGCGCCGGCGGCACGACCGTGACCATGACGAAGTGGTGCCCCGACGGGTGAGCCGGGAGGACGGCCCACCGCCCGTGCCGGGACGGGCCGATGACGGTCGTCCGGCCTCCCGGGCGGCGTCCCTTCCCCCGCTGCAGGCGCTGGAGCGCGACTACCGCGCCGCGTTCCTCCGGTACCTGCCGCAGCGGCGCGAGGAGGCACTGCACACCGGGTATGCACTGGGCAGGTCCGCGGTGACCGAGGGGCTGAGCATTCTCCAACTGGCGCAGGTGCACCACGACGTCTTCCTCGAGGTGCTGTGCGACTGTCCCCGCGACGAGCTGCCCGACGTCGCCCGGGCCGCCTCGGAGTTCTTCCTCGAGGTGCTCGCCGCCCACGACATGGCGCAACGGGTCTTCCTCGACGACCGCTGAGGCCCCCGGACGCACCGGCGCCCCCGTCCCGGACGATCCGGGCGGGGGCGGCGCGTGCGCTGCGGGTCAGTTGGTGAGCGCCACCCGCTGTCCCTGGTCGTTGGTGCAGACGACGCGGTCGGCGCCGTCGGCGTCCACGGCGGTGCCCAGGACCGCGATCGGCCCGACGTCGACACCACAGACGTTCGCCGCGACCTGGGCGGCCACCTGCACGTCCACGGCGTCCTCGATGGTGATGTCGCCGACCTGCACGTTGACCAGGCCGTCACCGATCTGGGTGGACGCGCTGGCCGGCGCGGCGGCGCCCACCACGACGGCGGCGCTGGCGGCCAGGGGGATCATCGTCTTGCGCACGAGGCTGTTCATGAGGGTGGATTCCTTCCTTCGGTACGGCACCGCGTCGGAGATCCCGTCGCAGCGCCCCCGCTGGCTTGCTTCTCCGCCCCCGCTGAGTTTTTTTCCTTGCACCCATGAAGACGGCGCCCGCGCCGTTCCATGACACCTGGCCCCAGGCGCGGCATGAACGCCGCGCGTCGCGCTGACCTGCGCCGACACCGGCACGAAGAAATGTCGGAAACTTCCGGGATCCGCCTCATCGGATGTCCCTCAGTGCGTCCGGCAGGTCGATCGACCGTCGAACCGCGCTGCCGCGCGCCACGCGCGACGACCTCGGGTTCCGGGGGTTCCGGCTGGTCAGGCCCCATCGTGGACGGCGTGTGCCGACTGCTGGGCTGGACCACCCGGGTGCCCACCACCCTGAGCGACCTGCTGGGCGCCGACGACCTCGCCGACTTCACCGAGCTCTCCGCGAAGCACCCCGACGGCTGGGGCGTCGCGCGCAGCACCGGGCGGCACGTGGTGGTCCGCAAGCGCGCCGACGCCGCCCGCTCCAGCGGCGAGTTCGCCCGCTGGGCGCGCCGCCGCAGCGCCGACATGGGGCTGGTCCACCTGCGCCGGGCCACGCTGGGCCTCGACGTCAACCCGGGCAACACCCACCCGTTCACCGACGGCCGCGTCGCCTTCGCGCACAACGGCTCGATCCGGCCGCCGGCCGCACTGGACCGGCTGCTGTCGGAGCGCTCGCAGCGCCGCCGCCACGGGACGACGGACAGCGAGCGCTACTTCCTCGCCGTCACCGACCTGCTCCGGGACGGCGCGACGCCCGAGGAGGCCCTCCGGACGACGGCGGACGAGATCGCCGCGACGACGCCGTTCACCAGCCTCAACTGCCTCCTGCTGACGCCGGACCGGCTCTACGCCTTCTCCCGGTTCGACGCCGACAGCCCCCCGGACGACGACGACCCGGAGTACTACAACCTGCGCTACCGGGTCACGCCCGACGCGGTCGTCGTGGCCTCGAGCGGCTGGGGGCGGGACTGGCAGGAGCTGGCCAACGGCGACCTGCTCGTCGTCCGCCGCGGGTCGCTGGAGCACGCGGTGCGGACCGGGCTCGGCGTCCCGGGCTGACCGGCCCCCTGGAGTCGTCCCCGGCCGCGTCCTGCGAGAGGGTGGCACGGACGGCGGCGAGCAGGAGGAATCCGTGGGCATCAGCGACAGCGCGGAGTGGAAGGCACTGGCCGAGCACCACCGGGAAGTGCGGGACCGGCACCTGCGGGACCTCTTCGCCGAGGACCCGGCCCGCGGCCGGGAGCTCGTCTGCCGGGCCGGCGACCTGTACCTGGACTACTCCAAGAACCGGCTGACCCGCGAGACGATCGGGCTGCTGGTGGCGCTGGCCGAGCGGGCGGGGCTCCGCGAGCGCACCGAGGCCATGTTCCGCGGCGAGCACATCAACACCGCGGAGGACCGCGCGGTGCTGCACGTCGCCCTGCGCGATCCGGCGACGAGCGGCCTCGAGGTCGACGGTCAGGACGTGCGGCACGACGTCCACGAGGTCCTCGACCGCATGGCGGACTTCGCCGAGCGGGTGCGCAGCGGCGACTGGACCGGGCACACCGGCGAGCGGATCCGGACGGTGGTCAACATCGGGATCGGCGGCTCCGACCTCGGCCCGGCGATGGCCTACCTGGCCCTGCGCGACTACTCCGACCGCTCGCTGGCCTTCCGCTTCGTCTCCAACATCGACCCGACCGACCTCGCCGAGGCCACCCGCGACCTCGACCCGGCGACCACCCTGTTCGTCGTCGCCTCCAAGACGTTCACCACGCAGGAGACGCTGACCAACGCGACGGAGGCGCGCCGCTGGCTGCTCGACGGTCTGGGCGGCGACGACGGCGCCGTCGCGAAGCACTTCGTCGCCGTCTCCACCAACGCCGAGAAGGTCGCCGCGTTCGGCATCGACATCGCGAACATGTTCGGGTTCTGGGACTGGGTCGGGGGCCGGTACTCGTTCACCTCGGCCATCGGGCTGTCGCTCATGGTCGCCATCGGCCCGGCGCACTACCGGGAGATGCTCGACGGGTTCCACGCGATGGACGAGCACTTCCGCACCGCGCCCTACGAGCAGAACCTGCCCGCACTGCTGGGGCTGATCTCGGTCTGGTACATCGACTTCTTCGGCACCCAGACCCAGGCCGTCCTCCCCTACTCGCAGTACCTGGCGCGCTTCCCCGCCTACCTGCAGCAGCTGTGCATGGAGTCCAACGGCAAGTCGGTGCAGCGGGACGGGACGCCCGTGGACGTGCCGACCGGCGAGATCGTCTGGGGCGAGCCCGGCACCAACGGCCAGCACGCCTTCTACCAGCTGCTCCACCAGGGCACCGTCCTCGTGCCGGCCGACTTCCTAGCCTTCGCCCAGCCCAACCACGACCTGGACGGCATGCACGACCTGTTCCTGTCCAACTTCCTGGCCCAGCCGCGGGCGCTCGCGTTCGGCAAGACGGCCGACGAGGTCGCCGCGGACGGCACGAAGGCCGACGTCGTCCCGCACAAGGTGATGCCGGGCAACCACCCGTCCAACGCCATCGTCGCGCCGAAGCTGACGCCGCACACCCTCGGCCAGCTGGTGGCCGCCTACGAGCACCGCGTCTTCACCCAGGGCGTGATCTGGGGGATCAACCCCTTCGACCAGTGGGGCGTGGAGCTGGGCAAGGTCATGGCCAACCAGCTCGCGCCCAAGCTGCAGAGCGAGCAGGCGCCCGACTACGACTCGGACTCCTCGACCGACGCGCTGGTGAAGCTGCTGCGCGAGGGCCGCGGCCGACCCGCCTGACGGTGGCGGGGACCACGGAGCGGAACGAGTCCGGAACCGGAAGGTGGAGACAGTGAGCCTGCAGCTGGACCTCGACAACCTGGTCGCGATCGACGTGCACACCCACGTGCACGCCGACACCCACGGTCACATGGCGCTGGACGACGAGCTCAACGCCGCAGCCGCCAAGTACTTCAAGGGCGACCCGTACGACCCGACGGTGCCGGACATCGCCGCCGACTACCGGGCCAAGAACATGGCCGCCGTCGTGTTCAGCGTCGACACCGAGATGGCCACCGGCCAGCCCGCGCTCTCCAACGAGGAGATCGCCGATCTCGCCGCCGAGCACCCGGACGTGCTCATCCCGTTCGGGTCGGTGGACCCGGCCCGCGGGAAGTCCGGCATCCGGCTGGCCCGCAAGCTCGTGGAGTTGCACGGGGTGCGCGGGTTCAAGTTCCACCCGTCGATCCAGGCGTTCGAGCCCAACGACCCCAAGGTCTACCCGCTCTACGAGGAGCTGCAGAGCCTCGGCGTCCCGGCGCTGTTCCACACGGGCCAGACCGGCATCGGCGCGGGGCTCCCGGGCGGGCGGGGGATCAAGCTGCGCTACTCCGACCCGATGCTGCTCGACGACGTCGCCGCCGACTTCCCCGGCCTGACGATCATCATGGCGCACCCGTCGGTGCCGTGGCAGGACGCCGCGATCTCGGTGGCCACGCACAAGGCCAACGTGTACATCGATCTGTCCGGCTGGTCGCCCAAGTACTTCCCGCCGCAGCTGGTCAAGGCCGCCAACGGGCTGCTGAAGCACAAGGTGCTCTTCGGCTCCGACTACCCCCTCCTGCGTCCCGAGCGCTGGATCGCCGACTTCGAACTGCTGGACATCAAGCCCGAGGT
>DATHAK010000036.1:0-5153 GCA_035296685.1 Blastococcus sp.
CAGGTCGGTCGTCCAGGTGCGGTCGGTGCGGTAGTGGCCCGACAGCAGCGCGAGTCGGATGGCCATCGGGTCCACCCCGTCGCCGCGCAGCCGGGAGACGAAGACCAGGTTGCCCCGGCTCTTGCTCATCTTCTCGCCGTCCAGCCCGATCATCGCCGCGTGCACGTAGGCCCGGGCGAACGGCTTGGTCGCCGTCAGCGCCTCGGCGTGGACGGCGGAGTACTCGTGGTGCGGAAAGACCAGGTCGCTGCCGCCGCCCTGGATGTCGAAACCCATGCCGATGGTGTCGAGGGCGATAGTGGCGCACTCGATGTGCCATCCGGGACGTCCGGCGGTGCCGCGGGGCCCGGGCCACGACGGCTCGCCGGGCCGCTCCCCGCGCCACAGCATCGGGTCGAGCGGCTGCCGCTTGCCCGGGCGGTCGGGGTCTCCCCCGCGCTCGGCGAAGAACGCCAGCATGGTCGCCTCGTCGTACCCGGATTCCCCGCCGAAGCCGGGCGCCTGCGCCACGTCGTGGTAGACGTCGCCGGTGCCGTCGTCGAGGACGTAGGCCAGCCCCTCGTCGAGCAGGCTCTCGATGTGCGCCACGATCCGCGGGATCGACTCGACGGCGCCAACGTAGTCCTCCGGCGGCAGCACGCGCAGAGCCGTCATGTCCTCGCGGAACAGCGCGGTCTCGCGCATGCCGAGGACGATCCAGTCCTCGGAGTCGCGGTCGGCGCGTTCCAGCAGCGGGTCGTCGATGTCGGTCACGTTCTGCACGTAGTGGACGGCGTGCCCCGCGTCCCGCCACACGCGGTTGATCAGGTCGAAAGCCAGGTAGGTGGCCGCGTGGCCGAGGTGGGTGGCGTCGTAGGGCGTGATGCCGCAGACGTACATCCGGGCCGTCGTGCCGGGGCTGGTGGCGACCACCTCGCCGCGGGCGGTGTCGTGGACCTTGAGGACTGGCCCGGTCCCGGGCAGGGTCGGCAGCAGCGGGGCGGGCCAGGAGAGCACGGCACGAGCCTAGAGCGAGGCGCCGACGACCACCGGTGACGGTCGCGGCGCGGAGGAGGAGCGATGGAGCTCGACGAATACCTGCCGGCGCTGGAGAAGACGAACAGGCGGTTCGCCGACGGAGCGGCGGAGGCCGTGCTGGAGCGGGGCTGGTCGGCCCACGTCCCGGGCTGCCCGGGCTGGCGGCTCGACGACCTGGTCTGGCACCTCGGCGAGGTCCAGCACTTCTGGGCCTGGGTGGTGCGCACCCGCGCCGTCGACACGTCGACCTACGTCGAGCCCCGCCGCCATCCGGACGATGAGCTGCTGGGTTTCCTCGCCGCCCAGAACGCCGAGCTGGAGACCGTCCTGTCGGGGGCCGATCCCCACGAGCGGGTGTGGACCTGGGCGCCCCGGCAGGACGTCGCCTTCGTCCTCCGCCGGCAGCTGATGGAGGCGACCGTCCACACCGCCGACGTCGAGCAGGTGCTCGGCCACCTCCACCCGATCCCGCCCGACGTCGGCCTGGACGGGCTCGACGAGTGGCTGCAGGTGATGGTGCCGGGGGCGCTTCCGCAGGGGCCGCCGCAGGACGCCCACCCGGTGGTCTTCCACGCCGTGGACGCCGACGCCGAGCGGACGCTCTTCCCCGGCAGCCGGCCCTTCCCCATCGCCGCGCTCACCGGCACCGCCGGCGACCTCCTGCTCGCGGCCTGGCGCCGCCTGCCGCTCGAGGTGCTCACCGTCGACGGCGACGGCCTCCAGGCCGCCGCGATGATCGGCCTGGTCAAGCTGGAGTGAGCCCCCGGTTCCCGCGCATCGATCGCCCCCCGATGTTGCCGACGACGCCTAGAATCCGGGCATGAACGCGGTCCATCTCACGGATGCCGAGCTGGAGACCGCCCGGCACGCACTGCAGGCGTATCTGTCGGCCTTCGGGCACGACGAGGCCGACACCGTCGGTGACATCAAGCGCGTGATCGCCAAGCTGCGCGCGGCCCAGCAGGAGGACGAGGACCCGCGCATCCCCGCCTGATGATCAGGCGGCCAACCTCACCGGTGATCGGCTGCCGGCATGCTCGATCGCGGGTCGTCACTCCTCGACGAACAGGTCGACCTGCCAAGGAAAGCCCGGCCCACGGCGCTCTGCGAGGTGGCCCCGCGGAAGATCGTGGAGGGACGCGAGGTCCTCGGGGAATTCGTCGAACAGGTGGTGCGCGTGGGTCGAGATGAGGTGGTCGACGTCGACCGGCTTGCCGTCCAGGAACTGCCAGCTGCCGTCGTCGTTGTGGACGACCAGGCGCAGCGTTTCGGAGCCGTCGAGTACACGCGTGGAGACGATCGACAAGGGCTCATGGTGCCGACATACGTGCCGTCCAGGGGCGGCGCGCCGCGTCCTCCTTCTCTTCCTCTTCGGACTCACGGCCAGCTCACTGCGTAGCGCGCGAACGCCTCGCCGGTCTGGACGCCGACGACGCAGAACACCAGTCCGGCCGGATCGAGCATCTGCCAGAAGGACCCCATGTCGCGGTGCCGCGTCGCGCCGAGGGCCTCCAGGCGCTCCACCTCAGAGGGGATGTCGTCGGTCTCGATGTCGACGTGCCACCGCGGCGGAGTGCCCTCGCCGGTGCGCTGGATCTCCACGTGCCATCCGTCGGCGAAGGAACCGAGCGACGCCCAGTCCTCGTCGGTGTGGTCGGGCTCGGCCGGGCGGCCGGTGGCTCCCGCCCAGAAGTGGGTGCCGGCGACGTGGTGCTCCGGCGGGAGGTCGAGCAACAGGATCGACAGGCGTGACCGATGCGTCATGGCGGGAGGCTAGATCGGCCTGCCGACGAGACGACCTGCGTTTTCCACAGGTGGGCTCAGAAGGGCGGCCAGGGCAGGGCGGGCCACTCGCCGCTGGGCTCGGGGTGCCGGCGGGTGCGGAGCAGCTCCGCCACCCGCCGCTGGGTGCACGCCACCTCGCGGCGGGTCAGGTGCTCGTGGAGTTGCTCCCCCAGGTCGCCGCACAGCTCGTCCCCGAGCCGCTCCAGGACCTCCAGCGCCTCCGCGGGCAGTGGCTTGCCCGCCCAGCGCCACAGCAGGGTGCGCAGCTTCGGCTCGACGGAGAAGCAGATGCCGTGGTCGACGCCGTACACGTGGCCACCCGGCGTCGGGATGATGTGCCCGCCCTTGCGGTCGGCATTGTTCACCACCGCGTCGAACACCGCCATCCGCCGCAGCGCCGGCTCGTCGCGCCGCACGAACGCCGCCAGGTCGACGGCCTCGTCGCCGTCCACCCACAGCTGCACCATGCCCGGCCCGAACGGCCCCTCCCGCAGGACGGTCGGCGGCACGACCCCCCAGCCGGTGGCCTCGGACACGAGGAACGCCGAGATCTCGCGGCCGGCGAGCGTGCCGTCGGGGAAGTCCCAGAGCGGGCGCTCCCCCGCGACCGGCTTGTAGACGCACTCACCGACGAGGGGGCCGCAGGTGACGGTGCCGACCAGGGTCACGTTGGAGGCGTCCAGCAGCCGCCCCTCGAGGTCGATGACGCCCTCGCGCAGCAGCTGCAGTGCCTCGGCGTCGTCCGCCGGCGGGTGCAGGTCGGGTCCGACGGGTTGCTCGCTCATGGACGAGCCGCCGCTCAGCGGCGGTAGCCGTTCTGCCGCGGGCAGACGTGGCCGGCGGGGTCGAGGGGCAGCGAGCACAGCGGGCACGGCGGGCGCCCGGCGGCCACCACGCGTCGGGCCCGGGCGATGAACGCGCGCGCGGCCATCGGGGTGATGGTCACGCGCAGCGCGTCGGGGCCCTCCTCGCTGTCGGACAGGATGGCGTCCTCGTCGATGGGCTCGTCGGTGGCGGCCACGGCCTCCACCACGACGGCCTCCTCGCTGCCGTCCCAGGCCAGGCCCATGGCCGCCACCCGGAACTCCTCGTCGATCGGGGCCGCGAGCGGCTCCAGGTCGTCGACGTCGGCGTCGGGCGGGATGACGGTGTTGGCCCGGGTGGAGACCTCGTCGAGCAGCTCGTTCATCCGGTCGGCCAGGACCTGCACCTGCGTCTTCTCCAGCGCGACGCTGACCGTACGACCGCTCTCGTCGGAGGCCTGCAGGTAGAAGGTGCGGTCCCCGGGCTGACCCACGGTGCCGGCGACGAACCGGGACGGGCGGTCGAAGAGATGGACCTGACGGGGCACGCGCCCAGGTTACGCGGGCGGGCAGACCGGAGCCGGGGACGACACCAGCAGGTCAGGCGGTCGTGCCGGCCCCGCCGCCCACGACGGCGTCCGACGAGGGCTTGCGACGCCGGCCCTTGCGCCGCGGCGGGATCAGCGCGGACACGTCGCCACCGGAGTCGTTCATCCGGACGACGAACGGCCGGGTGTCGGTGTAGGTGACGACCGAGATCGAGGCCGGGTCGACGACGATCCGCTGGAACTGGTCGAGGTGCAGACCGAGCGCGTCGGCCAGGATCGCCTTGATCACGTCGCCGTGGCTGCAGGCCAGCCACACGGCCTCGGGCCCGAGGGTGGCGTTCCAGGCGCGGACGGCGGAGACCGCGCGCGCCTGCGTCTGCGCCAGGCCCTCGCCGTCCGCCCCGGGGAAGACCGCGGCCGACGGGTGCTGCTGGACGACCTTCCAGAGCGGCTCCTTGACCAGCTCCTTGATGGTCCGGCCGGTCCAGTCGCCGTACTTCGCCTCGCCCAGCCGGTCGTCCGTCTGCACGGCGAGCTCGCGTCCCGCGACCACCCAGTCGGCGGTCTGCCGGCAACGCTCGAGCGGGCTGCTGACCACGGCCGCGAGCGGCACCTTCGCCAGCCGCTCCGCCACCGCGCGCACCTGCTGGGTGCCGGTGTCGTCGAGCTGCACGCCCGGTGTCCAGCCGGCGAGCACGCCGCCGGTGTTGGCCGTCGTCCGGCCGTGCCGCAGGAGGATGACGGTGCTCACGACCCCGGAGCCTAAGCGGCCGACCAGCGGGAACGGGCTCAGACCGGGTCGAGGACCCCGGCGGCCACCAGTGCGAGGACCGTCAGGCCGAGCAGCACGCGGTAGACCACGAAGGGCGTGAAGCTCCCCCGGTCCAGGTAGCGCAGCAGCCAGGCGATCACGGTGAGCCCCACCGCGAAGGCGATGACCGTCGCCAGGATCGTCGGCCCCCAGGCCACGCCCGCGCCCTCGACGTCGCCGGTCAGCGCC
>DATHAK010000037.1:0-68247 GCA_035296685.1 Blastococcus sp.
TCGGCGTCCTCTGTGGCTCCGAGCTCCGCGCCGCCGCCCCTGTCGAGCAGCTGGTCGTGGTGCTGCACTGCTCGTCCGCGCCGCCGGCGGATCCGCCGGACGTCGGTGAGCGGCTCATCGTCGTCGGTCCACCGGAGGCGATCACGGCACGCGTGCTGGACGCACAGGGTCAGGTGCTCGGCAGCCACCCGATGGTGGACGGGGTGGCCGTCGTGCCCATGCCGGACAACCTCGCCACCGTCGAGGTCCTCGACCCCGGCGGCGACACCCTCGACGCCCGCGCACCCATGGGTGTCGCGAACCTCTCCGGCGACTGAAAAAGGACCCGCCTGCCCCCCACCGCTCGCAAGCTCGCAGCGGGCCCCTGCAGGCGGGCCTAGGGGGACGGGGTCCTATTTCTCGACGACGAGGTAGCCGTCGCGTTCGCGCACCCGGAACGTGCGGATCGGGCTGCCGCCGTTCGTGGAGGCGCCGTCGGACCACCGGTAGGCGTACTGGTGCAACGGGCAGACGAGCACGTCGACATCGGTCAGCCCGTCGGCGAGCGGACCGCCGGCGTGCGGGCAGGCCGCCTGCGTGGCGTGCAGCGAGCCGTTCCGCAGCCGGAAGACCGCGACCTGCTCACCACCCGCGACGAAGGCCCGCCCCTCCCCCGGCGGGACGTCGTCGACCATGCCGACGGTGTAGGCCTTCGGGCCCGTGGACGCGACGGTCGTGGTCTCGGTCAGGTCGGTGAGGCTCATCGGACGGGCACCTTCGGCAGAGGGATGAGCGGGAGGGACGGGCGGAACTGGCCGGGGGTGGCCGGCTCCTTCGCGTCCTGTCCCCAGGGGTCGGTGTAGGCGTCGATCGAGCGCTGGATCCCGGCATCGAGGTCGGCGCAGATGCCCTCGCCGTCCTCAAGCAGCACGAACTTCAGGTGGTCCAGCCCGACCCGGGGCACGAAGTCGTAGGTGCGCTCCAGCCAGTTCGCGTTCTCGCGGTAGTACTGCAGGAACCGTCCGGTGAGGGTGAGCACCTCCTCCGGCGAGCCGACGGTCGCCAGCAGGTCGCCCTTGCGCACCGAGGCCCCGGCGGCGCCGCCGACGTAGACCTCCCACCGGCCGTTGCCGACCGCGACGACGCCGACGTCCTTCACGTAGGCCTCGGCGCAGTTGCGCGGGCAGCCGACGACGGCGAGCTTCATCTTCGCCGGGCTCTCGATGCCCTGGAACCGCGTCTCGAGGTCGATGCCGAGCTGGGTGGAGTCGCCGAGACCGAACCGGCAGAAGTCGCTGCCCACGCAGGTCTTCACGGTGCGGAAGCTCTTGCCGTAGGCGTAGCCCGACGGCATGCCGAGGTCGTCCCACATCGCCGGCAGGTCCTCCTTGCGGACCCCGAGCAGGTCGATCCGCTGGCCGCCGGTGACCTTCACCATCGGGACCTCGTACTTCTCGGCGACGTCGGCGATCCGGCGCAGCTGGGCGGGGGTGGTCACGCCGCCCTTCATCTGCGGGACGACGGAGAACGTGCCGTCGCGCTGGATGTTGGCGTGCACGCGGTCGTTGATGAACTCGCCGTCCTTCTCGGGGACGAAGTCGACGCCCCAGAGCATCTTGAGCAGCGAGGTGAGGCCCATCTTCGACTTCGCGTCCTCCTTGCCGCCCGGTGCGAGCGCCGCGAAGACGGCGGAGACGCTGCGCAGGTCCTGCGCGCGGATGGCGGCGATGAGCTCGGGCTTGGCCATCGGGATGCCCGGCACGTACCAGGACGCCGACGGGTCCTCGGTCACGTCGCCGTCGGCGGCCCACTCGACGATCTGCTTGACCAGCGACTTGCACGAGCCGCAGCCCTTGCCGGCGCGGGTGGCATCCATGACCGCCCCGACGCTGCCGCATCCGTCGGCCACCGCACCGCAGATCGCCCCCTTGGTGACGCCGTTGCAGTTGCAGACCTGGGTGGCGGCCGGCATCTCCGCGACGCCCACCTCCTCCGCACCGTCCGAGAGGTCGACCAGCAGCCGGATGCGTTCCTCCGGCAGCGGCGCGCCGCGGTCGAACGCCTGGGTGAGGAACGCGACCTTGCGGGTGTCGCCGAGCAGCGTGGCGCCGACCAGCTTGTCGTCGCGGATCACCACCGAGAGGTGGACACCACGTCGGGGCTCGGAGATCACCAGGAACTCGTCGTCGTCCCGCTCCGGGGTGTTGATGCCCATGACGGCGACGTCGACGCCGGCGACCTTGAGCTTGGTCGCCGTCCGGCTGCCGTGGTACTCGGCGTCCGGGTCGGTGCCGGTGAGGACGTCGGCGAGCACCTTCGCGTGCTCCCACGCCGGGGCCACCAGGCCGTACACCTCGCCGCGGTGCTGCGCGCACTCGCCGATGGCGTACACGTCGGGGTCGTCGGTGCGCAGCTGGTCGTCGACGACGATGCCGCGCTCCACCTCGAGCCCGGAGCGGACGGCGATGTCGGTGCTGGGCCGCACGCCGGCGGCGACGACGAGCAGGTCGGCGTCGATCCGCTGTCCGTCGGCCAGCCCGACCCCCTCGACGTGGCCGTCGCCGAAGACGTCGGTGGCGAACACGTCGAGGTGCACGGTGATGCCGAGCGACTCGACGCTCCGCTTGAGGATCGCGCCGGCCTCGGCGTCGAGCTGCATGTTCATCAGGTACGGCATGGCGTGCACGAGCTCGACGTGCAGACCGTGGCCCTGCAGCGCGCGGGCCGCCTCCAGGCCGAGCAGCCCGCCGCCCATGACGACGGCACGCCGGCACCGGCCGACGGCGTCGAGCATGGCGCGGGTCTCGTCGATGGTGCGGAAGCCGTAGACGCCGGGCAGGAGCTCGCCGTCGTCGGTGCGGACGCCCTTCATCGGCGGGATGAACGAGTAGCTGCCGGTCGCCAGCACCAGGTGGTCGTACGCGATCGCGGTGCCGTCGGAGGCGTGGAGCAGCTTGGCGGCGGTGTCGATCCGCTCGGCCCGGACACCGGCCCGGAGGGTGACGCCGTTGTCGGCGTACCAGTCGTGGCTGTTGAGCACGATGTCGTCCTCGTGCTCCTCGCCGGCCAGCACCGGCGACAGCATGATCCGGTTGTAGTTGCCGTGCGGCTCGTCGCCGAGGACGGTGATCCGGAACTGCTCGCCGCCGCCGCGCTCGAGCACCTCCTCGACGAAGCGGGCGCCGGCCATCCCGTTGCCCACGACCACCAGCCGCGAGCGGGTGTCGAGGTCGTCGTCGTCGAGATGCAGGGACGTGAGGCCTTCCGGGCGGCCACCGAGGATGGCTGTCATCAGACCTCCACCAGCCCGAGGTCGACGACGAGCTCGCCGGCGACGCCCTCGGGCGCCGCGGCGTGCAGCTCGACGACGGTCCCGCCGGGCAGGTCCTCGACCACCCGCAGCGGCACGTGCACGTCGCCCTTCGCGCCGATCGGGAACCACCGCATCGGCTCGCCGTCGCGCAGCAGCAGGACGTAGACCAGCTCCGCGGTGGAGTTGCCGCCCCGGAAGTACAACGCCTGCGCGGACAGCCCGTTCGGGACGGTGTACTTCAGCGCCGGGTCGACGGGGCCGGGCTTGGAGAGCCCCTCCCCCGCGATCGGGTAGACGCCTTGCAGGAACCGGGGGGTGCTCTTCACGCGGGTGCTCCTAGTCCGGGAGGGCTGCCGGGGCTCGGGGGTCGTGGGCCGTTCGTGCGGCCGCGGCTGCGGCTGGGTGGCGGCGGCGGGGGGCGGGATCAGTTCGGCGGGTCCGCCGACGCGGGCGACGGCGACCGCGCAGGTCTTGAAGGCGGGCATGCGGCTGGTGGGGTCGAGGGCCGGGTCGGTGAGCGCGTTGGCGCTGGAGCCGCCGCCCCAGTGGAACGGGGCGAAGACGACGTCGGGCCGGATCGCGTCGGTGACGTGCGCGTGGAACCTCGCCCGGCCGCGGCGGGTGGTCAGCTCGACGACGTCGTCGGCGCCGATGCCGAGCCTGCGGGCAAGGTCGGGGTGCAGCTCGGCTCGCGGAGTGGGCGCGATCATCTGGAGGCTGCGGGTGCGGCGGGTCTGGGTGCCCGACTGGTACTGGGCGAGCACCCGCCCGGTGGTGAGGACGTAGGGGTAGTCGGCGTCGGGACGCTCGTGCGCGTCGACCTGCTCGACCCGGAGGAAGCGGGCCCGGCCGTCGGGGGTGGCGAACCGGTCGGCGAACAGCCGCGGTGTCCCGGGGTGGGTGGGCGCCGGGCACGGCCAGAACACGCCCTGCTCGTCGTCGATCCGGCGGTAGCTGATGCCCGAGTAGTCGGCCACTCCCCCGGCGCTGGCCCGGCGCAGCTCCTCGAAGACGGCCTCCGGGTCGCCGCTGAAGAGGTGCCCGGCGCCGAGCCGCCCGGCCAGGGTGGCCAGCAGCTGGAGGTCGTCGAGGACGCCGGCGGGCGGATCGAGCGCCTTCCGGCGCCGGATCACCCGGCCCTCGACGTTGGTCATCGTGCCGTCCTCCTCCGCCCACATGGCGCTGGGCAGGACGACGTCGGCGAGCTCAGCGGTCTCGGAGAGGAAGAAGTCGCTGACGGCCAGGAAGTCCAGGTCGAGCAACCGGCTCATCACGCGACGCGCGTCGGGCGCGGAGACGGCGACGTTGGAGGCGAGGACGAGCAGCGTGCACACGCCGCCGTCGGTGCCGAGCGCGTCGAGCAGCTCGAAGGCCGACTTCCCGGGCATCGGCAGGTCGTCCGGGTCGATGCCCCAGACGGCGGCGACGTGCGCGCGGGCGGCCGGGTCGGTGAGCGACCGGTAGCCGGGCAGCTGGTCGGCCTTCTGCCCGTGCTCGCGGCCACCCTGCCCGTTGCCCTGCCCGGTGACCGTTCCCCAGCCGCTGCCGGGGCGGCCCGGCAGGCCGAGAGCCAGCGCCAGGTTGATCCACGCCTGCGCCGTGTCGGTGCCGCTGCGGTGCTGCTCGGCGCCGCGGGCGGTGAGGATGATCGCCTTCTGGGCCCGGGCGAGGGCGAAGACCGTGCGCCGCTGCTGCTCCACCGGGACGCCGGTGAGCCGCTCGACCCGGTCGGGCCAGTAGGCGGCGACGCCCTCCTTCACGGCGTCGAACCCGGTCGTGCGCGCCGCGACGTACTCCTCGTCGACCAGCCCCTCGGCCAGCGCGATGTGCAGCAGCCCGTTGGCCAGGGCGAGGTCGGTGCCGGGCAGCGGCTGCAGGTGCAGCTCGGCGTTCTTGACCGTACTGGTGCGGCGGGGGTCGACCACGACGTGCTGGGCGCCGCGCGCGCGGCCCTCGTCGAAGTACTGCATCGCCGGCGGCATGGTGTCGGCCGGGTTGCTGCCCACCAGGACGACGACGTCGGCCGCGGCGATGTCGGAGAGCGGGAAGGGCATGCCGCGGTCGAGCCCGAACGCCCGGTTGGCGGCGCCAGCGGCCGAGGACATGCAGAAGCGGCCGTTGTAGTCGATGGCGCTGGTGCGCAGGGCGACCCGGGCGAACTTGCCGAACTGGTAGGCCTGCTCGTTGGTGAGCGACCCGCCGCCGAAACAGCCGACGGCGTCGCGGCCGTACCTGGCCTGGGTGCGCTCGATCGCGTCGACCAGCCGGCCGAGGGCGTCGTCCCAGGTCGACTCGACGAGGGGGCTGGTGCGGTCGCCCGGGGTCGCCCGGACCAGGGGGCGGAGCAGCCGCTCGGGGTGGTCGAGCAGCTCGGTCGACGACCACCCCTTGGAACACAGGCCGCCCCTGTTGGTCGGGAAGTCGGCCGGCACGAGGGTGGCCGGGCGGTCGCCTGCGGTGACGTTCATCCCGCACTGCAGGGAGCAGTACGGGCAGTGGGTCGGCGTCGTCCGCGACATGCCGACACCGCGGACGGCGGGGTCGGGAAGGGCGGCGGCGGGCATGCACCGAGGGTCTGTTGTGGTCGTTTCCCGACAGGGGCACCGGCGTCAACGCTGCGTTCCGTCGTCCTCACACCGGGCTCCGAGCGGCTGTGCGGGAGCCGCGTGGTCGAATGCCGGGGTGACCCCGGGCCCCACGATCCGCCGGGTCGACGACCCGGACGAGGAGGCGCCCGACGTCCGCCTCGCCGAGCAGCGGGACGTGCCGTCGATCGCGGCCACCCTCACCGTCGCCCTGGCCGACTCCCGCTGGACCCGCTGGGCGCTGCCCGACGACGGCCGGATGCAGCGGCTGACCCGGCTGCACGAGCTCGACGCCGGCCACCGCGGTGTGTCCACCGGTTCGGCGTGGGTGACCGACGACGTCGCCGCGGTCGCCGGATGGGAGCCGCCCGGCGCCACTCCCCCGGCCGACGTCCGGGCGGCGCTGTCCCGTGAGCTGCCCTACCTCTCGGGCGACCGGTGGCCGGCGGTCGCGGGGACCACCGAGCTGGTGGCGAGGGAGCGCCCCGCTGGGCCGCACTGGTGGCTGGCCCACCTGGGCGTACGGCCCAGCTCCCGCCGGCGCGGGCTGGCGGCGGCGGTGCTGGCGCCGGCGCTGCTGGGCTGCGACGCGGACGGCGCCCTCGCCGCGACCGCCGTCTTCTCCTGGGCGAACGTCCGGTTCCTGCGCGGCTTCGGCTTCGAGGTGACCGCCGAACTGCGGACGGCGGACGACGAGCTCCCGCTCTGGGTGCTGGTGCGGCAGCCTCTCCCGCGCTGAGACGCTCCGCGGACCTGCCGATCCGGCCTACCCGCGGCTCGTCCCGTCCGGCGCCGGGTCGAGTCGGCGGAGCCGCGCGGCGTCGGTGAGGATGTCGATCTGCACGATCCGGCCGAGACGGACGGTGAAGCCCATCACCGAGAAGGGTCGCCCGTCCGCCCTGGCGATGATCCCGGTGGATCCGTTCACCAGCGCCAGACGGGCGCCCACGGCCGCCCGCGAGAAGGTGAGCGCGTTCCCGGCGACGCTGCTCGCACCGCGGATCACGCGCACGGGCGGCCGGCCGGTGTCCGCACGTACCAGGACACCGGGGTCGAGCAGCGCGACGAGTGCGTCGAAATCCCCTCGCCGTGCTGCGGCCAGGAACGCCTCGACCACCAGCCGCTGCGTGGACGGGTCGGCATCGGGTTCCACGTCCGCCTGACGGACGCGGCGGCGGGCCCGGCTGGCGAGCTGTCTGGTCGCGGCCGGGGTGCGTGACACGAGGGCCGCGATCTCGCGGAAGGGAACGCCGAACGCGTCGTGCAGGACGAACGCGAGCCGTTCGGCCGGCTCGAGCGTGTCGAGGACGACGAGCAGCGCCAGGCCGACCGAGTCGGCCAGCAGAGCCTCGTGCTCCGGGTCGACGTGCTCTCCCCTGCTGATCACCGGGTCGGGCAGCCGGGACAGGGGAACCTCACCGCGTGAGGTCCGGGCACGCAGCATGTCGAGGCATACCCGCCCGACCACGGTTGTCAGCCAGCCACCGAGGTTCGCGACGTCGCGGGTGTCCGAGCGGTCCAGCCGCAGCCAGGTCTCCTGTACGGCGTCGTCGGCCTCCGTGAGCGAGCCCAGCATCCGGTAGGCCACCGCTCTCAGGCGGCCCCGGTGGGCCTCGAAGTCGGCCGTCAGAGGTTCCCGTCCGTCCATCGGTCACATCCTGTTCGCGCGTTCCGTCATGAGAGCGACGGATACCGGCACCCCGATGTGACAGGAGCAGGAGACATGGCACCGATCGTGCACGACATCGAGATCGAGCGGCCGCCGGACGTCGTGTTCTCCTACGTCACCGACCCCGCACGCTTTGCCG
Organism: Blastococcus sp.; assembly: GCA_035296685.1. GTDB lineage: Bacteria > Actinomycetota > Actinomycetes > Mycobacteriales > Geodermatophilaceae > Blastococcus_B. The sequence continues at coordinate 7,686 of DATHAK010000037.1, forward strand.
AGTGGCAGGGGGACGTCCGCAGTGCACGGTGGGAGGACGACGACCCGCCCACGGTGGGTTCACGGTTCGTGACCACACGGCGGATCGCCCGGACGGAGTTCAGCCAGGTCCAGGAGATCACCGAGTTGGAGAGCCCCCGGAGCTGGGCGGCTCATGCCGTGGAGGGGCCGATCAGGGCGCACGCCCGCATTACCGTCTCGCCGGTCCGGAACGGGGAGGCGTCGCGGGTGAGGTTCGCCCTGGACTTCGACGGCCCGGGCATCGGGAGGCTCCTGGTGCCTCAGGTCCGCAGGATCGCCGCGAAGCAAGCGCCCCGCAGCTACCAGAACCTGAAGGAACGGCTCGAGGGAGAGGGCTGAACCCGGAACGGCGCAGGTGGACCACCTGACCAGATGGTCAGCTGAGATTCTTCCTCCGGTCCTGTCGATCTGCCGGCGGCCCGTTCGTACAGGGGGTGAGCAGCCGGCAGGAGGCCGGCGCCGACCCGAGGAGGACGACATGGCTCTTTACATGCTGGCGATGCACCAGCCGGTGGGACCGGCTCCCGGCCCGGAGGTACTGGGCAAGGTGATGGCCGACCTGGACGCGATTCGCGAGGAGCTGCAGGCGCAGGGCTCCTGGGTGTTCGCCGGCGGCCTCCACGACCCGGATGCATCGACGGTGCTGCGCCCGGAGGACGGCGAGGTGGTCGTCACCGACGGGCCCTACGCCGAGGGCAAGGAACACCTGGGCGGGATCACGGTGATCGACGTCCCCGACCTCGACGCCGCGCTCGAGTGGGGCCGGCGCACCGCGCTCGCGAGCACCCTGCCGATCGAGGTGCGTCCGTTCCGCGAGCGCTTCTGACCGTGCCTGGTCCGACGGCTCCCGTCCCGGAGATCGAGCGGGTCTTCCGCGAGAACTACGGGCGCGCGGTCGCGGTCCTCGTCCGCCTCCTCGGCGACATCGACGCCGCCGAGGAGGCGGTGCAGGACGCGTTCCTGACCGCCGTCCAGCGGTGGCCGGTGGACGGCGTGCCGCCGAGCCCGGCCGGCTGGATCGTCACCACGGCCCGCAACCGGGCCATCGACCGGCTGCGCCGCGAGTCCACGCGCGCCGACCGCCACCGGCAGGCCGCGCTGCTGCGCGACGACGAGCCGCCACCCGAGGAGGGGCCCGTGCGCGACGACCGGCTCCGCCTGATCTTCACCTGCTGCCACCCGGCGCTGGCCGTGCCGGCCCAGGTGGCGCTGACGCTGCGCCTGCTCGGCGGGCTGACGACAGGGGAGATCGCCACAGCGTTCCTCGTGCCGGAGGCGACCATGGCCCAGCGGCTGGTGCGGGCGAAGGGCAAGATCCGCGACGCCCGCATCCCGTACCGGGTGCCCCGGGAGGCCGAGCTGCCCGACCGGCTGCGCCCCGTCCTGGCCGTGATCTACCTGGTCTTCACCGAGGGCCACGACGCGACCTCGGGCGACCGGCTGGTCCGGGAGGACCTCTGCGCGGAGGCGATCCGGCTGGGCCGCCTGCTGGCCGAGCTGATGCCCGACGAGCCGGAGGTCGCCGGTCTGCTCGCGCTGATGCTGCTCACCCACGCCCGCCGCGCCGCCCGCACCGGTCCGGGCGGCGGGCTGGTGCTCCTGGCCGATCAGGACCGCTCGCTCTGGGACTCCGCGATGATCGCCGAGGGCCACGCGCTGGTGGGGCGGTGCCTGCGGCGCAACCGGCCGGGCCCGTACCAGGTGCAGGCCGCGATCAATGCGGTGCACACCGATGCCCCCACGGCGGCCGACACCGACTGGGGCCAGATCGTCGCGCTCTACGACCAGCTCCTGGTGCTGGCGCCGTCCCCCGTGGTGGCGCTCCACCGCGCGGTCGCCGTCGCCGAGGTGTCCGGACCGGCGACGGCCCTGGCGCTGGTCGACGAGCTGGATCTCGGCCGGCACCGCATGTTCCACGCCGTCCGGGCCGACCTGCTCCGGCGGCTGGGCCGCACCGACGAGGCGCGGCAGGCGTACGAGGCCGCCCTCGCGCTGACCGGCAACGAGGCCGAACGGGCCTTCCTGGAGAGCAGGCTGACCTCCCTGCGATAGGACGGTGGGATGGAGACCGACGAGCTGCGCGTCAGGTTCGCCTCGAGCCCGGTGGCCCGCTTGTCGACGGTGCGGCAGGACGGCGGACCGCACGTCGTCCCGGTGGTATTCGCCCTCGTCGGCGACACGATCTTCTCGGCCGTCGACGCGAAGCCGAAGCGCTCGACGGACCTGCAGCGCCTGGCGAACGTGCGCGGCGAACCCCGCTGCGCCCTGCTCGTGGACCACTACGAGGACGACTGGCGTCGGTTGTGGTGGGTGCGAGCCGACGGCGTGGCGGAGGTCGTCGACGCGCCCGCCGGGCACCCCGGAATCCAGGCGCTCGTGCAGCGGTTCCCGCAGTACCGCGACGAGCCGCCGTCCGGGCCGCTCGTCGTGGTCACCGTCCACCGGTGGACCGGCTGGACGTCGTCCTGACGAGAGAAGGCGCCGTGGACATCGGCATCGGCATCGGCATCGGCATCCCGAACAGCGTCCGGGGCACCACAGGCCCGCAGCTGCTGGAGTGGGCGCGGCGGGCGGAGGCCGCGGGGTTCTCCACCCTCGGCACGATCGGCCGGGTGGCCTATCCCAGCTACGAGGAGCTGACGGTGCTGGCCACCGCCGGCGCGGTGACCGAACGCATCGGCCTCATGTCGAACATCCTGCTCGCACCGACCCGCAGCACCGCCGAACCGGCCAAGCAGGCCGCCTCGGTGCACGAGCTGACCGGCGGGCGGCTCGTCCTCGGCGTGGCCACCGGCGGCCGGCCCGACGACTACGCGATCACCGGTCAGGACTTCGCCACCCGCGGGCGCCGGTTCGACGAACAGCTGGCAGAACTGCGACGGGCCTTCGCCGGCGAGCCGCTGGCCGACGACAGCCCGCCGGTAGTCCCCGACGGGGCGCGGCCCGTGCCGATCATGATCGGCGGGGCGTCCGACGCCGCCGTCCGGCGGACGATCGAGTACGGCATCGGTTGGACGGCGGGTGGCGTGCCTCCGCAGGCGGTCGCCCCGTTCGTCGAGCGCGTGCGAGCGGCGTGGCGGGACGCCGGCCGCGAGGGCTCCCCGCGCATCGTGGCGCTGAACTACTTCGGCCTGGGCGACACCCAGGACCGGTCGCGCGACTACTGCTTGACTACTACGGTTCCTGGGCGAGTACGCCGGGATGATCGCCGACGGCGCACACCGGTCGGCGGAGGCCATCAGGGAGGTCGTCGCCGCATTCGCGGAGGCCGGGGTCGATGAACTGATCCTCGACCCGACGGTGGGCGACCCGACGCAGGTCGACCTGCTGGCCGAGGCGGCGCTGGGCTGAGGCGGCCCCGCTGCAGGGGCCCGTCGCGAGCCTGCGAGCGGCGGGGGGCAGCGGGGTCCTTAATCGGTGCCTGCCTCCATCGCGGCCCGGTCCAGCAGCTCCTCGTCGGCGGGCACCAGGCCGCGCGAGGCGATCACCTCGGCGCCGCCCTCGGGCATCGCCCCGATCAGGCCGGTCGCGGCCGCCTGCGCGGCCCCGATCGCCACCGGCTGCGCTCCGCCGACCATGCCGAGCGCGGCGTACTGCTCGAGCTTGGCGCGCGAGTCGGCGATGTCGAGATTGCGCATGGTCAGCTGACCGATCCGGTCGACCGGCCCGAACGCCGAGTCCTCGGTGCGCTCCATGGAGAGCTTGTCCGGGTGGTAGCTGAACGCCGGCCCCGTGGTGTCGAGGATCGAGTAGTCCTCGCCGCGCCGCAGCCGCAGGGTCACCTCGCCGGTGACCGCCATCCCGACCCAGCGCTGCAGCGACTCCCGCAGCATCAGCGACTGGGGGTCGAGCCACCGGCCCTCGTACATCAGCCGGCCCAGTCGCCGTCCCTCGCTGTGGTAGGCGGCGAGGGTGTCCTCGTTGTGGATCGCGTTGACCAGCCGCTCGTAGGCGATGTGCAGCAGGGCCATCCCCGGCGCCTCGTAGATGCCGCGGCTCTTGGCCTCGATGATGCGGTTCTCGATCTGGTCGGACATGCCCAGGCCGTGCCGGCCGCCGATCGCGTTGGCCTCCATGACCAGGTCGACGGCGGAGGAGAACTCCTTGCCGTTGATCGTCTCCGGCCGGCCCTGCGCGAAGCCGATCGTGACGTCCTCGCTGGGAATCTCGACGGCGGGGTCCCAGAAGCGCACGCCCATGATCGGCTCGACGGTCTCGATGCCGGTGTTCAGGTGCTCGAGGGTCTTGGCCTCGTGCGTGGCGCCCCAGATGTTCGCGTCGGTGGAGTACGCCTTCTCGGTGCTGTCCCGGTAGGGCAGGCCATGGGCGACCAGCCACTCCGACATCTCCTTGCGGCCGCCGAGCTCGGTGACGAAGTCGGCGTCCAGCCACGGCTTGTAGATCCGCAGGGACGGGTTGGCCAGCAGGCCGTAGCGGTAGAACCGCTCGATGTCGTTGCCCTTGAAGGTGGAGCCGTCACCCCAGATCTGGACGTCGTCCTCGAGCATGGCGCGCACCAGCAGCGTGCCGGTGACCGCCCGCCCGAGCGGGGTGGTGTTGAAGTAGCTGCGCCCGCCGGACCGGACGTGGAACGCGCCGCAGGTCATGGCGGCCAGGCCCTCCTCGACGAGGGCCGCGCGGGCGTCGACCAGGCGGGCGATCTCGGCCCCGTAGGCCGTGGCCCGGCCGGGAACGGAGGCGATGTCGGGCTCGTCGTACTGGCCGATGTCCGCGGTGTAGGTGCAGGGCACCGCCCCCTTGTCGCGCATCCACGCGACCGCCACCGAGGTGTCGAGGCCGCCCGAGAAGGCGATCCCGACGCGTTCGCCGACCGGCAGAGAAGTGAGCACCTTGGACACATGGAGAAGTATGCACGACGATGCATGATCATGCGTCGGCGGGTGGAGGGCGGTCGCGTCAGTCCCAGGAGCGGCGCTGCTTCTTGAGCTGACCGCGCTGCTTCTTCGCCTCGATGCGGCGCTCCTGCGAGCCCCGGGTGGGCTTGGTCCGACGCCGGCTCGGCGGCGGCGGCGCGAGGGCCGCACGCAGCACGGCCGCCAGCCGCTCCCGGGCGGCCTGCCGGTTGCGCAGCTGCTGCCGGTGCTCGCTCGCGACGATCGTGAGGATCCCGTCGACCAGTCGGCTGCCCAGCCGGCCGGCCAGCCGCTGCTGTTGCTGTTCGGTCAGGCCGGGGAGGTCCAGCGGGGCGACCGACAGCTCGACCCTCGAGTCGGCCGTGTTCACCCCCTGCCCGCCGGGCCCGGACGACCTGGAGAACCGCCAGCTCAGGGCCGCCGCGGGCACCACGACTGAGCCGGCGACGGGCAGGTCGCCGGACGGGTCGTCGGTCGCCGCCATGCGGTCAGTCTGCGGCCTGCACCACCGCGGGCGCGGGCCGGTGCCCGATCAGGCGACGGCCGGCACCGGGTCGGCGCCCCCTCTGGCGCCGGGGCGGCAGCGCAGCAGGCGCCGGACGGTGAGCCAGGACCCGCGGCGGGCGCCGTGGTTCTCCAGCGCCTCGACGGCGTAGGCGGAGCAGGTCGGTTCGAACCGGCAGACCGGCGGCCGCTTCGGGCTGATGTCCCGCTGGTAGACGCGCACGGCGGCGATCAGCCGATCGGCGATCCGACCCCGGTCCCCCGTTCGCGCCGCACGGACCGTCCGGATCGTCGAGGGCGCAAGAAGAAGGGCGTCACCGCCGCAGCCCAGGCTCTCCGCCAGGCAGCAGCCCGCGTTGAGGAACAGCAGGTCGCGCAGGCAGGAGCCGCCGCCCCCGCCATACCCCCGGCCGTAGCGGCCGTAGCCCCTGCCGTACCCCGGGCCGTAGCCGTAGCCGGGCGGCGGACCGTAGCCGGGCCCGTAGCGCGGGCCGAACCCGCGGCGCCGGCGGCGGGGGCCCCAGCCGCTGCTCCAGATGAAGACCATGGGCTGCCCTGTACCGCGGGAGGATGGGCGTCATGCGTTCCCTCTCCGAGGCCCTCGCCGCGCGGCCCGTCGTCCTCGACGGCGGGTTGTCCACCGAACTGGAGGCGCGAGGCTCGGACGTCTCCTCCGCACTGTGGTCGGCGCGGCTGCTGCGCGACGACCCCGCGGCGATCGTGGCCGCGCACCGCGCCTTCGCCGAGGCCGGGGCCCAGGTGGCGACGACGGCCAGCTACCAGGCGACCGTCGAGGGCTTCGGCGCGGCCGGGGTGGAGGCCGACGAGGCGCGCAGGCTGATCGCGTCGTCGGTGGCGCTGGCCCGGGAGGGGCAGGGCGAGGGCTGGGTCGCCGGCTCCGTCGGGCCCTATGGAGCGATGCTGGCCGACGGCTCCGAGTACTCGGGCGCGTACGTGGACCGGATCGGCGTCCGGGAGCTGCGGGCCTTCCACCGGCCGCGCATGGAACTGCTCGCGGAGGCCGGGGCCGACGTGCTGGCCTGCGAGACCGTGCCCGCCGCGGCCGAGGCCGAGGCGCTGATCGCCGAGGCCGACGCGCTCGGCGTGCCGGTGTGGCTGTCGCTCACCACGGTCCTGGACGACGACGGCGTCGCGCGCACGCGCCGCGGCGAGCGGGCCGCCGACGTGTACGCGATGGCGGCCGGCGTGGACGCGGTCATCGCCGTCGGCGCGAACTGCACCGCGCCCGACGTCGTCGTCCCGTCGATCGAGGCCGCGGCGCGCGCGGGGAAGCCGGGCGTCGTCTATCCGAACAGCGGCGAGAGCTGGGACGCCACCGGCCGCCGCTGGACCGGGACGCCCGGCGTCTCACCGGACGACGTCCCCGCGTGGGTCGCCGACGGCGCGCGGCTCGTCGGCGGCTGCTGCCGCGTCCGGCCCGAGCACATCGCCGCGATCGCGGCAGCGCTCACCTGACCGGCACCCGAGATCCGCGGCAGTCCGGTCTTCCGGTACCGGGATACCGGACTGCGGCGGATCTCGATGCACGTCAGAGGATCGGCTTGCCGCCGGTGACGGCGATGCGGGCGCCGCTCACGTAGGACGCCTCGTCGCTCGCCAGCATGACGTAGACCGGCGCGAGCTCGGCGGGCTGACCGGCGCGGCCCATGGGCACCTGCTCGCCGAAGCTCTCGACCTTCTCCGGCGGCATCGTCGCGGGGATGAGCGGCGTCCAGATCGGGCCCGGCGCGACGCTGTTCACCCGGATGCCCTTCTCGGCCAGCATCTGCGCGAGGCTGGCGCTGAAGTTCGCGATGCCGGCCTTGGTCATGGCGTACGGCGCCAGGTTCGGGCTGGGGTTGTCGGAGTTGACCGACGACGAGTTGATGATCGAGGCGCCGGGCTGCATGTGCGGGATGGCGTCCTTGCAGAGGGTGAACATCGCCGAGAGGTTCACCGCGAGCGTGTGGTCCCACTCGTCGTCGGAGACCTCGTCGAGCGAGTCGTGGCTCATCTGGAACGCGGCGTTGTTGACGAGGACGTCGACCGTGCCGAACTCCTCGACCGCCTTCGGGATGATCGTCTTCGCGTGCGCCCGGTCCGCCAGGTCCCCGGCCACCAGCACGCACTTCCGGCCGGCCTCCTCGACGTACTTCGCGGTGTCCTTCGCGTCGTCGTGCTCGCTCAGGTACGAGATCAGGACGTCGGCGCCCTCGCGGGCGAAGGCGATGGCGACGGCTCGGCCGATGCCGCTGTCGCCGCCGGTGATGACGGCGGCCTTGCCGGTCAGCCGTCCGGAGCCGCGGTAGCTCTGCTCGCCGTGGTCGGGCTTCGGCGTCATCTCGCCGAGGACGCCGGGCGGTTCCTGCTGCTGCGCGGGCTGGCTCTCGGGACGGGGCTCGGACACGGGACCTCCTGCGGTGCTGGACTCGGCGCCTCGGTTCGACGACGCCGTCGCCCTACCCCTGCTCTTCGCGTCGAACCGGACCACCTGCGCGGGAACGGAACCGGCGTCGGGCACGCTGGTGCCCACGATGTCCACTCCCCTGCTCGACGACGCCGCCGACCTGTCCGCCCTGCGTGGAAAGGGCGACGACGCCGACCGGTTGTTCGCCGACTTCGCGGACTGGGCCGAGTCGAACGGCACCGTGCTCTACCCGGCGCAGGAGGAAGCGCTGATCGAACTGGTCAGCGGCGCGAACGTCGTCCTGGCGACGCCCACGGGCTCGGGCAAGTCCCTGGTGGCCACCGGGGCGCTGTACGCGGCGCTCGCGGCGGAACGGCGCAGCTACTACACCGCCCCCATCAAGGCGCTGGTCAGCGAGAAGTTCTTCGCCCTCTGCGGGATCTTCGGTGCGGCCAACATCGGCATGCTGACCGGCGACGCGGCGGTGAACCACGACGCCCCGATCATCGCCTGCACCGCGGAGGTGCTGGCCAACATCGCGCTGCGCGAGGGGCCGGGCGCCGACATCGGCCTGGTGGTCATGGACGAGTTCCACTTCTACGGCGACCCCGACCGCGGCTGGGCCTGGCAGGTGCCGCTGCTGGAGCTGCCGAAGGCCCAGTTCCTGCTGATGAGCGCCACGCTCGGCGACGTCACGTTCCTGCGCGAGGACCTGACCCGCCGCACCGGCCGCCCGACCGCGCTGGTCGCGAACGCCGAGCGCCCGGTGCCGCTGCACCACTACTACGCGACGACGCCGATGCACGAGACGATCCAGGACCTGCTCGACACCCAGCAGGCGCCGGTCTACGTCGTCCACTTCACGCAGGCCTCCGCGCTGGAGCGGGCCCAGGCACTGATGAGCGTCAACGTCTGCTCCAAGGAGGAGAAGGCCGCGATCGCCGAGATGATCGGCGGCTTCCGGTTCTCCTCCGCCTTCGGGACGACGCTGTCGCGGCTGGTGCGCCACGGCATCGGCGTCCACCACGCCGGCATGCTGCCCAAGTACCGGCGGCTGGTGGAGCAGCTGGCCCAGGCCGGCCTGCTCAAGGTCATCTGCGGCACCGACACCCTCGGTGTGGGCATCAACGTGCCGATCCGCACGGTCGTCTTCAGCGCGCTGTCCAAGTACGACGGCACCCGCACCCGGCTGCTCCAGGTGCGCGAGTTCCACCAGATCGCCGGCCGCGCCGGGCGGGCCGGCTACGACACCGCCGGAACGGTCGTCGTCCAGGCGCCGGAGCACGAGGTGGAGAACCTCAAGCAGTTCGCCAAGGTGTCCGACGACCCGAAGAAGCGCCGCAAGCTCGTCCGCAAGAAGGCACCCGAGGGCATGGTGCCGTGGAGCGAGTCGACGATGAACCGGCTGATCGAGGCGGAGCCGGAGAAGCTGACCAGCAACATGCGCGTGTCGACGGCGATGATCCTCGACGTCGTCGACCGGCCCGGCGACCCGTCCCTCGCCATGCGCCGGCTGCTCACCGAGAACCACGAGCCACGGAGGAAGCAGCTGCAGCACATCCGGGAGGCGATCGGCATCGCACGGTCGCTGATGCAGGCCGGCGTCCTGGAGCGGCTCGACGTCCCGGACGCCGACGGCCGGCGGTACCGGCTGACCGTCGACCTCCCGCCGGACTTCGCCCTCAACCAGCCGCTGTCTACCTTCGCCCTCGCGGCCATCGACCTGCTCGATCCGGCGTCGGAGACGTACGCGCTCGACGTCGTGAGCGTCATCGAGGCGACCCTCGACGACCCGCGGCAGATCCTGGCCGCCCAGCTGAACAAGGCCAAGGGCGAGGCCGTGGCGCAGATGAAGGCCGAGGGCATCGAGTACGACGAGCGGATTGAGCTGCTCGAGGAGGTCACCTACCCCAGGCCGCTCGAGGAGCTGCTCGGCCACGCCTTCGCGGTGTACCGGCAGACGAATCCGTGGGCCGCCGACGCGCAGCTGTCGCCCAAGTCGGTCGTGCGCGAGATGTGGGAGCGGGCGTTCACCTTCCGCGAGTTCGTGAACGCCTACGGGCTCACGCGGTCCGAGGGCGCGGTGCTGCGCTACCTCTCGGACGCGTTCAAGGCGCTGCGCTCCGGGGTGCCGGCAACCGCCCGCACCGACGAGGTCACCGACATCGTCGAGTGGCTCGGCGAGCTGGTGCGCCAGGTCGACTCCTCGCTGCTCGACGAGTGGGAACAGCTCACCAGCCCCGACCAGCCGCTCGACGTGCCCGTCGCGGTGCCCGCCCGGCCCCGCCCCCTCACCGGCAACGAGCGGGCGTTCACCGCGATGGTCCGCAACGCGCTCTTCCGGCGGGTGGAGCTGTTCGCCCGGCGCCGCTGGTACGACCTGGGCCTCCTGGACGCCGACTCGGGATGGACGGCGGAGCGCTGGGAGGAGGTCGTGCGCGCGTACTTCGCCGAGCACGACGAGGTGCAGACCGGCGCCGACGCCCGCGGGCCCGCGCTGCTGATCGTGGACAGGTCGGAGCCCGGCCTCTGGCGGGTGCGGCAGATCCTCGACGACCCCGCCGGCGACCACGACTGGGGCTTCGACGCCGAGGTCGACCTCGAGGCCTCCGACGAGGAGGGCACCGCGGTGATCCGGCTGGTGGACGCCGGCCGCAAGGACTGACCGACCCTCCCCCGCCCGGGTCAGGCTCCGCCGAGGACCTCGCGCAGCCGCTGGGCGAAGGCGTCCGGCTCACCCTGCTGGCCGTACTCGCCGCCGAGGAAGCCGGCGTGGTGGCTGGGGAAGGTGACCGGCTCGGCCCCGAGCGCCTCGGCCATCGCGTCGGCGCCCCGCGCCGCCATCGTCTGTCCCGACGCCGCGCCGCGGGCCATGACGATCCGGGTGGGAGCCGAGCGCAGCGCGTCGAGGTCGGGTCGGTAGCCGGTGCAGGTGCGCAGGTTCTGCCCGAGGAGGACGTCGTCGCGGCTGCCGTCGTCCTCGGTCGGCAGGCCGAACTGCGCGGGGTCGAGCGGCGGGAACTGGTAGTCGTCGGACACCTCGCCGTCGTGGCCGACGTGGACGATGAACTTGGCCATCGCCGGACCCTGGCCCTCGCGCTGATAGGTCTGGCGGATGTCCTCGATCACGGCCATGAGCGCCTCGCGGTCGGGCAGCAGGGTAGTCAGCGGCGGTTCGTGGGCCACCAGCGTGCGCACCTGCCCGCCGTGCCGGGCCACCCAGGCGAGCGCGTTGACGGCGCCGCCGCTGGTGGCGAACACGTCGACCGGCCCGCCGCCGATCGCGTCGACGACGCGCCGAAGGTCGTCGGCGTGATCATCCGGCGTGCTCTCGCCGGAGGCGGTGCGGGTGCTGCGGCCGGTGCCCCGGGGGTCGTAGGTGACGACCGGCCGGTCCGCGAAGTGGCCGGCCAGCGTCGTGAAACCCTGCGCGTCCATCGGTGACCCGATGAGCAGCAGCGGGGTGCCGGTGGCCAGATCGCCACGCACGTCGTAGGCGATCGTGGCGCCGGGCGCGTCGAGGGTGCGGGTGCTGATCGTGGTGGTCACCGTGGTGCTCCTGGATGGTCGGAGGAGATGAGCGGACGCGGGTGTCGACCGACGGTCCGGGCCGAACTCATCGGTCCGGTGCGCGAGGAGGCCCACGAGCCCGTCGTCCTCACTACGTTCACGGTGCCAGTGGCCCCGGGTGAAAGGACCTCCCATGACTTCGCGGCTCAATCCCTACCTGAGCTTCTCGGACACGGCGCGCTCCGCCATGGAGTTCTACCGGGAGGTGTTCGGCGGAGACCTCGCGCTCAACACCTTCGGTGAGTACGGCGCGGCCGATGGCCCCGACGCCGACAAGGTCATGCACGCGCAGCTCGAGACGCCGGCCGGCTACACGCTGATGGCCTCCGACACGCCCGCCGGGATGCCGCGCACCGAGGGCAGCAGCATCTCGGTCAGCCTCAGCGGGGACGACGCGGACGAGCTGCGCGGCTACTTCGCCAAGCTCTCCGACGGCGGCACCGTGACGATGCCGCTCGAGAAGCAGATGTGGGGCGACGAGTTCGGGATGTGCGTGGACCGGTTCGGCGTCGCCTGGATGGTCAACGTCTCCCAGCCGGCGGGCTGACGCCTCCGGCCCGGGAAACCGGGCGGCAGCGGCTGTGAGCTGATCGACTCGTCCCTCACGGCGACGGGCCGCTCAGCCGTGCGACGCTCCTCGTCGATGCACGCATGACGGAGTGGGAGATGGTGGCGGTCGCCGCCGCCGGGTTCGTCGCCGGCGGCTTCAACTCCGTCGTCGGCTCGGGCACGCTGGTCACCTTCCCCGTGCTGCTGGCCGTGGGCCTGTCGCCGGTGACCGCGACGATCAGCAATTCACTGGGGTTGGTGCCGGGCAGCCTGACCGGGGCGATCGGCTACCGGCGCGAGCTGCAGGGCCAGCGGCGACTGCTGTTCCGGCTGCTGCCCGCGTCGGTCCTGGGGGCGCTCACCGGCGCGTTCCTGCTGCTGCACCTGCCGGCGTCGAGCTTCGAGGCGATCGTCCCGGTGCTCATCGGCCTGGCCGTCGTGCTGGTCGCGGTGCAGCCGGCCCTCCAGGCCGCGCTGGCGAGGAACCGGCCCCCCGGCGACGATGCCGCCGCCCACCGCATCGGACCCGGCCGGCTGGCCGCCCTGTTCGCCGGCGCCTACGCCACCGGCGCCTACGGCGGCTACTTCGCCGCCAGCCAGGGCGTGCTCCAGATCGGCATCTTCGGCCTGCTGGTCCGCGAGACCCTGCAGCGCCTCAACGCGCTGAAGAACGTGCTGACGACGGCGGTCAACGCGGTGGCGGCCGCCGCCTACGTCGTCGTCGCCACCGACCGGGTGAACTGGGCGGCCGCGGCCTTCATCACCGTCGGCGCCGTGCCGGGCGGGTACACCGGTGCCCGGTTCGGCCGCCGGCTGCCCTCGCCGGTGCTGCGCGCCGCCATCGTCGTCCTCGGACTGGTCGCCATCGCGGTGCTGCTCACCCGATGAACGCCCTCGAGTTCGTCTTCCTCGTCCTGGCCGGGATCGGCGCCGGCCTGACGGGCAGCATCGCGGGCCTCGCCTCGCTGATCAGCTACCCGGCGCTGCTCGCGACGGGCATCCCGCCCGTGACCGCCAACGTCACCAACACGGTGTCGCTGGTCCTCAACAGCGTCGGCTCGGTCAGCGCCTCCCGGCCTGAGCTGAAGGGCCAGGCGCGGCGGCTGGTGCCGCTCGCCGTCGCCGCCGTCCTGGGCGGGGCAACGGGCGCGGTGCTGCTCCTGCTGACGCCGTCGGAGGCGTTCGAGCGGGTCGTCCCGTTCCTGATCGCCGCGGCGTCGGCCGCGATCCTGGTCCAGCGACCGCCGCGCGAACTGGCCGCCGAGGGCGCCGCCCACCACCCGCACACCACCGATCCCTGGTGGCTGCCGCTGGGCACGTTCGCGATCGGGATCTACGGCGGCTACTTCGGGGCCGCCGCCGGCGTCGTCCTGCTCGCCATGTACCTGCTCGGCACCGGGGAGAGCCTCCCCCGCGGCAACGCCATGAAGAACGTGGTCCTGGGGGTCGCGAACGCCGTCGCGGCGGTGGGGTTCGTCCTCTTCGCCTCGATCGCCTGGTCGGCGGCGCTGCCGCTGGCGACCGGCCTGTTCGTCGGAGGCCGGCTGGGCCCGCGGGTGGTGCGGCGGGCGCCGCAGACCGCGCTCCGCCGGGTCATCGCCGTCGCCGGTCTCGGCCTCGCCGTCACGCTGGCGGTCCAGGCCTTCAGCTGACCGTTCAGCGGCTGACGTACGCCGCCAGGAAGAGCACGAACCCGCTCACCAGGAGCAGCAGCCGCGCCGGGGTGAGCCCATTGAGCAGCCCCGCCGTCGCCTCCACCCATGCGGGGCGAACGACGGCGTCGCGCGCCCGGTGGCGGATCATCCGCACCTCGTCGGCCAGCAGGATCCCGGACGTGCCGAGCATCCCGAGGCCCAGGACGGTAAAGGCCAGGGCGAGCCGGTCCTCGAAGCTGTCGGCCACCCCGCCCAGGAAGACCACGACGACCACCCCGAGCAGGAGGCCCAGCACGCCTCCGGCGACGGGCGCCCAGGGGCCCATCACCGTCAGCGGGCCCCGCCGCGGCAGCCGTGGATTCGGCCGGACGGTCACCGGTGCGGTGGCGTGCATGGCGGGGGGCTCGCGGTCCTCCGGGCCGGCCGCGGGCGCCTCGGGGCCGGGCTCGACGGGCGGCCCGGGCGCCGGGGCGGGCTCACCGGCGGGGGCGGGCCGGACCACCGGGATCTCCGCGGTCCCCGATCCGACGGACGTGCTTCCGTTGCGTTCACTCATTCTGATCACCTCGCCGATCACGCTAGGCGTCCCCGGTCCGGCGCTCCGGGACGCCGCCCCGACCGCCCGGACACGCAGCGTGATGCCACGCCCGGGCACACGCCCCGCCCGAGGTCGGCGTCGGGTCAGCAGGTCGCGAGCAGCGACCTGAGCGCCTCGGCCTCGGCGGGGGTGACCGCGAGCGCATAGGAGTTCTTCACCGTGACGACGACCGTGGCGTACGAGCAGCCGTAGGCGGGGTCGTCGGGAACCCATTCGTCGGCGGTGGAGTCACCCTTGGCGGAGTTCGCCGACCGCGTGGTGGCGATCAGGTTCGTCAGGTCGTTGGCGAACGCCGTGCGCTGGTCCGTCGTCCAGGCCGCCGCGCCCTGCACCCACGCCGCCGCGAGCGGGACGACGTGGTCGATCGGCACCTCGGCCGCGTCGGCCTTCACGAAGGGCACGGTCTCGCCGGTGTACGGGTCGTCGAGCACGCCCGCGACCACCACGCAGTCGTGGGTGCCCTCGCGCACCTCGACGTCGGTCAGGTCTCGGTGCAGGACGTCGTTGCGCTGGTCGCAGCCGTTGCGGTCGACGTCGGCCCAGGCGGGTCCGAACACGCAGCCCTCCCCCTCGCCGCAGCCGCGGTCGTATCCATCCAGGGCGGTCTTCTCGGCCACCGGAAGCGCGGCGAGGGCAGCGGTGGCGGCGGCCGGGTCGAGGGTTCCCGCGGGGACGTTGCCCTGGCCGACGGAGGCGGCCGGCTCGGGCGGCCCCGACTCGATCTGCCACTCGAACGTGCACCCGGTGAGCGCCAGGACCACGGCCAGGAACACGGGGACGACGGGACGGCGCACGACCCGACGCTACGAGCGGAGGCCGACCTTTCCCGGGACCGACAGGCACCTTCGACTGTCGACTTGTCGTCTTCTCCGACCAGTCGAGACGACGACAAGTCGACACTCGGTGCCCCGGGGCTAGACGAGACGGCGGCTGTCCTGTGCGACCACCCGCAGCCAGCGGTAGCCGTAGCCCTCCAGCGGTATCTCGACCTTCCCCCGGTCCGACAGCGGCGTCTCGGCAGAGCGGAGCAGGTCCGCCAGTCGGTGCGAGGAGTCGCAGCCCTCGAGCGTCAGCGACACGGTGCGAGGCTCGGCGCCCAGGTTGTGCAGGGCCACCAGCGACCCGTCGTCCCAGGTGCACAGGTGCGCCAGCACCTCCGGGCACGGCTGCTCGAGCACCTGGAAGGTGCCCCACCCGAGCTCGGGCGACTCGCGGTACCGGCGGATCAGCAGCTTCATGAACGAGAGAAGCGAGTCCGGATCGTGCCGCTGGTCCTCGACGTTGACGAACTCCGGCGAGAAGCCGCCGGAGACCACCGGTCCGGGCAGCTGCCGCGGCCGGGCGTCGGAGAAGCCGCCGTTGCGCCCGGAGGTCCACTGCATCGGCGTCCGGACGGCGAGCCGCCCCTCGGCGTCGAGGTCCTCCCCCATCCCGATCTCCTCGCCGTAGAACAGCACGGGGGTGCCGGGAAGCGAGAACAGCAGGCTGTAGACCATGCGGACACGCCGCGGGTCGCCGTCCAGCATCGGCGGCAGGCGCCGTCGCAGCCCCCGGCCGTAGACCTGCATCCGCTCCTCCGGCCCGAAGGCGGCGAACACCTCGGCCCGCTCGGAGTCGGAGAGCTTGTCCAGCGTGAGCTCGTCGTGGTTGCGCACGAAGGTGGCCCACTGGGAGTCGTGGTTCAGCGCGGGACGGCCGGTGAGGGCCTTCACCAGCGGGCCGGCGTCGCCGCGGGCCATCGCCAGGTACAGGGCCTGCATGCCGATGAAGTCGAACTGCATGGTCAGCTCGTCGCCGTCGGGACCGCCGAAGAACTCCAGCTGCTGCTCGAACGGCAGGTTGACCTCGCCCAGCAGCACGCCGCTGCCCGAGCGGCGGCCCACCAGCGAGCGCAGCGCCCGCAGGTAGTCGTGCGGCCGGGGCAGGTCCTTCGCGTCGGCGCCCGCGGTCTCGAGGAAGAAGGGGACGGCGTCCACGCGGAAACCGTCCAAGCCCAGCTGGAGCCAGAACCCCATGATCTTGGCGACCTCGTCGCGCACCCGCGGATTGGTGACGTCGAGGTCGGGCTGCTCCTTGTAGAACTTGTGCAGGTACCACTCGCCGGTTTTCTCCGACAGCGTCCAGATGCTGGTCTCCTGGTCGGGGAAGACGACGTCCTTCCTGGTGTCGGGCGGTGGGTCGGAGCGCCAGACGTAGAAGTCCCGGAACGGCGAGTCCTTGCTCGACTCGGCCGACCGGAACCACGGGTGCTTGGCCGAGGTGTGGTTGACGACCAGGTCGGCGATCACCCGCATGCCGCGGTCCTTCGCCGTCCGGATGACCTCCACCAGGTCGCCATGCGTACCCAGCCGGGGGTCGACGCCGTAGAAGTCGGTGATGTCGTAGCCGTCGTCCCGCTCGGCCGTCGGATAGAAGGGCATCAGCCACAGGCACGTCACGCCCAGATCGGCCAGGTGGTCGATGCGCTGCGCCAGGCCGGCGAAGTCACCGCACCCGTCGCCGTCCCAGTCCATGTAGGTCTCGACGTCGAGGCAGTAGACGACGGCGTTCTTCCACCAGAGGTCGGCGGTGTCGGTGATCCTCATGCCGGAACCGCCACGGCGGGGCCGGGCGCCCGGACGTCCAGCTGCGGCAGCACGTGCTCGCCGAACGCGTCGAGGAACCCGCGCTGCTCCTGGCCGACGTGGTGCAGGTAGATGTCGTCGAACCCGAGCTCGGCGTACTCGGCGATCCAGGCGGCGTGCTGGCCGAGATCGCTCGACACCCGGACCACCTTCGCGACGTCCTCCGGCGTGGCCGACGCGCTGGCCTGCTCGAAGGCCTCCGGGCTGTCCAGGTCCCAGGCCAGTGGCGGGGTGACGACTCCGGTGTGCCACTCCTCGAAGGCGATGGCCAGCGCCCGCTCGGGATCGGGGTCGTACGACAGGTGCAGCTGCAGGATCAGCTTCCCGCGGCCCCCGGCGTCCCGGTACGCGGCGATCATCTCCCGCAGCTTGTCGTGTGGCTGGTTGATCGTCACCAGACCGTCGGCCCACTCCGCGCCCCGCCGCGCGGTCGCCACGCTGACCGCCGGAGCGATCAGGGCCGGGGGCTGCTCGGGCATCGTCCAGATGCGGGCCCGGTCGACCGTGACCAGGCCGTCGTGGGTCACCTCCTCGCCGGCCAGCAGCGCGCGGATCACGTCGACGCACTCGCGCAGCCGCGCGTCGCGGACCTCCTTGCCCGGCCACGGGTCGCCGGTGATGTGCTCGTTCATCGCCTCGCCGCTGCCCAGCGCCACCCAGAACCGGCCGGGGAACATCGCGCCGAGCGTCGCGGCGGCCTGGGCGACGATCGCCGGGTGGTAGCGCTGGCCGGGCGCGTTCACGACGCCGAACGGCAGGGACGTCGTGGCCATCGCCGCCCCGAGCCACGACCAGGCGAATCCCGAGTGGCCCTGCTCCAGGTTCCAGGGCGCGAAGTGGTCGGAGCACATCGCCGCGGTGAACCCCACCTCCTCGGCGCGCTGCACCGCCGTCAGCAGCTGCGCGGGGTGGATCTGCTCGTGCGAGTTGTGGAATCCGATCACCGGCATGACGCATGCCTACCGAGATCGGCGACGTCCGGCCAGGGGAAGGCACCGGAGACGTGGTCCCTGGAGAGGGCATTCCTGCCCCGGTTGTGCCCTCTCCAGGGACACTGCTCAGCGCACGAGCGCCAGGCGCGCCCCGAAGCCGACCAGCGCCAGGCCCGTGACGCCATCGATGGCCCGCACCGTCCGAGGGCGGCGCAGCCAGCGGCTCAGGGCGGACGCCAGCCCGATGAGCAGCGCGAACCAGACCACGGTCAGCAGCGCGTGGACGGCCGCCAGCAGCAGCCCGACGGCGAGCGCACTGCTGCCCGCGGGCACGAACTGCGGCAGCAGCGCCACGTAGAAGACGCCGACCTTCGGGTTGAGCAGGTTGGTCGCCAGCCCCTGCCGCGCGGCGCGCCAGGCCGGCCGGCGCCGGTCCCCCGGCGGCGCAGGGAGTGTCGGCTCCTCGCGACGCAGCGCCGTGACGAGCAGGCGGACGCCGAACCCGATCAGGTAGACCGCCCCCGCGTAGCGGAGCACGTCGAAGGCCACCTCCGAGGCGGTGAGCAGGGCGGAGACCCCCACCGCGGCGGCCGCTCCCCACACGAAGAGTCCCGCGATGATCCCCGCGCCCGTGGCGGCCGCCTCCCGCCGGCCCGCGGTGAGGGCGGACCGCAGCACGAGCGCGCTGTCCAGACCCGGCGTCACCGTCAGCACCCCCGACACGAGGGCGAAGGTGAGGACGGCGGTGCCGAGGGTCACGCGCACATCGTGTCCGACCCCTGCGCTGCGGGCGAGCGGCCCCCCGGCGAGGATCGGGAGGTGACAGGGACACCGACCACCGACGAGTGGGGCATCGACGCCAGCTGGCTGGACGCGCTCGACCAGGAGCACGAGGTGGCCGAGTCCACCATCGGCACGCTCCGGGAGGTCATCGGCACGCCGCCGCCGGACCTCGAGGAGCGCGCGCCGATCGTGGTCCGTCCCGGGGGTGCCCTCGGCGTCGACGAGGGCGAGGTCCTGTGCGAGGACGGCTCGGTGCGGCACGTCGGCAAGGAGCTTCCCGAGGACTTCCCGCTGGGCTACCACTGGCTGCTGTCGCCGGAGGGCAGGCGGCGCCGGCTGATCGTCTCCCCCGGCCGGTGCTGGCTGCCCGGCGACCGGATCTGGGGCTGGGCGGTGCAGCTGTACGCCACCCGCAGCCGGGCCAGCTGGGGCATCGGCGACCTCGGCGACCTGCGCGCGGTGCGGGAGATGGCCGCCGGCCAGGGCGCCGGGTTCGTGCTCATCAACCCGCTGCACGCCGTCGCGCCCACCGCGGGCCAGGAAGCGAGCCCCTACCTGCCGGCGACCCGCCGCTTCCGCAACCCGATCTACCTGCGCGTGCCCGAGGTGCCCGGGGCCGACCGGGTCGACGTCGAGGACGACGCGGGCCGCGCGCTGTCGGAGGGGTCGCTGATCGACCGGGACGCCATCTGGGCGCGCAAGCGCGAGGTGCTCATGCGCGTCTTCTTGGCCCACGGCGGCGGAGAGGAATTCGCCCGCTGGCGCGAGGAGCAGGGGCAGACCCTCCAGGACTGGGCCACCTGGGCGGCGGTCGCGGAGGAGCACGGGGGCGACTGGCACGCCTGGCCCGAGGAGCTGCGCCGTCCCCAGGGTCGTGAGCTGGCCGCCTACGTGGAGCAGCACGGTGCGGTCGTGGCCTTCCACGCCTGGCTGCAGTGGGCGCTGGACCGGCAGTTCACCGCCGCGGCCGAGGGCATGACCGTCATCCAGGACCTGCCGATCGGGTTCGCCGGCGGGGGCGCCGACGCGTGGGCCTGGCAGGACGTGCTGGCCGAGGGGGTCAGCGTCGGTGCACCGCCGGACGCGTTCAACTCCCAGGGGCAGGACTGGGGCTCGCCGCCGCTGATCCCCTGGCGGCTGCGGGACGCGGACTACGAGCCGTTCATCCAGTCGATCCGCGCCACGATGGCCGGCGCCGGCGGCCTGCGGATCGACCACGTCATGGGGCTGTTCCGGCTGTGGTGGGTGCCGTCGGGCGGCTCGGCGGCCGACGGCGCGTACGTCCGCTACCCGGCCGGGGACCTGCTCGACATCGTCGCGCTGGAGAGCTACCGGGCACAGGCGCTGGTCGTCGGCGAGGACCTCGGCACGGTGGAGGACGGCGTCCGCGAGGCCATGGCCGAGCACGGCGTGCTGTCCTACCGGCTGCTGTGGTTCGAGGAGGACGACCCGGCGGAGTGGCCGGCGGAGGCGATGGCCGCGATCACGACGCACGACCTGCCCACGGTGGCCGGGCTCTGGAGCGGCGAGGACGTCGAGGAGCAGCGGGAGTACGGCACCGGGACGGAAGAGGAGCTCGAGCGCGGCCGGACGTCGCTCCTCGAGCGCCTGCCCGGGCTGCCGGGCGACGCCCCCGTCGAGGATGCCGTCGTGCGGGCGCACCGGCTGCTGGCCCGGGCCCCCTCCACCCTCCTGTCGGCGACGCTGGACGACGCGGTCGGCGAACTGCGCCGGCCGAACATGCCGGGCACGGTCGAGCGGCCCAACTGGTCGCTACCGCTGCCCGTGCTCGTCGAGGATCTCCCGGCGCATCCCCTGCTGAGGACCGTGGCGCGGACCCTCGCCGACGGCGTTTCCGGCGGCGCGGACTGACGTCCGGAACACGCCGGCCGGCATCGAACAGGTGTTCGACGTCCGTGCGACACTGCACGGGTGGCCGGCGGCATGCTCCCAGGACGTGCGGGGCGCTCCCTGGGGGAGCGCGCGGCGAACTCGGGAGTCCGTCCCGGGACGCCGGCGGCGGGCGGGGTCCCGGGGAACGGCCCCACCGTCCACGCGGCGGCCGGGGACGGCGGGGAGGGCCGGCACTGCTGGGTGCGCGACCCGCCGGACGCCCCGGGGACCTGGCCCGGGCTGCTCGTGGAGTGGCGGCAGCGCGGGGGCGCCTGGCAGGGCCGCGTGGCCTACACCGTGACCGGCCCGCACGGCCCGGTCCTGGTCGAGGCCTGGCTGCCGGCCGCCCGGCTGGAGCCGCGCTGACCGACGGCGGTTAGCTCCCCGGCCGACCGGCTATGGCCAGCTCCACGACGACGATTCCCCGGAGGGAGCTGGTGATGACCGGCCCGCAGGACCGCCCCACCCTCGACGACGTGATGGACACCGAGGAGCACCCGACCCGCGACCGCACGCAGCACGCGAAGGATCCGCACCCGAGCGACGAAGTCCTCGAGCACCGCACCGAGCAGGAGCGCCAGGCGGTCGGCTCGGACGACGCCGACCCGGCCGGCGCCGAGGAGCACGCCGCGACCGACTGACGCGGCGTTCGGCGTGGGACTCGTCCACCGGCTGACCGTCGCCGACGTCGGCTGCTGGGTCCTCAAGACGAGCAGGCCGCCGTCGGACCTGGTGCCGGGCTGGGAACCGGGCTCCGCGCAGCGGCTCGCCCGCTGCGTGCGCCCGTCCTACCGGCTGGAGCTGATGGCGGCCGGTCAGCTCTGCCTGCTGTGGCTCAGCGGCCGGGACCGCCCGGGTGTGCACGCCCTCGGGGCGCTGACCGGCCCCCCGCACGAGGACTCCACCGACGGCCCCGCGGTGGAGGTGGCGCTGACCCTCCTGCCGGAGCCCCTCGACCGGGCCGAGCTCCTGGCCGACCCGGCCACCAGGGGCGCCGAGGTGCTGCGGATGCCCGCGGGGAGCAACCCGTCGTGGCTGTCGCCCGCCGAGTTCGGCGCCGTCCGTGCCCGGGTGCCCGACGACCTGCTGGGACCATGGCCGACGTGACCGCGAACCGCCTGCGCTGGGGGGCGCTGCTCTGGATCCTCACCCTCCAGTTCTTCGTACTGGAGACGGTCGTGCAGCTGCGCTACGAGGGGCCCTACTCGCGGATCGATGACGTGATCAGCGCTCTCGGCGCCACCGGGTCGGACGCGCGGCAGGCGATGAACGCCTCGTTCGTGGTCCAGGCCGCCCTGATCGTGGGCGGCGGGCTGCTCCTGCGGCCGGTCCTGCGCGGCCCTGCCGGACGGGTCGCCCGCGTGCTGCTCGGTGCGGCCGCCGTGGGGACACTGCTCGTCGGCGTCTTCCCCACGGACGGCAACCCGCTCCTGCACGCGACGGGCGCGGTCCTCTACCTCGTGGGCGGCGGACTGGGGCTGATCGCCCTCGCCTACGCGGTGCGCCCGAGGTCCGAGCTGCTCGGCACGGTCCTGGCACTGCTCGGCCTGGTGGGCACCGCGGCGACCGTCTTCTTCCTCACCGGGGTGGTCGACCTGCTCGGCGAGGGCGGCACCGAACGCGCCGCCGCCTACGTGCTGCCGATCGGCCTGGCCCTGGCCGGGACGGCGCTGTGGCGCCTGTCCGCCGCCGACGCGGCCGACGCCACGGGCAGCGAACGCCCGACGCGCCGGGAGCTGCGCGAGCAGGCCCGGGCGGCGCGGGCGGAGATGAACCGCCAGCGGGACGAGGCGCTGGAGGCCGCCGGCCGCCGGGCGGCTCCTGTGTCGGCCGACGACCCGGACGCGGAGGACCCGTGGGCGGCCCCGGCCCGGCGCCGCGACCCGCACTAGCCCGTCGGCTCGAACCGCAGGACGTCGCTCACCGGCCGGCGACCGGTGAGCGCGGCCGTCGACGTGTCGGGTGGGTAGCCCATCCGCAGCAGCATCTGCGGGTGCCCGATCAGCGACAGCCGGGACCGGAGCCGCTGCCGCGTCGCCGGCCAGTCCAGCGCCTGGGTCAGCGGCGAGGCGGCGAGACCGTTGGCGGTGGCCCGCAGGAGCACGCGCCCCAGGGCACGGCCTGTCAGCAACCAGGCGTAGCGGTCGTCGTCGTCGGTGCCCATGAGCACCACCGTCGGGCGCTCCACCTCCGGCGGCGGGGCGTCGGGGTCGCCCGGCTCGAGGAACGCCTGCTGCTCGCGGTCACCCACCACGAAGTCGCGGATGAGCCAGTTCGACGGCCGCGCGTGCGGATCCCCGCTTGGCACCGCCTCCACCGGCACACCGTCCACGGCACCGGGGTCGGTGCGCAGCCAGCGCTGCAGCTCGGCGACGTACTCCGGCTCGTTCTGCTCCATCTCCTCGGCCCGCGAGATCAGGAAGACGGTGGCGACCTCCTCCTCGGACCGGGTGATCGGCTTGACCCAGGCACCGTAGGGAGCGGCCTCGTCCAGCAGCCGGTCGACGACGTCGCCGGGCACGGCCCGCGGCTGAAAGGCCGCCCGCACGGTGTGCCGGCGCTCGATGGCGGCGGCCAGCTCCCGGTCGTCGTCCGAGGGTGTCCGCGTTCCGGTGACGCGCACGGTGGCCAGGTGGTCGGGATCGGCGTCGTCGGTGAGCGTGTCCACCTCGCACTCGGAACCGGCCGCTGCCAGGGCGACGACGGCGAACTCGACGGCGCCGCCGCAGCTGATCACCTGCTGGCGGCCCGTCGGGTCGAGCACGGGCAGCGCGCGCTCCCGGTCCAGATGCACCTCGAGCCGGTCGGACGTGGCGACGAACCGCCACGGCTGCGTGTTGTGGATCGACGGCGCCCGCGTGGCCGCTGCCACGACCCGTTCCCAGTCCTCGTGCTCCACGCCGCGCCTCCCGGTCGGTCCTGCGTACGGGTCCTGCCTACCCCATCGCCGGCCCGGCGTGCGCGCCCGGGCGGACCGACGCCCACCGCGACGAACTGGTGGCCCGGACCCGGGCGACCGGCGTGGAGCCGTGGGCGCCGGGCGAGCACGGCAGTTGGCTGCGGCTGATCGCGCACGAGGTGACGGGGCGCCGGATCGTGCCCGGTGAGCTTCCGGGCGTGGACCCGCGCGCCTACCTCTGAACCGGCGCCCGGGCGGTCACACGGTCGGGCTGGCCTCCTGCGGCACGGGCACCGGCGGGCGGACCCGGGCCCGCCGCCGGGACAGGGCCACCCCCGCCAGGCACACGGCACCGCCGAGCAACGCCAGCGGCGGCGGCACCTCGTCGAGCAGCAGCCAGCCGAGCAGGATCACGATCGGCGGGACGACGTAGGTCGTCACACCGAGTTTGCCGGCGTCCATGCGGCGCAGTGCGTAGGCCCAGGTGCTGAAGGCCAGGGCCGTCGGCACCACGCCGAGGTAGACCATCCCGGCGATGGAGCCCGCGGGCGCCCGGCCCAGCTCCGAGGCCAGTTCCCCGGCCCAGGGCAGGCAGCACAGCATGCCGATCGCGCACGCGGTGAACGTCACCTGGAGCCCCGGCAGACGGCGCAGCACCGGCTTCTGGGCGACCACCCCGGCGGCGTAGGTGACCGCCGCGACCACGCAGAGGACGACACCGAGGAGATCGGCCTCCGCCGTCCGGGTGGCGACCCCGATCAGGACCACGCCCGCGAACGCGACCGCGATGCCGGCCACCAGCCAGCGCGGGAAGCCCTCGCCCAGCAGCAGGCCGGCGAAGACGGCGATGAGGATCGGCCCGATGTTCACCAGCATCGCGGTGGTGCCCGCGTCCAGGTGCTGCTCGGCGGCGTTGAGGCTGACGTTGTAGACGCCGAACCACCCGATCCCGCACAGGCTCAGCAGCGCCCACTCGCGCCGGTCGGGGCGCACCCAGCCGCGGCCGGCCAGCAGGGCCCCGAGGACGGCCGTGCCGACGAGCAGCCGCCCGAAGGCCAGGGCGCCGGGCGAGAGGTGCTCCCCTACCCCGCGGATGGCGACGAACGCCGAGGCCCACGCGAGGACCGTGACGACGACGGCGAGGAGGGTGCGACCGCCGGGCGGCGTGGTCAGACTGCCGGCCTGGCTGCGGATGCTCACGGGCGGACTGTAAGGGGCCCCGGGGACGCTTTCCGGCGGCTTTCGGCCACCGCGCCCGGACAGTCCGTTCCGCTGCCCTTCCTGGCAGGAGCGGCGCGGTCGCCGCTCAGCCGTGCAGGTGCTGACCGTAGGTGCGGTGTCCCCGTGCGCCGCCGGTCGGCAGCGCGGCGCCGTCCCGGAAGGCGGTGCTCAGGCGGCCCGGCACCGGGGTGGCCACCACGTGCGTCCCCGGCGCCCGGGCGGCGGCCCAGGCCCGCGCGAGGTCGGCCGCCGTGAGTTCCTCCGGCCCGCCGAACTCCACCACGTCGCCCGCCGGCGGAGCGGGGAGCACGTCCACCACGTGCGCAGCCACCTCGCCCGCGTCCACTGGCTGGGCCCGCCAGCCCATCGGCACCGGCAGCACCGGCCCGCGGCGGGCGGAGTCGAGTAGGACGTCGATGAACTCGTGGAACTGGGTCACGCGCAGCAGGGTGACCGGCAGGCCGGAGGCGAGGAGCACCTGTTCGGCGGCGAACTTCGCCCGGTAGTAGGCGTAGGGGATGCGGTCCACCCCGACGATCGAGAGGTACACCAGGTGCCGCAGCCGGTTCCGGTCGATCGCCTCCACGAGCCGACGCGTGCCCGCGACGTCGCACTGCCAGGGATCCCCCTGGGGATCGCTGGCCGCGTGCACGATCACCTCGGCGCCGGCAGCGGCGGAGGCCAGGTCCAGACCCGTCGCCAGGTCGCCCCGGATCCCGCCGGGGCCGGTGCCGCGCCGCGACATCTGCCGCACCGAGTGGCCCGCCGCCTGCAGCGGTCCGATCAGCCGTCGTCCGAGTCGCCCGGTCCCGCCGGTCACGAGTACGTCCACGTCCCGATTCTGTCTGCCTGCGACGGTTCCGGCGTGCCGGTCCGTGCTATCTCACATGCGAGATAATCTGTGCCGCGTGACCGTCACCGACCTTCCCGCGATGACACGGATCGGCTCCCTGGTCCGCGACGCCCGCCGCCACCGCGGCCTCACCCAACAACAGCTGGCCGACCGGCTCGGCACCAGCCAGAGCGCCGTCGCCCGCATCGAGCAGGGCGGCCAGAACCTCACCCTCGAGCTGCTCGGCCGGCTGTCGGCCGCCCTGGACAGCGAGCTGATCAGCCTCGGCCCCACCGGCCCGACCCACCTTCGGGTGGCCGGCGGGCACGCGCTGCGCGGCAGCGTCACGGTGAAGTCGTCGAAGAACGCCGCCGTCGCGCTGCTCTGCGCGTCGCTGCTCAACCGCGGGCGGACGACGCTGCGCAACGTCGCCCGCATCGTCGAGGTGGACCGCATCCTCGACGTGCTGCGCTCGATCGGAGTCTCGGCCACCTGGAACGAGTCGGGCCACGACCTGACCCTCGTCGTCCCCGACGAGCTCGACCTGGCCGGGATCGACGCCGACGCCGCCCGGCGCACCCGCAGCATCATCATGTTCCTGGGCCCGCTGCTGCACCGCACCCGAACCTTCCAGCTGCCCTACGCGGGCGGCTGCGACCTGGGCACGCGCACCGTGCAGCCGCACATGATCGCCCTGCGGCCCTTCGGCCTGGAGATCGAGGCGCGGGCCGGCGAGTACCAGGCCAGCGTGACGCACACCGGCGCGCCGGACCGGGCCATCGTGCTGACCGAGCGCGGCGACACAGTGACCGAGAACGCGCTGCTGGCCGCCGCCCGCACCGACGGCACGACGACGATCCGCAACGCCAGCTCCAACTACATGGTCCAGGACCTGTGCCTGTACCTGCAGCTGCTCGGCGTCGGCATCGAGGGGCTCGGCACGACCACGCTCGTCGTGCACGGCAGGCCGGTGCTCGACGCGGACGTCGACTACACGATCAGCGAGGACCCGGTCGAGGCGATGAGCCTGCTCACCGCCGGCATCGTCACCGGCTCGGAGCTGACCGTGCAGCGCGCCCCGATCGACTTCCTCGAGATCGAGCTGGCGGTGCTGGCCGAGATGGGGCTGCGCTACGAGCTGTCCCGGGAGTACCTCGCCGACAACGGGCACACCCGGCTCGCGGACATCACCATCTCGCCGTCGACCCTGCGGGCGCCGATCGACAAGATCCACCCGATGCCCTTCCCGGGGCTGAACATCGACAACCTGCCGTTCTTCGCCGTCATCGCCGCCCAGGCCGAGGGCGCGACGCTGATCCACGACTGGGTCTACGACAACCGGGCGATCCACCTGTCGGACCTGACCCGGCTCGGCGCCGACGTCCGGCTCCTCGACCCGCACCGGGTGCTGATCAACGGCCCCACGCGGTGGTCGAGCGCCGAGGTGGTCTGCCCGCCGGCACTGCGCCCGGCGGTCTGCATCCTGCTGGCGATGCTCGCCGCGAAGGGGACGTCGGTCCTGCGCAACGTCGACATCATCGCCCGCGGCTACGAGCACCTCTACGAGCGGCTGGTCGAGATGGGCGCGCACATCGAGGTCTTCCACGACTGAACCGCCCCGGATACGCAGCAACCCCGTCCGCGGACCTGCGGGTCTCGCTACGCTTCGTGGCCATGCACGCTTGGCCGAGGGCCTAACCGGTGACGTCGTCGGCGCCGCCGCCCCCCATCGTGCAGGCGACTGCCGAGGGATCGATAACTCTCGGCGGTCCGCCGCCGGAGAGCCGCTACCTGGAGCTTTCGGGCTCCGTGCTGGCGGCACGGACGGCGGTCGGCGCCGACCCCGTGCCGGTCACGGTCTTCATCAGAGCCATCCTGTCCATCCATGTCGACGAGGGACACGCCTGGGGCGCCGCGATCGCCGATTGGCCCGATCCCGACCTCCGCCAGCCGGCCGAGCAGTGGATCAAGGAGATCCACTCCCTCGTGCAAGGCGGCGGCACGCTCTTCATGCGGCTGGCTGCGACGGCCCTCTGCCTGCTCGATCCGGAGGTGGCGAGAGCGGCGGAGCGCTCCGGGGTGCTCTGGGACGTCGCGCGAGGGATCCGTCCGGAACCAGCTGACTTCCTGTCCCCCGCCGGACTGCGGCTGCTCCGGCGTCGCGCCCCGCTGACCGCCTTCGGTCTCGGGCTGCTTGACCCTGCACTCGAGTTGAAGGGGCGCCCTGGAGAGGGCGCGGCCACGATCCTCGCCCTTAGCCGGCAAGAACGGGCTGCCGCCGGACAGATCGCCGAATGGGCGGCGGTGTACGCGCCGGGCCTGTACCTCGGGCGGGGAGCCGCGTCGAACCGCGTGCGCGACGAAGCGGCAGTCGCGGCGATGGGCTGGTCTCGCCGCGGACGACTTCACGTCGTACGCAGCGGTCCTGGCGGAGCAGGGCTGGTCCGAGTCGATCCCCGATCCGACGCCCAGGACGCCGACGCGGCGTGGCCCACCGCCCGGCGGGCCCATGTCGGCGAAGGCTTCGTCGCCGTCGTGCAGGACGACGGGACACAGGTCCACTGGGGCGTCACGGACGGGGGCGGTCCGGAGGCGCTTCCGCTGCGAGGAATCTCCGCAGGGCTGGCCGACGTGGCGGCCGCCGATCTCCACGTCGCCGTGGTCGACGACGGCGGGCGACTGTGGACCAGCGACCAGGATCGGGCCTGGCAGAGCCGCGGCGACGTGCCGCCCGGCGCGGTGCTCGCCGCCTCCGCCGACCGGGTGGGACTCGGCGGCCCCGACGGCGTAATACTCCTGCTGCCCTGGAATGCCCGGGACGGTGTCACGCTGGAGATCCGCGCGCTGGAGCGCGAGGCCGTCGAGCTGCTGACGACCGGTGGGGACCTTACCGTGGTCGCCGGCGACCGCGAGGTCGCCGTCCTCGCCGGCGACGCCCTCGTCGCCCGGCGCAGGTTGCCCGACCACGTCGCGGCCGTCGCGGCGAGCCCTGACGCCGCCGCGGTCGCCGTCGCCCTTGCGAATGGCGACCTGTTGATGTGGCGGGTCGACGTGCGCCCCGACCTGCGGCTCACCTCCTACACGCCGGATGCGCCGGAGGGTACCGATCTCCTGGGCATCGACCCGGTGGTCGACGCACTGACCGCGCTCGTTGCCGCGCGGGCGGTGGAGCCTCCGCTGTCGGTCGGCCTGTTCGGTGCATGGGGCTCGGGCAAGAGCTTCTTCATGCGCCGGCTTCAAGCGGGCGTGGACGAGGTCTGCACCCAGGCGAGGGCGTCGGGCCGAGCTCAGGAGTCGCTGTGGGCCTGGCGCAATATCCGGCAGGTCCGCTTCAACGCCTGGCACTACGCCTCCGCCGACGTCTGGGCCGGCATGGTCGAACAGCTGGTGCGGGGACTGAGCGAGCCGTCGAGGGAGCGGCTCGACCTGCCCGAGGGTCTCGAGCGACTCCAGCGCCAACGCATCGAGCAGCTCACCGGCGCCCGAGCGGCGGATCTGCAGGCCGGGCTCTCCATCGTCACCGCGCAG
This sequence comes from Blastococcus sp., assembly GCA_035296685.1. GTDB lineage: Bacteria > Actinomycetota > Actinomycetes > Mycobacteriales > Geodermatophilaceae > Blastococcus_B. The sequence continues at coordinate 36,575 of DATHAK010000037.1, forward strand.
GAGCAGCTCCGGGCAGCGCAGACGGCCGTCGCCGACTCGCGGCTGGTGGAGCGCCGGGCGGCGGCGGCCGTTGCGTCCGCCCGGGTGGATGCCGCCACGGCCGTCGCAAAGCACGACGTCGAAGCGGGAGTGGCCGACGCGGCGGCCGCGGTGGGTGTGGGAGAGCTGGTGACGTCACTGGAGCAGCTGACCACCCAGTACGCCAACGCCCGTCGGTCCGCGGGGTCCCTCAGGCAACTCTTCCGTCCAGGCGAGCGCTGGCCACTGATCCGGGCGCTCCTGGCCGGGCCGGTCGTCGCGCTGCTGGCCGGGGTGATCGTCTGGCTCATCGAGCCCACCCTCACCGACACCGCTGCGACGATCGCGTGGCTGGCCGGGACCGCCGCGGCCCTCGCCAGCTGGCTGAACCGGGCCACGACGTGGATCGAAGACCGAATCTCGAAGATCGACGAAGCCGAAGCGGAGGCCCGGTCTGCATGGGCCGCGGCGCACAAGGATCTGCAGGAGGCCGAGCTGGCCGCCGCGTTGGCTGCGGAGGACGTGGCCGCAGCCGAGGTGGAGGCCCAGCGTGCTGCCGCACAGCTGGAGCAGGCGGAACTGGCCGCCACCGCAGGACCGGGTGCCCTGCTCGTCGAGTACCTGGCGGGGCGCAACACCAGCGACGACTACCGCAGCCAGCTCGGTCTGATCGGCACGGTCCGAGCAGACCTCGAGGTGATTTCGGATGCGGTGGTCCAGCACAATCGAGGGCTGCCCGACGATGACGTCGTCAACCGGGTCGTCCTCTACGTCGACGACCTCGACCGTTGCCCACCGGCGGTGGTCGTCAAGGTCCTCGAGGCCGTGCACCTTCTGCTGTCCTATCCGCTGTTCGTGGTGGTCGTGGCGGTCGATCCGCACTGGGTCTCCAAGTCGCTGGCGACCGTGTACCCGACCCTGCTGACCGGCAGCGACGTCACCCCCGACCACTACCTGGAGAAGATCTTCCAGCTGCCGCTGTGGCTGGACCCGCCGTCCGCCGACGCCGCCACCACCATGGCCCTCTCCCTGCTGGGCACCCGGCCGGGAACGGGGCAGCGGCCTCGGCTCGGCAGTCGCGCCGGAACGGCGACGACCAGCCCGCCGGCACGCCGACGCCGCCCCCCACTCCCGACGCCGTCGGTGCGCAGCCACCCCCCGCCCGCGTGGACCGCGCGACGTCGCCTCCGGAAAGCATCGTCGTGCACGAGGACGAGCGGGAAGCGCTGGGCCGGCTGGCACCCCTGCTCAGTCGCTCACCGCGAGCCCTCAAGCGCTATCTGAACACCTACCGCCTGATCAAGGCGGTCTTGAGCCCCGACGAACTGCCGCAGGCCCGGTTCCTGCTCGCCGTGACAATCGGCCGGCCGGAAATAGGTGAGAACCTGCTGGAGGCGATTCGCGCGGAAGAGGATTCCGACACCCTCGGCGCGATCGTGGACAAGGACGCGGCCGCCACAACCTGGCTGCACGAGGCACTCCCCCGCGTCCTCGACTGGCGGGGCTACACCTGCGCGGACCTCCGTCCGGTGATCGCCCAGGTCCAGCGGTTCGTCTTCCGAGCCTCCGACCTGCCCGAGAAGGAGCCGCTCGCCGTCCTGCTGCGCCGCACCGACGACGTGCCGTGAGGCCGCTTCCGGCTCACAGCACCTCCCCTGCCCGGACGACGACCTGAGGTGGGGCGTGCCGCGCGAGAAGGTCGACGGTCCGCGCCGCGTCGTGCACCAGAAGGTCCGCCGGGCCGCCCTCCCGCAGCCCAAAGCCGGCGAGGCCGAGCACACGCGCTGCTGACGTGGTCACCAGGTCGACCAGCAGCTCCTGCTGCGGCGCCGACCGCAGATCCAGCAGGTGGGCGGCGAGGAATGCGACCTCCAGCAGGTTGTGCCGGCCGAACGGGTAGTAGGCGTCCTCGATGTCGTCCTGGCCCAGCGCCACCGCGACGCCCAGCTCCACGGCCCGCTCGACCGGCAGCGCGACCGAGCCGGTGTGCGGGTCGCTGACCAGGCCGAGCCCCACGTCGCGGGCGAGCTCCAGGACGGCGGTCTGCCGCTCCGGGGCGTAGTGGCCCACGGCGCGCGCGTGGCAAGCCACCCCGCGGCCCTCCACGCCGTGCCGGCGCATCGCCTCGGCCAGCATCCGGGTGGTGTCGTAGCCGGGGTCCGGTGCGTCGTCGGTGAGCATCGCGACCCGCCGCCCCAGCCGGGCGGCGAGCGCGCAGGCCCACTCGACGTGCTGCTCCTGGTCGGCCGTCGTCGCCTCGATCCACGGGATACCCCCGACGACGTCGGCTCCGAGTGCCATCGCCTCCTCGACCAGCGCCGCCGCACCGGGGTCGCGCAGGACGCCGTCCTGGGGAAAGGCGACGACGGACACGTCGACCCGACCGCGGAACTCCTCCCGCGCGGCGAGGACCGCCTGGACGCCGATCAGCTGCGCCGCGGTGTCGACGTCCGCGAACGCCTGCACGTGCAGCACGCCGTTGCGCAGCCCATCGGTGAGCGCCTGGCGGATCGGCGGCAGGAGAGCGTCGAGGGAGTAGTGCTGCTTGACCGCCCGCGCCAGGTCGATGCCTCGGGCGGAGTCGGCCATGCCGTCGGCGGTGTAGGCCTCCAGCGCCGCGTCGCCGATCAGCGGCAGCGTGCGCACCTTGTCCAGGTGCAGGTGGGCGTCGACGAACGGCTCGGTCACCAGACCGCCGTCGGCCGGCACGACGACGGCGTCCGGCGGCGACGGCAGCGCGCCCGGCGGCGCGAGGGCGGTCACGACGCCGTCGGCGCAGTGCACGTCCACCACCGCGCCGGTGCGCAGCCGGGCTCCGGCAACGACGAGCGGCGGGGTCCCGGCAGCCGGTGCAGCGGTCATCTGGGCAGCTCTAGCAGACCGGCGGGCCGGCCGGGAGTGGTCAGCGCTCCTGGTCGGTGGGCCGGACCAGCACCTCGTTGACCGCCACGTGCGGCGGCTGGGTGACGAGGAACAGGACGGCGCGGGCGATGTCGTCGGCGTGCAGCGTCCGCATGCTCGTGTGCATCTGCTCCGCGGCGGCTTTGGCGGAGGGCTGGGTGATGTGGTCGGTGAGCTCGGTGGTGACGGCGCCGGGCTCGACGAGGCCGATCCGCACGCCGCGCCCGGTGACCTCCTGGCGCAGCGACTCGCTGAACGCGTTCACCGCCCACTTGCTCGCGTTGTAGACCCCCGAGCCCTTGCGGGCCACGCGGCCGGCGACGCTTGAGACGTTCACGATGTCGCCGGAGCCCTGGGCGACCATCCCCTCGATCACGGCGTGCGTCATGTACATCAGCCCGAGGACTTGGTGTGCAGCATCCGCCGCCAGTCCTCGGTGTCGGCGCCGACGATCGTGCCCAGCAGCATCACGCCGGCGTTGTTGACGAGGACGTCCAGGCCGCCGAGTTCCTCGCGGGTGCGCCCGACGGCGTCCGAGCAGGCCTGCTCGTCGGTGACGTCGAGGTCCAGCGGCAGCACGTCCGTCCCGCCGTCGCGGAGCCGGCCGGCCAGCGTGTCCAGGCGGTCCTTGCGCCGGGCCCCGATCGCCACGGCGGCGCCGGCCTCCGCGAGTGCCACGGCGGTCGCCTCGCCGATGCCCGACGACGCGCCGGTGACCAGGGCGACCTTGCCGGCGAGCGGCCGTGCGGCGTCTGTCATGTCCCCAGCCTGCCCGCCGATTGGGACTACCGCAGGTCAGGGGCGACCCGGACGCCGAACCCGTGCACGGCCAGCCGCAGCAGCACCGGCCCCGGCCGCAGCAGGTCCGTGACGCGGGCGGCACTGGCCGCCTCCAGGTCGGCCAGGCAGACGGCGAGGTCGGCCCGGCCGCGCAGCCGGGCCTCGTGCAGCGCCACGGTGTTGGTCCACACCTTGCGCCGGGACTCCCGGAGGAACAGCCGGCTGGCCCGCCGGTTGGCCGGCGCGAGCACGCGGTCCAGCCACGTCCGCCGGCCCCCGGCGCGCTCCAGGGCGACGTCCTCGGCTCTCACGCGGGCGGCGAGGACGCCGTCGATCCGCTCGTGGTCGCGCTCCCGCAGCGCCAGCAGGTCGGGATCGGCGAAGTCGGCCGCCGGGATCACGCGGAGCAGCGACTGGGGCAGGTCGAAGTTGATGTGCGCGTTCATCCCGAGCAGCAGGTGCGCCTCCGGCGGCAGCCGCGGATCAGCCCCGAAGGCGCGCCGCCACGGCTCGGGTGCCGAGGCGGGATCCCGGCGGTACGCCTCGAGCGCGTCGAGGTACAGCTCGGCGAAGTCGACGTCCCACCGCGCGACCCAGTCCGGGTCCTCGAACAGGTCCGTATCCAGCGCGACACCCACCGCCTCGGTGGTGCGCAGGTAGGTACCGAGGAAGAACCGGGCCGGGTCGCGCGCGGCGTCGAGCCCGCGCAGCAGGTCGGTCATCCGCGCGATCAGGGCTGCGACCTCCGCGGTCACGTCCCCGCCCCGTTGCAGGGGCCCGCCGCGAGCATGCGAGCGGTGGGGGGCAACGGGGTCCTTGATCAGACCAGTGCGTCGAGGCCGTCGTCCGGCGGCAGGGTGAGCCCCGCCTCGACCGGGGGCCGGTGCGGCTGGTCGAGCCCGCGCATGCGGGCGGCGTGCAACGCCAGCAGCAGGTTCAGCCGCAGGGTGGGGTCGGTGGTGAAGGGCCCGAGCAGCCGCTCGAGCTTGCCGATCCGGTAGCGCATCGTGTTGTAGTGGAAGTGCAGCCGCCGGGCCGACTCCGCGACGTTGAGGTTGGTCTCCAGGAGCACGCGCAGCGTGTCCCGCAGGTCGGCGGAGTCGGGGTCGGCGGCGTCGGCCAGCGGACCGAGCACCTCGTCGACGTACGTGCGCAGCTCCGTGCTGTCCGGGATCAGCGACAGCAGCCGGAAGACCCCGAGCTGGTCGAAGTGGGTGACCGCGGACCCGCCGTGGATCTCCTGCCCGACGCCGAGCGCCCGCTGCGCCTGGCGGTGAGCCTCGGCCAGCGCCGACAGCGAGTCGGCCGGCCGGCCGATGCCGGTGCCCAGCACACGGCCCACCCGGCGCAGCCGCCCGTTGACCCGGGAGGACACGGCCGAGACGAGTGCGGAGAGCTCCTCGGGCGTCCGGCCGTCCAGGGGCAGCAGCGTGACGATCTCGGTGGCGAGACCGGCCACCGCCGCGCCCGCGACCTCCGGTTCGAGGGCGGCGCGCCAGCCGTCGGCCAGCCGGTCGAGGACGTCGAGGGCACGCGTGGGGTCCGCCGTCGCATCGGCGACGGTCTCGGTCGCGGTCACGAGGACGGCGACCGGGCCGTCGAGCCGCCAGCCGAACGAGCGGGTGTAGGCCAGCGTCCGCTCCGTGTGCCCCACCGACCCGCCGACCAGGCGCCGCACCAGGTCGCCCTGGAAGCGCAGCTCCACGGAGTGCACCGCCTGGAGGCGGATCACCGACAGCGCCGCGATGACCGCGGCCCGCTCGAGGACACCACCGGCGCCGAGCATCATCGCGCCGGTGCGGTGCACGGCCACCAGCCAGCCGTGGCGTTGCTCGCCGGCCATGATCGGGGCGACGGCGTACTCGCCCACGCCGCCGGGCAGCTCGTGGTGGCCGGGGACGAGCAGGATGCCGTCGGCCGGCGACAGGTCGGCGTCGGCCAGCACGTCGGCCGGCGTGACCACCGTCTGGTCGGCCCGGACGCCGGAGAGCCGGCGGGACGGCGTCAGCTCGGCCAGCGCGTCGTCGGCCGCGGCGTCCAGCAGCCAGAGCCAGTCGCTGATCTCGGCGACGTCCTCCCGGGGGCCCGCGCTGGTGACGACCTCGCGGTCCGGGCCGAGGCCCAGGACGGCGGTGCCCTCGAGCATGACCGCCAGGCGCTGCGCCACCTCGGCGAGGCCACCGCCGGTGAGGGCGACGCCGATGAACTCGTCGTCCATCCGTGAGGACAGGGCGAGCGCCTGGCTCTGCTTGCTGACGACGGTGCCGAGCACCTCGGAGACGATCTCGTCCATGCGCACGCCGGGCGGCAACGCGAGGACCGGCAGACCCCGCCGGTCTGCCTCGGCGAGCACCTCGCCGGGCACGGGGGCGGGCCCCTCGGTGCGGCGGAAGGCCAGCGCCGAGGTGCCCATCGAGTCGAGCCGCTCGACCAGCGCGCGGCAGTTGGCCGCGTCGGCCGGCGGCAGCCGCGCGCCGAGGACGACGAGGACGTCGGGTCCCGCCGCGGCGAGCGGGTCGTTGGGGTCGTCGACGACCATGTGCCGCACGACGCGGCCGAGTCCCGAGGCTCCCGCCGCGACGCTGGTGCCGGCCAGACCGGGCAGCTGGAGGGCCTCCTCGACGGTGAGGCCCATGCGTTCCTGCCAGCTCGTCCGGTCGTCCCGTGGAGTCTCGGCCCGCGACTCGGCGACAGCCCAATTACGCCGGAACGGAACGGATCCGTTACGGTGGGTTGGAGCTACCAGCGAGGCATCACCCTGGGTCACGACTCAATCCCCCTCTAGTCGTCGTCCACGCTGCCACACCTCGCCAGCCTGTCAGGTGTCCCTGGACGTCGCGGTCCATTCTTGGCGACATCCGCCATACGAGGGCGTGCGACGCGCCGCATAAGTTCGAACCCCGGTCCACCCCAACCCGCAGGGATCGTAGGCCGTCGACCCGAACGGGTGACGACCGCTCCCCCCTTCGGGCGACGGTGGAGCGGGCTCGGACGGGGGGCGGGGGAAGCCTCCCGTCGTCCCTCCGCCGAAGGGCCGACATGCGCACCATCGACCAGACCACCGTTCCCAGCGCCCGGTCGCACACGGACGCGCAGCAGCGCGGCCGGGCGGCACAGGCCGGCGTTCCGACGATCCCTCTCCCGCGCGCCTCGGCGCAGGCGACGGCGCGCACCGCGCGCCCTGCCCGGAACGCGACCGCGGTCCCCGCGTCGGCGAGCACCGGGGTGGCCGAACTGCTGCGCGGCCCGGTCCGCCCGGCGCGGGTGCTCATGAGCGCCCCCGCGGCGGTCTACCTGCTCATCCCCTCCGACCGCGGTGGCGACGTCGTGGGCGTGCTCACCAGCGACGCGGCGCGGCTGCCACTGGGGTGCGTCCTGTTCCGCCCCAGCAACGGGCGGCCGCTCATCGCGCTGCCCAGCGGCGCCCCGGCCGAGGTGGGCGGCGGCCGGATCGTCGTCGGCGACCTCGCGGTCAGTGCGGCGGCGTGGTGGAACCCGCGGCCCAGACTGCCCAGCCTGCGTCCCGCCCTGCTGCCCGAGGGCGTGCGCCAGCTGCGCAACGCGCTCTACGGCGAGGGCGTGCCGCACAGCGCCTTCACCCTGCCCGGCCTGCCCACCGGACCGGGCGGGCCGCTGGCGGCCCTGCGCGGGGCGGTGCGCCGGGCCGACCTGGACGCCGCGCTGCGGACCGCGACGCGGCTGATCGGGCTTGGCCCCGGGCTCACCCCGGCCGGCGACGACGTGATGGCGGGGACGATCGCCGGGTTGGTCCTCCTCGGTCACCCGGCCGCCGAGCGGTTCGCCGCCGGGGTCTACGCGCTCGCCGCCGGACGCACCACCGAGCTCTCGCGGGCGCTGCTCCGGCACGCCGCCTGCGGCCGGGTCAGCGGTGAGTACGCGGCCGTGCTGCACGCCCTGGTCGGTGAGCGTCCGCTCGCGCCGGCGGTCGCCGGCCTCCTGGCCACGGGCGCGACCAGCGGCCGCGCGATGGCGCTGGGGCTGTGCACCGCGATCGACCTGGTGGACCGCACCACCCGCCGCTGACGCACAGGACGTCGAGAGCCCGCACCACCCGCCGCTGACGCACAGGACGTCGAGAGCCCCTTCTCCCGCCGGGCGGAGGGCGCTCCGCGTCCGGCTCGATCGGCGACCCGAGCGTCCGGTCAGCTGCCCGGCGGTACCAGGGGCACGAGGCCGTCCCACTGGCTGATCCGGCAGCCGTCGGTGCGCGACAGCTCCAGGTCGACGTCCTCGCCACGCCACAGCCCCGTCACGCGCGCCGTCTGGGGTCCGCCGTACTGCTCGGTGCAGGCGATGTCGTCCGGCAGCGGCGCGAAGGGGTCGTCCAGCCCGGCCAGGTGCTCGCAGGCCGCCTGGGCGTCCGGGTGGGTGCCCCCGACGGCGTCGCCGCACGTGAGCGTCCAGCTGCCCGGTGTGGACCCGTCTCCGGGGTCGTACTCGACGTGCAGGTCGTCGGCCGTCCCCCCGTCGTTCCCGCCGCTCGCCGTCCCGCCAGGCTGCGCGCAGGCGGTCAGCAGGGCGCACAGCATCAGGAGCGCCAGGGACGTACTGACGCCGGGACGACGACCGGCCCCGTTGCAGGGGCCCGTCGCGAGCCTGCGAGTGACGGGGGGCAACGGGGTCCTCTTTCAGATCCGCGAGGCGTGGATGCTGGTGACGAGGATGGCGCGGGCGCCCAGCTCCCACAGCTCGTCCATCACCCGGTTGGTCTCGGTCTGGGCCACCATCGCCCGCACCGCCGACCAGCCGGGCGTCTGCAGCGGGCTGACCGTCGGACCCTCGATGCCCGGGGTGATCGCGGTGGCCCGCTCGAGGATCTCGTTCGGGCAGTCGTAGTCGAGCATCACGTACTGCCGGGCGACCAGGACGCCGCGCAGCCGCCGGCGCAGCTGGGCCACGGCCGGGATCTCCTCGGCTCCCTCGCGGCGCACCAGGATGGCCTCGCTGTCGAGCACCGGCTCCCCGATGATCTGCAGGCCGGCCGCGCGCAGGGTGGTCCCGGTCTCGACGACGTCGCAGACCGCGTCGGCCACTCCGAGCCGGCAGGCGGTCTCCACGGCGCCGTCCAGCTTGACCACGCTGGCCTTGACCCCGGAGTCGGCCAGGTAGCGCTGCAGCAGCACCGGGTAGGCGGTGGCGATGCGCTTGCCGGCCAGCTGGTCGATGCTCTCGACGCCCGACTCCGCCGGCGCCGCGAAGCGGAACGACGAGCGCCCGAAGCCCAGGGTCATGACCTCGACGGCCGACGGGCCCTCGCCGTCCGGCGGGGCGGTCTCCATGAGCATGTCCCGGCCGGTGATTCCGACGTCGAGCGTGCCGGACGCCACGTAGACGGCGATGTCGCGGGGCCGCAGGTAGAAGAACTCGGTGTCGTTGTCGGGGTCGTAGACCGCGAGGTCCTTGGTGCTCCGGCGCTGGCGGTAGCCGCTCTCGGCGAGCATCTCGGCCGCGGGCTCGCTCAGGACACCCTTGTTGGGCACGGCGATGCGCAGCACGGAACAGGCTCCTTCAGCGGGACAAGATCACAGGTGAGCGTAGACGTCGTCGAGCGTCAGACCCCTGGTCAGCATGAGCACCTGCACCCGATAGAGGAGCTGGCTGATCTCCTCCGCCGTCCGCTCGCCGGTCTCGTGCTCGGCGGCCATCCAGGCCTCCGAGGCCTCCTCGACGACCTTCTTGCCGGCCGCGTGGACGCCGTCACGGACGGCCTGCACGGTGCCCGACGCCGGATCGGCGGCGGCCACCTTCGCCGACAGCTCGGCGAACAAGGCGTCGAAGGTCTTCACGCGGGCCTCGCGGTGAAGCCGGTCGGACGCTGGGGCGTGCGCAGCTCCCGCAGGGTGAGGGCGGTGGCGAGCGCGGCGATCGTCGCCTCCCAGCCCTTGTCCTCGGCCGAGTCGGGCAGCCCCGCCCGGTCCCGCGCCTGGTCCTCCGTGTCGCAGGTCAGGACGCCGTTGCCGACGGGCTTGCCCGCGTCCAGCGCCACGCGGGTCAGCCCGGCGGTGACGGCGTCGCAGACGTACTCGAAGTGCGGCGTGCCTCCGCGGACGACCACCCCGAGGGCGACGACGGCGTCGTGCCGCTCGGTCAGCGCCTGCGCCACCACCGGCAGCTCGACCGCACCGGGCGCGCGGACGACGGTGGGATCGGTGATGCCGCTGGCCTTCGCGGCGGCGATCGCGCGTTCCAGCAGCTGGTCGGTGATCTCGGCGTGCCAGGTGGTGGCGACGATGCCCAGCGACAGCCCGGCCGCGTCGACCGGGCCGACCTCGGGTGCTCCGCTGCCGCTCATGCCGGCGGCGTGGGGGTGTCGGCCGGACCGGCCTCGGTCTCCGGCTCGATGATGTCGAGCAGGTGGCCCATGCGGTCGCGCTTGGTGCGCAGGTAGCCGAGGTTCTCGGCGGTGACATGGGTGGGCAGCGGCACGCGCCCGTTGATGTGCAGCCCGTAGCCCTCGAGCCCGGCCCGCTTGGCCGGGTTGTTGGTCAGCAGCCGCATCGTGTGCACGCCGAGGTCGACCAGGATCTGCGCGCCGGTGCCGTAGTCGCGGGCGTCGGCGGGCAGGCCGAGGTCGAGGTTGGCGTCGACGGTGTCGGCGCCGAGGTCCTGCAGTTGGTAGGCCTGCAGCTTGTGCAGCAGGCCGATCCCCCGGCCCTCGTGCCCGCGGATGTACAGCACGATGCCGCGGCCTTCCTGCGCCACGGCCGCCAGGGCTGCCTGCAGCTGCGGACCGCAGTCGCAGCGCAGCGAGCCGAACACGTCGCCGGTGAGGCACTCGGAGTGCACCCGGACCAGCACGTCCTCGCCGTCGCCGATGTCGCCGTAGACGAACGCGACGTGCTCGCGGTTGTCGTAGGAACTGCGGTACCCGACGGCGGTGAAGTTGCCCGGGACCAGCGGGACGGAGGCCTCGGCCACCCGCTCGACCAGCTTGTCGAAGCGCTTGCGATAGGCGATCAGGTCGGCGATCGAGACCATGACCAGGTCGTGCTCGTCGGCGAAGACGCGCAGCTCCTCCCCGCGGGCCATCCCGGTCGGGTCCTTCTCGCTGACGATCTCGCAGAGCACGCCAGCCGGGCGCAGGCCGGCGAGGACGGCGAGGTCCACCGCGGCCTCCGTGTGCCCGGGCCGGCGCAGCACGCCGCCGTCCTTGGCGCGCAGCGGCACGATGTGCCCGGGGCGGGCGAGGTCCGCCGACGTCGTCTCGGGGTTGGCGAGCAACCGGATGGTGTGCGCGCGGTCGGCGGCCGAGATGCCGGTGGTGACGCCCTCCCGGGCATCGACGGTGACCGTGTAGGCGGTGCCGCGGCGGTCCTGGTTGACCCGGAACATCGGCGGCAGGTCCAGCCGGTCGGCGTCGGCCTCGGTGACCGGCACGCAGATGTAGCCGGAGGTGTACCGGACCATGAACGCGACCAGGTCGGGCGTCGCGAGCTCGGCGGCGAAGATCAGGTCGCCCTCGTTCTCGCGGTCCTCGTCGTCGATGACGACGACGGGCCGGCCGTCCTTGATGGCGGCGATGGCGCTCTCGATCGTGTCGAGGCGCCCCAGCGGATTGCTCATGACCGCCCTCCGAGCAGGCGCTCCACGTACTTGGCGATCACGTCGACCTCCAGGTTGACCGGATCCCCCGGGGCGCGGGCGCCCAGCGTGGTCTCGCGGAGCGTGGTGGGGATGAGGCTGACCTCGAACCAGGGTTCGTCGTCGGTGGCGGGGCTGACCGCGCTGACGGTGAGGGAGACGCCGTCGACGGCGATCGATCCCTTCTCGACGACGTAGCGCGCCAGCTCGGGCGGCAGGGCGACCCGCACGACCTCCCAGTGCTCGCCGGGGGTGCGCGCGACGATCCGGCCGACGCCGTCGACGTGGCCCTGCATCAGATGCCCGCCCAGGCGGGTGTGCGGGGTGACGGCCCGCTCCAGGTTGACCAGGGAGCCGGCGGTGGCGCTGCCGAGGCTGCTGCGGCGCAGCGTCTCGGCCATCACGTCGGTGCTCCAGACGCCGTCGGTGACCCCGGTGACGGTCAGGCAGACGCCGTTCACCGCGATCGAGTCGCCGAGCGCGACGTCCTCGAGCACCCGCTCGGCCCGGATCTGCAGCACCGCCGCGTCCGACTGGTCCTCGCGGACGACGAGCGTGCCCACCTCTTCGACGATCCCGGTGAACACCTCAGCTCCTCCTGTCCGCGTGCTGTCCGCCCCCAGTGTGCCGGGTCGGGCGCAACCGGACCTCCACGTCCCTGCCCAACCGGGTGACGTCGACGACCGACAGGTCCAGCGCGTCCCCGATCCCGTGAATTCCCAGGTCGCTGACCAGGGAGGGCCCGGCGCCGAGCAGCTTGGGTGCGAGATGGATCACGATCTCGTCGACCAGCCCCTCCTGCAGGAAGGCCGCGGCCAGCGTGGGGCCTCCCTCGAGCAGCACGCGGCGCACGTCGCGGTCGAACAACTCGGCCAGCAGCTGGGCCGGTGAGGCCGCGCGGCTGACCAGTGTGGGTGCCGCGTCGTCCAGCACCCGGGCCGTGCCCGGCAGCCGCCCGCCGCGGTCGGCCACCACGCGCAGCGGCTGGCGGGGAGCCGGCCGCCCGTCGGCGTCGCGGACGGTCAGCTGCGGATCGTCGGTGAGCGCGGTGCCCGAGCCGACGACGACGGCGTCGCAGGTGGCCCGCAGCCGGTGGACGGCGGCCCGCGCCTCCGGGCCGGTGATCCAGCGGCTGCTGCCGTCGGCGGCGGCGACCCGGCCGTCGAGGGTGGCCGCGGTCTTCCAGACGACATAGGGGCGGTGCTCGCGGACGCCGGTGAGCCAGGACGCCAGTGCGCCGTCCTCGGCCTCGGCCTGCTCCACGCCCAGCTCGACGTCCACGCCGGCGGCCCGCAGCCGCTCCGCTCCCCCGCCGGCCGGCTCCGTCGGCTCCCGGACGGCCACGACCACCCGGGCCACGCCCGCCGCGAGCAGCGCGTCCGCGCAGGGCCCGGTGCGGCCGGTGTGCGCGCAGGGTTCGAGGGTGACGACGACGGTGCCGCCGCGGGCCCGCTTCCCGGCCTGCGCCAGCGCGGTCACCTCGGCGTGCGGTCCCCCGGGCGGTGCGGTGGCGCCCTCCCCCACCGGCGTCCCGTCGTCGGCGAGGACGACGGCGCCGACCGGGGGGTTGGGGCTGGTCGTGCCGAGGACGGACGCGGCGAGTTCCCGGGCCCGGCCCATCGCGGTCACCTCGGCCGCGCGGAGGCTCATCCGGGGAACGCCGCGGCCGCCTGCGCGCGCAGGGCCGCGATCGCCTTCGCCGGGTCGTCGGCGCCGTAGACGGCGGAGCCCGCGACGAAGACGTCGGCGCCCGCCTCGGCGGCCTGCTCGATCGTGTCGGCGTTGATGCCGCCGTCGACCTCGACGAACAGCGTCAGGTGGCCGGTGTCGACCAGCTCGCGGGCCCGGCGGACCTTGGGCAGGACGTCGGCGATGAACGACTGACCGCCGAACCCCGGCTCGACGGTCATGACCAGGAGGGTGTCGAAGTCGCGGAGGACCTCGAGGTAGGGCTCGAGCGGCGTGCCCGGCTTGAGCGCCAGGCCGGCGAGGGCGCCCGCCGCCCGCAGGTCCCGCGCCACCGCCCGGGGATCGGTGCAGGCCTCCGCGTGCACGGTGACGTTGCGCGCCCCGGCCTCGGCGTAGCCAGGCGCCCATCGCTCGGGGTTCTCGATCATCAGGTGGCAGTCGAGCGGCACCGGGCTGACCGCCTGCAGCGCCTCCATGACCGGCAGCCCGAACGTCAGGTTGGGCACGAAGTGGGCGTCCATGACGTCGAAGTGCAGCCAGTCGGCGTCGGCGACCCGCTGCGCCTCCTCGGCCAGCCGGGCGAAGTCCGCCGACAGGAGGCTCGGCGCGATCATCGGTTCCCGGGACACGGCTGCCGAGTCTAGGGAAGCCGCTGACGGGGTCCGCGCCCCCGGCTCAGGCGGGCACGGTGGCGGGCGGACGGCGCCGGGCATCCCGGGCCAGGCCGGCGTCGGCCCACCGCGGCCACGGCCGTTCGGTGCCGTGCCCGGCATGGCGGACCAGCCGGGCCAGGGACTCGTCCACCGAGGGCCGGCCGTCGGGGTCCGGACGGGTCATCGCGTCCAGGAGCCGGCGCAGGGGCGTGTCGGTCTCCGGGTCGAGGAGCGCCCGCAGCGTCGCGCCCACGCCGTACACGCCCATCGCTGCCGTCACGGGGCCCCCGTGCCCGGCAAGGAGCTCCGGTGCGGCGAAGCCGTCGGTGCCGACCAGCTCGCCGCGACGCAGCACCCGGCCCAGCGGGCGGGAGGAGCCCAGGTCGACCAGCCGCACGCGGCGGTCGACGAGCAGGACGTTGCCGGGACAGATGTCCAGGTGGGTGCGGCCCGAGCCGTGCAGGCTGCGGACCGCGGCCAGCAAACCCACCCCCAGCCGGGCCGTGTCCGGGGCCGGGAGCGGCCCCTCCTCGGCGAGGGCCTGGTCCAGCGCCGGCCCGTCGAGGTACTCGAGCACCAGGTGCGGGAGCTCGGAGCGGCCCCCGTCGGCGAGCAGTCGCGGGAAGGCCGGGTGCCGGAGCGGTCGCAACGCCGCCGCCTCCCGACCGAGGGCCCGCGTCCAGCGGGGCCTGGTCCACGCGGGCCGGACCACCTTGACCAGCGTCGGCACCCACAGGTCGACCGACCAGCACAGCCAGACCTCGCAGTGGTGGCCCACGGCCAGCCGGGCCCACGCGAGCTGGCCGGGCACGAGCGGGGTCCCGCGCCGCACGTCCCACAGTGGTCCGCCGTCCTCGTCGTCGACGTCCAGACCGATGGCGGGCATGCCGACCCCTCCTCCCCGTGCCGGCGCACCGTCCCTCCGGCCGGGCAACGATGCCCGGCCGGGGAACGGCGACCTCCGTGATCAGCGGTGCGAACGCGTGCGGGTGCGCGTGCGGGTGCGGCCCTTGTGGCTGGGCCGGACGACGACGCCGCCGGCGATGCGGACGTTGGTGTTCATGCTGTTCACCTCCCTCCCCGGTCGACGGAACCGACGGGGACCTGGATGCGGTCCGTGTCGGACGAGAGGACGGGAACCGCGATCCGCTCCGTGGCGGGTTCCCGCTGCGCCGAGGGCCGCGGCAGGGCCGCGCGCAGCGCCTCGACCAGCACTGTGCGGTCGGCGACGGCGGACAGCCGGGGATCGTGGGTCACCAGCAGGACCGTGCGCTGCCGGCGCACCGACCGGATGGCCGCGATCACCTGCCCGGCGGATTCGGCGTCCAGGGAGCTGGTGGGCTCGTCGAGCAGGACGACCGGCGCCGGGGAGACGACGGCGCGGGCGATCGCCACCCGCCGGCGCTGGCCACCGGAGAGCAACACCCCGCCCTCGCCGAGGGGCGTGTCGTAGCCCTGCGGCAGGGCGGCGGCGAACTCCTCGACGCAGGCGTCGCGGCCGGCGGCCAGGATCTGCTCGCGCGTGGCTCCGGGCCGGCCGAAGGCGATGTTGTCGGCGATGGTGCCGTCGAGCAGCCACGGGTCCTGCGGCACGAAGGCCAGGCGCCGGCGCAGCGCCACGGGGTCGAGATCGCGGACGTCGACGCCGTCGACCAGCACCCGTCCGCCGTCGACGTCGTAGAGCCGCAGGAGCAGGTGCAGCACGGTGCTCTTGCCGGCGCCGCTGGGGCCGAACAGGCACACGGTCTCGCCGGCGGCGACGGTCAGGTCCCACGTGCGCAGCACGGGACGCCCGGCGTCGTAGGCGAAGTCGACGCGCTCCAGGCGCAGCCCCTCCCGGACCGGCGGCACCGGGCGGGGCCGCGCGTGCGACGGCACGGCCTCGGTGCACTGGAGGACCTCGGCCAGGCGCGCCACGCTGGCGGCGGCCTTGGCGCGCACGGCGGCCAGGCGGACGAGTCCGCGGACCGGCGGCTGGAGGTCGCGCAGATAGGCGAGCGCGACCAGGAGTTCACCGGTGGTCAGCGCTCCGGACAGCACCCGGAGCCCCCCGACCACGAGGACGACGCCGGTGCCGACGGCGAGCACGGTCGACGGGATCGGAGCCCATCGCGCCTCCACGCTCACCGAGCGCTCCTCGGCGCGCACCACGCGCTCGTTGGCGGCCTGGAACAGCTGCCGTGCGCGGTCGTGCCGGCCGAACGCCTGAACCGCCCGCACGTTGCGCAGCACGTCGATCGCGGTCCCCGACAGGCGTCCGGCCTCCTGGCGCGCCGCACCCTCCGCCGCACGGACCAGGCGTCGCTGCCGTGCGGTCAGCCAGGCCAGCACCGGCAGCACGGCGAGGCCGAGCGCCGCCAGGGCGGGATCGACGGTCAGCAGCACGAGCAGCGCCCCGGCGAGCAGGAGGACGTCGGGCAGGAGGGTCGCCACTGTGGCGACGACGGCGTCGAGCACCCGTCCGACGTCGGTGGTCAGCCGGTTGGCGACCTCGCCGGACCGCGTGCGGTCGTGCCAGCGCAGCGACAGGGTGAGCGCGTGGCCGAAGACGGCCGCCCGGAGGGTTCCGCCGATCCGCTCCGCGGCGCGCTCGGAGGCGGCGGTGGAACCCGCGTCCAGGACGCCCTCGGCGACGGTCAGCAGCACCGTGGCCAGCCCGGCGACGACGAGGAGGGCGGCGGGGCCCAGACCGCCCAGCCAGCCGGTGAAAGGACCCGTCGGCGGCACCCCACCGAGCGCCGAGTCGACCGCCAGCGCGAGGGGCCAGGGCCGCAGGAGCGTGCAGCCCACCTGCGCGGCCGCCCCGGTGGCCGCGAGCGAGAGCCGGCCGGCCTCGGGCCGCGCGTACGGGCCCGCCACGCGCAACAGTCCCGGGATACCGGGATCGGCGGACATCGGGCTCACGCGCAGAGCCTCGGACCGGGCGGGTCCAACTCTCCATTGGACCTATGGCGTACGACCTCCGGCGACCGCTGTCAGCGGAGGCGTCGCAGCAGCGCCATGAACATGGCGTCGGTGCCGTGGCGGTGCGGCCAGAGCTGGCCGTACCCGCCCCGGGCCAGGTCGGGGACCTCCGGGAACAGCGGTGCGACGGGCAGCACCTCGACGTCGTCGCGGGCCGCGGCGGTGTCCACGATCTCCACCGTCTCGGCCGCGTGCGGCGAGCAGGTGACGTAGGCGATCACCCCGCCGGCCCGCACCGAGGCCACCGCGCTGGCCAGCAGCTCGGTCTGCAGTTCGACGAGGCCCGCGACGTCGTCCGGCGTGCGGCGCCAGCGCACCTCGGGCCGCCGCCGGAGCGCGCCCAGGCCGGTGCACGGAGCGTCGAGGAGGACCCGGTCGAACGTGCCGGGCTGCCACGGCGGCTCGCGGCCGTCGGCGGCGAGGACCTCCACACCGGCCTCCCCGGCCAGCGCGGAGCGCACCAGCTCGGCCCGGTGCGGCGCCCGGTCGACCGCCGTCAGGTGCACCCCCTCGGGCCGGACGGCGGCGAGCAGGCCGGCCTTTCCCCCCGGACCCGCGCACAGGTCCAGCCACGCCGCATCGCGGCCCTCCATCGGGGCCCGCGCCAGCAGCAGGGCGGCCAGCTGACTGCCCTCGTCCTGCACCGCCGCCGCGCCGGAGCGCACCGACGCCAGCCGGCCCGGGTCACCGCCGTGCAGCCGGACGGCGAACGGCGACCACGGTCCGGGCTCGCCACCGGACTCCTCGACCAGCGCGTCGCGGTCGGTGCGCCGCGCCACCAGGTGCACGACGGGGGCGGCGTCGTCGGCGAGCAGGGCCGGCTCCAGCTCGGCGTCCCCGCCGAGCGCGTCGCGCCAGGCGTCCACGATCCAGCGGGGATGGTCGGTGGCGAGCGCCAGGCGCTTCCCGGTGTCGCCGCCGAGCCGGTCCAGCCACTGCGCCCGGTCCCCGCCGGTGGCCACCTTCCGCAGGACGGCGTTGACCAGACCCGAGGCGCCGGTGCCGACGATGGCGCGGGTCAGGTTCACCGTGGTGTCGACGGCGGCGTGCGATGGGACCCGCAGGTCGATCAGCTGGTAGGCGCCCAGCCGCAGCAGGTCCAGCACGCGGGGGTCGAGCTCGTCCAGGGGCCGGGAGACCAGGCCGGCGAGGATCGCGTCGAGGGTGCCCTGGGCGCGCAGGGCGCCGTAGGCCAGCTGGGTGGCGAAGGCGGCGTCGCGCTCCTCGATCTGCCGCTCGCGCAGCAGCTGCGGGAGCAGCAGGTTGGCGTAGGCCGCGCGGGAGGAGACACCGTCGAGGACGTCGTAGGCGGTCAGCCGGGCGGGGTCGAGCACCGGACGGCGGGTGGCGGGATGCCGACGCCGTCCCTGCCTCGGGCCGCCACCGGGCCTGCGCGGCGGGCCACTCACCCGCCCACCCGTTCCCCGAGCCGCGGACGCGCGCCCCGCACCCAGTCGGCGGCCGGGAACATCCGCTTGCCGGCCGGCTGCACGTCGCCGAGCCGGACGGCACCGCGGCCGGTGCCCACGAGCACACCCTCAGCGCCCACCTCGAGCTCGCCGGGGGCCACCAGGTCGATCTCGGGCAGCGGCTCCACCGGGCCCAGCCGCAGCCGCTCACCGCGCCACGTCGTCCACGCCCCCGGCGCCGGGGTGACTCCCCGGACCCGCCGGTCGATCGCGTAGGCCGGGAAGGTCCAGTCCACGCGGGCATCGGCGGTCTCGATGCGGGGCGCCAGGCTGATCCCGTCGGCCGGCTGCGGCCGCGCCTCGAGTGCGCCGTCCTCGATGCCGTCGAGGGTGGCCACCAGCAGGCCGGCGCCGCTGACCGCGAGCCGGCCGAGCAGGTCGCCGGCGGTGTCGCGCGGACCGATCGGCTCCGTCACCGTCCCGAAGACAGGGCCGGTGTCCAGCGCCGCCTCCAGCCGGAAGGTGGACGCACCCGTCACCTCGTCGCCGGCCATGATCGCGTGCTGCACCGGGGCGGCCCCGCGCCAGGCGGGCAGCAGCGAGAAGTGCAGGTTGACCCAGCCGTGGCGCGGCAGGTCGAGGGCGGCCTGCGGTACGAGCGCTCCGTAGGCCACGACCGGCGCGCAGTCGACCGCGAGGCCGGCCAGGTGCTCCAGGAACTCCGGCTGCCGCGGGGAGCGCGGCTGGAGCACGGGTAGCCCGGCGGCATCGGCCCGCTCGGCCACCGGGGACCGGCTCACCTTCCGGCCCCGGCCCGACGCCGCGTCGGGCCGGGTGAGGACGGCCACCACCTCGTGCCGCGACGCGAGCAGCGCCTCCAGGGCGGGTACGGCGGGCGCCGGCGTGCCGGCGAACAGGAGCCTCAGTGCGGGCTCACCTTCACGACCGGTTCGGCCGTCGGCAGGTACTCCCCGACGCCCGCCCACTCGGCGGCCGCGATCTCGGCCAGGGCGGCCGCGCGGGCGCCGGGGTCGAGGCGGTCGACGAAGAGCACGCCGTCGAGGTGGTCGGTCTCGTGCTGGATGGCGCGCGCGAGCAGCTCCGAGCCCTCGATCCGCACCGGGTCGCCGTGCATGTTCCAGCCGCTGGCCACCACGTGCAGGTGCCGGCGGCAGTCGTAGCGGAAGCCCGGGATCGACAGGCAGCCCTCCGGCCCCTCGTCGGTCTCCTCGCCGACCGGGGTGACGTCGGGATTGACCAGGTGGCCGATGGAGCCGTCGACGAACCAGGTGAACACCCGCAGACCGACGCCGAGCTGCGGGGCGGCCAGACCGGCGCCGCCCGCGGCGAACATCGTCTCGGTCAGGTCGCCCACGAGCTGCCTCAGCTCGGCGTCGAAGTCGGCGACCGGCGCGGCGGGGGTGCGCAGCACGGGGTCACCGAGCAGCCGGATGGGTGTCACGCTCACCTGCCGATCGTATGCGGCGCCGTCCGCCCGGCTCCCGCCCCGCGGAGTTGATCATCGGCAGGTGGCTGCCCGACACGCCGACGGACACCGCCAGATGACGATGATCACGGCGACCGGGGGCTACACGAGGTCGAGCGGGTCGAGCTGCACGCGGACGTGCTCGGGAGCCTTCTTCGCGCTGCGGACGCCCTGCACCTCGGCCAGCGCGGAGGCCAGGGCCGCACCCTCGCTGCGCGGGACCCGCACCAGGTAGCGCTCGCGTTCCCCCTCCTGGCCGGGCCGCGGCGGCTCGGGGACGGGACCGAGCAGGTCGGCGCTCTCGGGCAGCCGCAGGTCGCCGAGGAACTCCGCGAGCGCCGCCGGCGATCCGGCCAGCGCCGCGATCCGGGTCACCGGAGGAAAGCCGAGTTCCCGGCGGTCGGCCAGCTCCCGCTCGGCCATCCAGCCCGGGTCCCAGCGCACCAGCGCCTGGACGACGGGGTGCGCGGCGTCGGCCGCGACGACGACCTGGCCGCCCGCCGACGCGGCCCGGACGAGGGTCGCGGCGTTCATCCACCGGCGCATGGTCTCCTCGCCGGCCCGCAGGTCGGCCCGGCCGAGCAGCGCCCACGCGTCCAGCAGCAGCGCCGCCCCGTACCCGCCCTCGGCCACCGGCTCGGCGCCCGGGGTCGCGACGACCAGCGCCGGGCCGGCCGGCACGGTCGCGAGCACGCCCGAGGTGCTGCCGGAGGTGCGCACCGTCGCGCCGGGGAACGCCCGCGCCAGCTCCTCCGCCGTGCGGGACTCCCCCACGACGGCGGCCCGCAGCTTGGTCCCGTGACAGTGCGGGCAGTCGAACGTCGCCGCCGGGCGCGCGCACCAGCGGCAGGCGGGAATCCGCGTGCCGCCGGGGCCCGGCCGCGGCGAGATGCCCAGCGGTCCGGCGCAGTGCGCGCACCGGGCGGGGGCGCGGCAGCGCGCACAGGACAGCGAGGGGACGTATCCACGGCGCGGCACCTGCACGAGCACGGGCGCACCCGCGGCCAGCGCCCGGCGGGCGGCCTCGTGCGCCAGCGAGGGCAGCCGGGCCGACCGGGCGGCCGGGTCGCGGGCGAGCTCGAAGTCGTCCCCGAGGGCCTGCACCCGGGGAGCCGCCGACCGCAGCACGGCCCGGTCGGCGACCAGTTCGTGCGCCCAGCCGGACTCGATCAGCAGCGCGGCTTCCGCGGTGCGGGCCGTGCCGGCGACGACGGCGGCGCAGTTGTCCAGCCAGGCCCGCTGGACGAGGACGTCCCGGGCGTGCGGATAGGGCGCCCGCTCGTCGGCGTGCAGGTCGTCGCCGTCATCCCAGACCACCACTACCCCGAGGTCGCGGACGGGCGCGAACATGGCGGCGCGGGTGCCCAGCACCACCTGCGCGGCTCCTCGGGAGGCCGCGAGGAACTGCCGGTAGCGCTTCTCGGGAGAGTCGTCGGCGCGCAGCACCGTGAACGAGTGCTCGGGCAGCAGCCGCCCGGCAGCGGCCGCAACCCGGTCGAGGTCCTTGCCGTCGGGGACGACGACCAGCGCCCCCCGCCGTCCGGAGAGCGCCGCCTGGCAGAGCTCGGCCAGCCGGGCCGGCCAGTCCTCCCCCGGCAGCGCCGACCAGACCGCCCGCGCCGGGCGACCCTCCGCGAGCGCGGCCAGGAGGGCCGGGCCTGCGGCGTAGCGCGCGAACCCGGCGGGACCGGGAGGTCCCGGGAGCGCCTCCGGCGTCGGGGACGGCCGCTTCTCCGCGCCGGCCCGGCGGGGCGGGAGGGCCAGGCGCAGCACGTCGCTGACCGTGCCCGCGTACCGGTCGGCCACCGTCCGGGCCAGCCGGGCCACCTGCGGCGTGAGCACCGGCTCCCCGGAGGGCACATGGGACAGCGGCTGCAGGCTGCCCGGGAAGTCGGTGGTGTCGCCGAGCTCCCAGACGATGCCGTCGACCAGCCGTCCGTGGAACCGCACGCGCACCCGGCAGCCGGCCTGCACGGTGTCGGCGACCTTGTCCGGCACCGCGTAGTCGAACGGCCGGTCAAGGTGGGCCAGGGGCACATCGACGACGACCCGGGCCACCCGTGGCGGGGGGCCCGGGTCGCCGGGTGGAGCGGGGGTGTCCAGCGCGTTCAGGCGCCCACGGCCGAGCGGAGCGCCTCGACGCGGTCGGTGCGCTCCCACGGCAGCTCGACGTCGGTACGTCCGAAGTGCCCGTACGCCGCGGTGGGCGCGTAGATCGGCCGCAGCAGGTCGAGGTCGCGCACGATCGCCCCGGGGCGCAGGTCGAACACCGAGGTGACCGCCTTCTCCAGGACGTCGTCGGCGACCGTGCCCGTGCCGAACGTCTCGACGAACAGGCCGACCGGGTGCGCGGCGCCGATCGCGTACGCGACCTGCACCTCGCAGCGCTTGGCCAGCCCGGCCGCGACGACGTTCTTGGCGACCCAGCGCATGGCGTACGCGCCGGACCGGTCGACCTTCGACGGGTCCTTGCCGGAGAAGGCCCCGCCGCCGTGGCGGGCCATGCCGCCGTAGGTGTCGACGATGATCTTCCGGCCGGTCAGGCCGGCGTCACCCATCGGACCGCCGATGACGAACTTGCCGGTCGGGTTGACGAGCAGCCGGTAGCCCTCGGTGGGCAGGCCGAGCGCGGCCAGCTCCGGCTCGACCACCAGCTCCTGGATGTCAGGGGTGAGCAGCTGCTCGATCGAGATGTCCTCGGCGTGCTGCGAGGAGACGACCACGGTGTCGACGGCGACCGGCTGGTCGTCCTCGTAGACGACGGTGACCTGGGTCTTGCCGTCGGGGCGCAGGTAGGGCACCGAGCCGTCCTTGCGGACCGCGGACAGCCGCCGGGCCAGCCGGTGGGCCAGCGCGATCGGCAGCGGCATCAGCTCGGGCGTCTCGTCGGTGGCGTAACCGAACATGAGGCCCTGGTCGCCCGCGCCCTGGCGGGCGATCTCGTCCTCGTCGGTGTGGGTGCGCGCCTCGTAGGCGGTGTCCACACCCTGGGCGATGTCGGGCGACTGGGCGCCGATCGACACGCTCACGCCGCACGAGGCGCCGTCGAAGCCCTTGCGCGAGGAGTCGTAGCCGATCCGCAGGACCGTGTCCCGCACGATGTCGGCGATGTCGACGTAGCCGGCGGTGGTGACCTCGCCGGCGATGTGCACCTGACCGGTGGTGATCATGGTCTCGACGGCCACCCGGCTGCGTGGGTCCTGAGCCAGCATGGCGTCGAGGATCGAGTCGCTGATCTGGTCGGCGATCTTGTCCGGGTGGCCCTCGGTGACCGACTCGGAGGTGAAGAGACGGCGTGGCACTCGGTACTCCCTGAGTCGATGACGGGTGTCGATGGCTGGCGTCGGTGACGGTGTCGCGGGCCTACTGGGCACGCACGGTACCGGCTGCAGATGACATCGGTGCGTGCGCCTGGGGAGATCGGGTCAGCGCTGGAGCCTTCCGGACAGCTGCGGGACGACCGTGGCCCAGATGCCCGCGGCGACCGCGTCCTTGCTGCCGGGGGGCACCTCGGTCGCCGAGCCGTCGGCGGAGAGGACCACCGCCGCGTTGTCCGGACGCCCGAAGACGCGGCCGCCGGAGACGTCGTTGACCACGAGCAGGTCGCAGCCCTTGCGGGCCAGCTTGGCCCGGCCGTGGGTCAGCACGTCGCCGTCGTCGTCGCCGGTCTCGGCGGCGAAGCCGACCACCAGCTGCCCGGAGCCGCGCTTGGTCACCAGCTCGGCGAGGACGTCGGGGTTGCGCACCAGCGGGACCGAGCTGGGCTCGGCGGCCGAGCCCTTCTTCAGCTTGGCGGCGGCGGCGTTCTCGGGGCGGAAGTCGGCAACGGCGGCGGCCATGACCACCACGTCGCTGTCGGGCGCCTCGGCGACCATCGCGGTCCGCAGCTCCTCCGCCGTCCCGACGGGGACGACGCGGACGCCGAAGGGGGCGGGCAGCTCGACGTTGGCCGCGACCAGCACGACCTCCGCGCCGCGGGCGGCGGCAACCCGGGCCAGCGCCCAGCCCTGTTTGCCGGAGGACCGGTTGCCCAGGTAGCGGACCGGGTCGAGCGGCTCCCGGGTACCGCCGGCACTGATGACGACGCGGCGCCCGGCCAGGTCGTGAGCGAGTGCCTCCGCCCCGTGCCCCAGCACGACCATCGCGAGGGCGGCGATGTCGGCCGGCTCCGGCAGTCGCCCGGGCCCCGAGTCGGGGCCGGTGAGCCGGCCGACGGCGGGCGGGAGGACGACGGCGCCGCGGCGGCGGAGGGTGGCGACGTTCTCCTGGGTGGCCGGGTGCAGCCACATCTCGGTGTGCATGGCGGGGACGAAGACGACCGGACACGAGGCGGTGAGCAGCGTGGCGGTCAGCAGGTCGTCGGCCCGGCCCATCGCGGCGCGGGCCAGCAGGTCGGCGGTGACGGGGGCGACGACGACGAGGTCGGCCTCCTGCCCGATGCGGACGTGCGCCACCTCGGAGACGTCGGACCAGACGTCGGTGGTGACCCGGTTGCCCGACAGGGCCTCGAACGTGGCGGCGCCGACGAAGTGCAGGGCGCCCGGCGTCGGCACCACCCGGACGTCGTGCCCGGCCTCGGTGAACGCGCGCAGCACGAAGGCGGCCTTGTAGGCGGCCACGCCTCCGCTCACCCCGAGCACGATCCGGCTCACGCAACCTCCTCGCTGGCGCTCGTCGGTGGCGTTCGCCAGGCTGCTCTGCTCGTGCGCGAGCTCGCAAGCTCGCTCGCCGACCCCATCCTCCCAACACGAGAACGCACCCGGCAGCGGCTGCCGGGTGCGTTCTCATCAATCCGGAGTAAGGACCCCGTCCTCCCCAGCCTTCGCAAGCTCAGGCCGGGACCCGGGACGGAGCCTCAGTTCTCGCCGGCGGTGTGGGTCAGCAGGCCCTCATTGATCTCGCGCAGCGCGATCGAGAGGGGCTTCTCCTGGGGAGCGGTGTCGACGAGCGGGCCGACGTACTCGAGGAGGCCCTCGGAGAGCTGGCTGTAGTAGGCGTTGATCTGGCGCGCGCGCTTCGCGGCGAAGATGACCAGGCCGTACTTGCTGCTGGTGCGCTCGAGCAGCTCGTCGATCGGCGGGTTGGTGATGCCCTCAGGGGCGGGTGCGACTCCGGACACGGGGCGGCGGGTCTCCTCGATCGGTGCGGGAGTGACGTGGCCGGCGCGGATCGCCGGCGGCTGTGCGGCGGGGCACCGTCACTCGGGTGAGCCACTCCCCCGGACCAGACCGGGCGAGGGCGCAGTCAGCAAGCTTACCAACTCGTCGGCAGCCCGGGCGACGTCGTCGTTGACCACCACCACGTCGAACTCCCCGGCCGCGTCCAGCTCCGCCTGGGCGAGGCGCAGCCGGCGCTCCTGCACGGCCGGCGGCTCCGACCCGCGGCCGGCCAGCCGGCTGACCAGCGCAGCCCAGGTCGGGGGTGCCAGGAACACCAGCTGGGCGTCGGGGTCGCGCGCCCGCACCTGGCGCGCGCCCTGGAGCTCGATCTCCAGCAGTGCCGGGGCGCCGGTGGCCAACCGTTCGCGCAGTGGGGCCACCGGCGTCCCGTAGCGGTTACCTGCGTACTCGGCCCACTCGAGCAGACCGTCGGCGGCGATCAGCCGGTCGAACTCGGCGTCGTCCACAAAGTGGTAGTGGACGCCGTCGACCTCACCCGGGCGGGGACGTCGGGTGGTCACCGAGACCGACACCCAGACGTCGGGGTGCCGGCGCCGGACCTCGGCGACCACCGTGCCCTTGCCGACCCCGGAGGGCCCGGAGAGCACAGTGAGCCGTGCCGGTGTTGCGAATGCCACTCGTCGTCCTCGCCGCGGGTCGTCGATGCGCTGTGCGCCGAACCCTCAGCCTGCCTTCTCGCCGCTGAACTCGGCCTCGAGCGCCTTCCGCTGGTTGGCCCCCAGACCACGCACGCGGCGGGTCGGAGAGATCTCCAGGCGCTCCATGATCTTCGCAGCCCGCGCCTTGCCCACACCGGGCAGGGACTCCAGCACCGCGGAGACGCGCATCTTGCCGATCACCTCGTCGGTGTCGCCCTGCTTGAGGACGTCGCCGACCGTGGCGCCCTTGCTCTTGAGCCGCTCGCGCAGTTCGGCGCGCGCCTTGCGGGCGGCGGCGGCCTTCTCCAGGGCGGCGGCTCGTTGTTCCGGGGACAGGTCAGGCAGGGGCATGGTCGACCCAATCGTGTCGGTCGTGGGCCGCGGTTCGACCCAGCGGGGCTTCTCGGAACTGGTCGGGGAAGGGCTCGCCTCTGAGCCTCATGACCAACCTAGTTCCCGACAAACTTGCTGGTCACGCGCCCCCGGCACGGATTCCCGTCCCTCGCGTGTCGCCCGTGTTCACACCCTGTTCGGCTCTCTGGTGACCCTCTGTCATAGCCCCAGGTCAGCCGAAGTTCTGACCCGGGGCGGTTCCGGGACACCGACGATTCGGCTCCACCGGATTCCTACCGCGACACGCCGGAGCGACCGGCCCGGCGTCAGCCGGGAGGACGCGTCCGGCGGCCGAGCGCCCACCCGCAGACGCCCGCGAGCACGAGCAGGCCGAGCACCGCGAGGCCGGCACCGGCCAGGTGCCCCGCGGTCCAGAGCACCGTCCAGTCGGGGGCGTAGGCGTAGGTGCTGGTGTCGAACGGTCCCGGCACCTGGGGCTCGAGGGGCGCGTAGCTGGTCCACCCGAAGTCCGGCACCGACGCGTGGTTCGCGGCGGCGAAGACGGCGATCCCCGCCATGACCAGCGCCAGACCGAGGAACGCCAGGATCCCGGGCACGGCGCGCCTCATGCGGCGAGCTCCGCCGTCCACCGGTCGGCGGCGGCCCGCAGCGCCGCGGCATCGGGGCCGGCGGCCAGGACGTCACGGGAGACGGTGGGGACCACGGCCCGTGCGGTACCGAACAGGCGGCGGAGGTCGGCCACCGAGCCGCCCTGCGCGCCCAGACCGGGAGCCAGGACGGGTCCGCCCAGACCGTCGAGGTCGACGTCCAGCTCGGGCAGCGTGGCGCCGACGACGACGCCGAACGACCCGGTCGTGGGCCCGAACCCGCTCGCCAGGTCGCGCACGGCCCCAGTGTCGGGCAGCGGGTCGCCGACCACCCACCCCGGGGTGTTCCACCCGCGCACCGTGTCGACGACGACCTGCGCCACCGACCGCTCACGCGCGCCATCGTCGACCACAGCGTGCTGCAGGGTGCCGGCATCGGGGTTGGACGTGCGCGCGAGCACGAACAGCCCACCGCCGTGGAGGCGCGCGGTGTCGACAGCCGGCTGCAGGGAGCCCGGGCCGAGATAGGGGCTGACCGTCATCGCGTCGACCGCGAGCGGGTGGTCGGGCCGCAGGTAGTCGCCGTAGGCGTCCATCGTGGAGCCGATGTCGCCGCGCTTGGCATCCAGCAGCACCAGCGCCCCGGCCGCCCGGGCCCGCGCGACGCCGTCCTCCAGCACCGCCAGCCCCCGGGAGCCGTGCCGTTCGTAGAACGCCAGCTGCGGCTTCAGGACGGCGACGGAGCCGGCCAGGGCATCGATCACGGCGTCGGTGAACCGGGCCAGGCCGTCGGGGTCGTCGCGGAGGCCCCATTTCTCGAGCAGCGGCGCGTGCGGGTCGATCCCGACGCAGAGCGGGCCGCGCGCCGCCACGGCGTCGGCCAGGCGCTGCCCGAAGGGAACGGTCACCGGTGCGCGTACCCGACGGCATCGGTCAGGGAGCCGAAGCCGCGGGCGGCCAGCGCCGCGGCGAGCTCCTCGTGGATCCGCCCGATCGCCGAGGGATCGTTGAAGACCGCCGTCCCCACCGAGACGGCCGAGGCGCCCGCGAGCACGAACTGCAGGGCGTCCAGGCCGGTGCGGATGCCGCCCATGCCCAGGATGGGCACGTCCGGCAGGGCGGCGTGCACCTGCCAGACGCAGCGCAGCGCGACCGGCCGGATCGCCGGCCCGGACAACCCCCCGGTGACGCCGCCCAGCACCGGACGCATCGTGTCCGGGTCGATCACCAGGCCCAGCAGGGTGTTGATCATGGAGAGGCCGTCGGCGCCGGCGTCGGTCACCGCCCGCGCGACGCCGACGATGTCGGTGACGTCAGGGCTGAGCTTGGCGTAGACCGGCTGGGCCGGGTCGGCGGCGGCGCGGACGGCGCTGACCACGTCGGAGGCCGCGACCGGGTCGCAGGCGAAGACCTCGCCGCGGCTCTCCACGTTCGGGCAGCTGATGTTCACCTCGAGGCCCAGCACACCCGGGACGCCGCGCAGCCGCTCGGCCAGCTCGGCGAAGTCCTCGACGCGGGTGCCGGCGATGGAGACGAACGCCCGGACCCCGCGCTCGGCCAGCCACGGCAGCTCCTCGGCGAGCAGGCCGTCGATCCCCGGGCCCTGCAGGCCGATCGAGTTCAGCATGCCGCTGGGCGTCTCGGCCATGCGCGGCGTCGGCCGTCCCGAGCGGGGCCGCAGCTGCACCGACTTCGTGACGACGGCGCCGATCGCCGTCAGGTCGACGAACGGCTCGAGCTCCCGGCCGAACGCCGAGCAGCCGGACGCGGTGAGCACCGGACTCGGGATCGGCACGGATGCCAGCGATGTCGACATGTCGACCCGGGTCTCGACGGCGGTCATGCGGGCAGCACCCCCATCGCGTCGGCGCCGACCACGTCGTGCGGCAGCGTGCCGACGTCGGCGAAGCGCACCCGGTCGCCGCCGAAGACGGGCCCCTCGGCGCAGGACCGGGCGAAGCGGGTGCGGCCGTCCTCGCCGATCACCGGCAGCACGCAGGTCATGCAGACCCCGATCCCGCACGCCATCGACTCCTCGACCGCCACGTACGACGGCACGCCCGCAGCGGTGGCCAGCTCGCCGACCGCACGCAGCATCCCCATCGGGCCGCAGGCGTAGACCACGCCCGCGGTCCCGATCAGCTCCGCGGCCGGCTCGGACACCCAGCCGCGCCGCCCGGCGCTGCCGTCGTCGGTGGTCACGACGACGTCGTCGGCGACCGCGCCGAGCTCGTCCACCGAGCACAGCCGGTCGGCCGAGGCGGCGCCCGCGACGGCGGTCACCGGCGACCCCGTCGTCCGCAGCCGCTCGGCGAGCCCGACCAGGGCCGCGGCGCCGTAGCCTCCGCCGACCAGCAACGACGGGGTGCCAGGCTCCGGCATCGGGAACGGGCGGCCGAGGGGGCCGACGACGTCGACGGTGTCCCCCGGCCGCAGCGCCGCGAGCCAGGTGGATCCGGGGCCGTGCGGCGCCACGACGACCGTGACCACCCCGCCGGACGCCCCGGCGATCGCGATGGAGCGGCGCAGCAGCAGGGCCGAGGTGTCGGCCCCGATCGCGAAGGCGACGAACTGACCCGGCTCGGCGCGCTCGGCGATCTCCGGGGAGGCGAGGGTGAGCTCGACGTAGGCGTTCAGCGGCCGGCGGCCGGTCACCTCGGCCACGCGCTGCACCGGCGGCCGGGCCGCACGCGGCGCGGGACGGGTCAGCAGCCCGCTCATCGGGCGGCCCGGTAGCCGGCGTGGACCTCCTGGAGGCTGCGCACGCCGATGTCGCCGCGGCGCAGCGCCTCGATGCCCTGCACGGCGGCGGCCATGCCCTGGACCGTGGTGATGCACGGGATGCCGGCGGCGACGGCCGCGGTGCGGATCTCGTAACCGTCGAGCCGCGGCCCGCTGTTGCCCGGCGACCCGAACGGCGTGTTGACGACGATGTCGACGTCCCCGGCGAGGATCCGCTCGACGACGTTGCCCGGGCCGTCGCTGAACTTGCCGACCACCTCGGCGTCGACGCCGTTGCGGCGCAGCACCTGCGCGGTGCCGGTCGTCGCAAGCACCCGGAACCCGAGGTCGGCCAGCCGCTTGACCGGGAAGATGGCCGACCGCTTGTCCCGGTTGGCCAGCGAGACGAAGACGGTCCCGCCGGTGGGCAGCGAGCCGTAGGCGGCCGCCTGCGACTTGGCGAACGCGGTGCCGAACTGCGCGTCGAGGCCCATCACCTCGCCGGTCGACTTCATCTCGGGCCCGAGCACGGTGTCCACGCCGTGGCCCTCGACCGTGCGGAAGCGGTGGAAGGGCAGCACCGCCTCCTTGACCGCGATGGGCGCGTCCTCGGGCAGGTCGGTGCCGTCGCCGGTCGCGGGCAGCACGCCGGCGCTGCGCAGCGAGGCGATGGTCTCTCCCACCGCGATCCGCGCCGCCGCCTTGGCCAGTTGCACCGCCGTCGCCTTGGAGACGAACGGCACCGTTCGGCTGGCCCGCGGGTTGGCCTCGATCACGTAGAGGATGTCGTCCTTGATCGCGTACTGGACGTTCATCAGCCCGCGGACGCCGATCCGCTCGGCCAGCTTCTCCGTGGCGGCCCGGATCTTGAGCAGGTCCGCCGAGCCCAGCGTGATCGGCGGCAGCGCGCACGCCGAGTCGCCGGAGTGGATCCCGGCCTCCTCGATGTGCTCCATGACGCCGCCGAGGTAGAGGTCGGTGCCGTCGTAGAGGGCGTCGACGTCGATCTCGACGGCGTCCTCCAGGAACCGGTCGACCAGCACCGGGTGCTCGGGGCTGACATCGGTCGCGCGGGCGATGTAGGACTCGAGGGTGGTGTCGTCGTAGACGATCTCCATCCCCCGGCCGCCGAGCACGTACGAGGGCCGGACCAGCACCGGGTAGCCGATGGTGGCGGCGATCTCGCGCGCCTCGGCGAACGTCGTCGCCATGCCGTGCTTGGGCGCGAGCAGCCCGGTGTCGGCCAGTACCCGTGAGAAGGCCCCGCGGTGCTCGGCGTCGTCGATCGCCTCCGGCGACGTACCCAGCACCGGCACGCCGGCGTCCTTGAGCCGCTGCGCCAGGCCGAGGGGCGTCTGCCCGCCGAGGGTGCAGATGACGCCGGCGACCGGGCCGGCCGCGCGCTCGGCCTCGACCACCTCGAGGACGTCCTCGAAGGTGAGCGGCTCGAAGTACAGCCGGTCGGCGGTGTCGTAGTCCGTGGAGACCGTCTCGGGGTTGCAGTTGACCATGACGGCCTCGTAGCCGGCGTCCTGCAGCGCCATGACGGCGTGCACGCAGGAGTAGTCGAACTCGATGCCCTGGCCGATCCGGTTCGGACCGGAGCCGAGGATCAGCACGGCCGGCTTCTCGCGCGGCTGCACCTCGTTCTCCTCGTCGTAGGACGAGTAGTGGTACGGGGTGCGGGCGGCGAACTCCGCCGCGCAGGTGTCCACGGTCTTGTAGACCGGCCGGATGCCCAGCCGCCAGCGCAGCGTCCGGACGCCGTCCTCACCGGCCAGCTCGGGCCGGAGGGCGGCGATCTGGCGGTCGGAGAGCCCGGACCGCTTGGCCCGCCGGAGCAGCTCCGGCGTCACGGCCGGGGCGTCGCGGACCGCGTTCCCGATCTCCTGGATCATCGCGATCTGGTCGACGAACCACGGATCGAAACCACTGGCAGCCGCTACGTCGTCGACGGTGGCGCCGGCGGCGAGGGCCTGCTCGGCGAGGTACAGCCGGCCGTCGACCGGGGTGCGCAGCAGGTCGAGCAGCTTGGCCGCGTCGGCGTGCGGATCGGCGGCCCCGGTCCAGAAGCCGGCCACCTTCGTCTCCGTGGAGCGCATGGCCTTGCCCAGCGCCTCGGCGAAGTTGCGGCCCATGGCCATGACCTCGCCGACGCTCTTCATCGTGGTGGTCAGCCGCGGGTCGGCGCCGGGGAACTTCTCGAAGGCGAACCGCGGGATCTTGACGACGACGTAGTCCAGAGTCGGCTCGAAGGCGGCCGGGGTGACGCCGGTGATGTCGTTGGTGATCTCGTCGAGCGTGTAGCCGATCGCGAGCTTGGCGGCGATCTTGGCGATCGGGAACCCGGTCGCCTTCGACGCCAGAGCCGACGACCGCGACACCCGCGGGTTCATCTCGATGACCACCAGCCGCCCGGTCTCCGGGTGGACGGCGAACTGGATGTTGCAGCCGCCGGTGTCGACGCCGACCGCGCGCAGCACCGCGATGCCGACGTCGCGCATCTGCTGGTACTCGCGGTCGGTGAGCGTCATCGCCGGTGCGACGGTGACCGAGTCGCCGGTGTGCACGCCCATCGCGTCGATGTTCTCGATCGAGCAGATGACGACGACGTTGTCGCTGCGGTCGCGCATCAGCTCGAGCTCGTACTCCTTCCAGCCCAGCACCGACTCCTCGATGAGGACGGTGTGC
>DATHAK010000038.1:0-4954 GCA_035296685.1 Blastococcus sp.
GCGATCGGGTGCGGCGCCTGCATCCACTGCCTGGAGGGCGAACCGATCTTCTGCGCTCAGAGGTCGGTGATCGGCGGCACCCATGGCGGGGCGTTCGCCGAGTTCCTTCTGGTGGGGGAGTCGTCGTCGGTGCGGGTGCCGGACAACGTGAGCGACGACCTCGCCGGCCTGGCCGAGCCCCTCGCGGTCGGCCTGCGCATCGTCGAGCGGTCGGGCGTGGCTGCAGGAGCGTCCGTGCTCGTCCTCGGTGCCGGGCCGGTCGGCCTCGCGGTCACGCTGTGGGCGCGGTTCTTCGGTGCCCGCCAGATCATCGTCAGCGACCCGGTGGGTTCACGCCGGGACCTTGCCCTGCGACTCGGTGCGCACGTCGCGCTGGATCCGACGACCGAGGACCTCGGCGACGCGTGCGTCGAGCACCTCGGGGAGGCGCCCGGCATCGTCATCGAGTGTGCCGGCCGCCCCGGGATGCTCGAGCTCGCCTGTCAGCTGGCAGGGAACAAGGGAACCGTCGTCCTCGCCGGGCTGCACGGGGAGCCCGAGACGTTCCACCGGCTGACCCCCCTGCTGAAGGAACTGTCCGTCGTCTTCCCGAACTTCACGTCGCGTCGAGGCTTCGAGGTTGTCCTGGACATGCTCAGCCAGGGCCGGATCGACCCCTCGGCGATGATCTCGCACCGGATCGGGCTCGCCGACCTGCCGGCGACGATCAAGGCCCTGCGTCAGCCGAATGACATGGGCAAGGTGCTCGTCCTGCCGCACGCCTGACAGAGCCCGATGACACGGCCCGAGCAAGGCAACGCGCTGACCCCGCCGGCCAACAACGAGCTCGACCAGGTCTTCGACGCCTTCTTCGCCGACCCCGATCTATGGGTGGCGATCCTGACCGGCGCCGGGGAAAGGCGTTCTCCGCCGCCAACGACCTGCTGTCGTCGGCCAGCGGCATGCCGGTGTGGGTGCCCGCCAACGGCTTCGGCGGGCTGACCAGTCGACGCTCGCTGCCCAAGCCGGTCATCGCCGCCGTCGACGGCTTCGCCATGGGCGGCGGCACCGAGATTGCGCTGACCTGCCATCTGATCGTCGCCGACGAGGCCGCGAAGTTCGCCCTGCCCGAGGTTCGCGTCGGCCTGATCGCCGACGCAGGCGGCCTGGTCCGGCTGCCGCGGGCGGTGCCGCCCAAGCTGGCCAACGAGATGGTCCTCACCGGCCGCCGGCTCACCGCCGACGAGGCGCTGGCGCACGGCCTGGGTCAACCGCGTCGTGTCGGCCGGCACCGCGCTCGAGGGCGCCCGCGCGCTGGCACAGGAGGTCCTCTCCTCGTCCCCGACCTCGGTGCGGATCTCGCTGCAGGTCATGGAGGAGACCCAGGGCATCGCCGACACCCTCGCGGCCGTCACCCACCCCACCGACGCCGTGGACGAGCTGCTGCTCAGCGAGGACATGATCGAAGGCCTCACCGCCTTCGCGCAGAAGCGCCGCCCGCGGTGGAAGAACCGCTGACCGCACGCGCTCCGGGGATGGTCGCGGGCGCCGTCGAGCACTCGGATCGACGCCAAGAAGGACCAGCGGTGACGGGGGTCAGCGTCCAGGGCGTCTCGCGTTTCCGACACAGGAGGCGTCTCCGGCTCCGGCCGGCCCGAGCCTCCGGTCCACACCGAAATCGGCCGTGAGACCTTGCCGCATGGCTCCTATTGGTATATCACTTATATGCCTCTTTGAGACGACGGCGCGGGATGGGATCAGTGGTGTCGGCCGCTCGGGGGGACCGGGCCGATCCTGGTGGCTCCGAACCACCCCGGAAGCCGTTTCCGCTAGATTGAACTGAGGGAGCGAATGAGCGACACCCTGTGCGACTACGGCAACCACACCTTCTGCATCGATGAATGCACGTGCAGCTGCCACGAGGAGAACGCCCGGCACGGGGCTCTGGGCGGCAACCTGGCTGAATGAGGTACCGGCGGGCCGACGTCGTCACACGGACGGCGGCATCCGCCGCGGTTCAGACGTGGCGGGCACTCTGCCTGAGCGCGCGGGCGGTGCTCATCGGCCGGGCCTACCTGAGGGCTCTGGCTGCAAACGGCCAGGCCGGTGTGGAGAACATCCTGAACATCATGTGGATGGTCGTGGACTCCGCGCTGCTCGGCATGGGGCGTCCACTCGGTCCAGGACCTCAGGCCTGAGCAGCTGGGGCTTTCCGAGGGCTTCCACCGTGCGTCGGGCGTACCGGACCGAGCTGGGACCGCGATGCGGGCACTGAGCCCCAAGCCGTGACGCGCCGCCTCCCTGGCCGATGCGACATGGTCCGAGGTGCGATCTCAGATAGGAGGACTGGGGCAATGTTCAGGGCGACACTGCGCTGCGGCACCGTGCTCAGCTACGAGGCCCGGACCTTTCGTCCGGATCCGGGTGATCTGGTGCCGTGCCGCCGTCACGGCTACTGCGCCGTGCAGAAATGCAGCGGCTCGGTCCCGGGGGGCGCCTCCCCACCGCGGGCAGCCCGTCGGGCACACGGCGAACTCCTCGACTGGCTGCGCGGCCGGTCGGAATCGACCGTGCATGCCCTTCTACGCCGAGGCTTCACGTTGCGAATGGTTGCCGCGGCCGAGCGGGACGGAGTCGTGGACGTGGACTTGCCGGCTGGGCGGATTGCGGTTCGTCGACCCATCGAGGTGGGGCCGAGGGGCCCGGACAGCGATCAGGTCTCCTAGGGAT
Organism: Blastococcus sp.; assembly: GCA_035296685.1. Lineage (GTDB taxonomy): Bacteria > Actinomycetota > Actinomycetes > Mycobacteriales > Geodermatophilaceae > Blastococcus_B. The sequence continues at coordinate 2,710 of DATHAK010000038.1, forward strand.
GTTGCCGAGCCACCCGCCGTTGCTGTCCTGCCCTCATCCGGGCTGAGCGCGCGTTTCTGTATTCACGTCGAGCGAAGGTCTTACCCCGTGTACCGATTTCGCCGTCCCAGCCTGGTCGCCGCCGGCAGTAACGTCCGGTTCTCGGAGAAGGCGAAGGGCCTGCCTACCGAGGGCCCGTGGTGGCCCAGTCATCCACCGATAGCTGTGCGTCGATCAACGGGGCAGGGCCGCAGCCGGAGATCGACATGGTGACCTCGGATGACCGTTGGACGTGTCCAGTGTGCGATCGAACCTTCGTTCTGGACGCATCTCGGCCAGACGCCAGCGCCGGGCTCGCCGCGTTGCAGGGCAGCCATGCCGAGGAGCACGCCCCAGAACGAGCGCTACAGCTGGCGGCGCCGGCCCAGCCCAGTGAGAAGACTCGCCACCGCGGGGCCAGGGACAGTCGCCTTGACAACTACTGACATGCCTATCGCCGGAGGCGGCGGCGATGGCGATGGCGCCATGTACGCACCCTTTACGCATCCAATACGGCCCTGGGTAGCAACCAACAGCACTCGGTTGTCAATTGGAGGACTTGGTGCCTGACCTGCTCAGTCGTTGACGCTCAAAGCTAACCAGCGAGAACAAGATCAAATCGCAGGATGGAAGGCATCGGGTGCCGACCCCGTCGAGTCATAACCCCGGGCCAAAGCCTCGGAAGTGAGGGGGACTTCCTAGAACCCGGCCCGTCGTGCTGCGCGCAGGATCGCCACATGCGTGGGGGAGGTGCCTTGACTTCTCGCCCATCCAACACGCCAGAGCGCGGGGGAGTGGTACACCCGCCTCTCCGGTCGCCAGCTGGCGGATTGGCCTTTCTATCTGGGACTCCCGCACCTGAAGCTCGCCGTGATCGCCGAGGGCATCGCCCACCGCGCGCGGGCCGGTGCCGACGCCGGCCGCGGAGCACTTCGGGCCGCAAATGGTTCCGGAACTCGTCGCGTCCGGGCTGGCCGCTCTGCGGGGGCAATGACTGAGACGGCACCGCGGGCCGTCAGGGCCACCCGCCGATCGAACTCCCGGTCGCTCGTTCCGCGACGTGTCGCCGCGCGGAGGGTTCCGGCGAGGGGCAGGTTCATCTGGACAAGAAGAGTGTCCCAATGAAGACTGCCGGCATGCCGACCTCGACGGGAACGGGCCGGAGACGCGCCCACGGGCTGCCGAGCCTGAGCGAGCGGGTCGGCGTGTCGCGGCGGGACGGCACCGGCCTCCTGAGCCCCTGGATCATGCCCTCGGCCGGGCTGCTGCCACTCTGGTTCGTCGAAGGCTTCCAGGTCGTGAAGCGGTCGATGGCAGGTGGCTACGCCGGGTGGCATGCCCCTCTGCTCCGGGGGCGAACCAGGCGCTCGCTCGTCTGGGCCGCACCTGAGGGGGTCGACGACCTTCAGCCTCGTCGAGAGGGCGAGGCGAATCCCTCGGTGGGTGCACGGTTGTCCGGTCGGCGTGGCCACCCGGTCGACACTCTCGGATGCAGTTGCACCTGCCACGACTTCTGACCAGGCTGCCTGGCAGCCGGCGATCCAGCCCCGAACCGTCCTCGGGAACAGGTGCAGGGGAGTGACGGCTTGCCGGCGGCAGCTGATCAGCACGGGAGTATCCATGGAGCAACCGAAGAACCCCGGTGGGGACAGCCGTTTCGGCGGCCGTTCCGTCGACGAATTCGTCGCCCAGCTGCGCGGTTTCACCGATCGGCTGCAAAGTCTCGCGGGTGTCGTCCCGGGAAGGCTGTCCATCCCGGCTCTGCCGCGTCCGCCCGGAGCCCTCTCGGCTGCCCAGCTGAAGGCAATTGCCCGAGCGGTCAGTGCGCAACGCCAGTCGTTCGCAGCGATGAAGGCCCAGATCGATGCCTTCGATGACCAGATGGCCGTCTTCGAGCAGGTCCTCGACCCCCTCATCGAGTGGAGCGCGACGTGGACGCGGTTGGAGGAGGCGGTGTCGAACCTCGTCGGGCGCGACGGCCCGCGGAAACAGCTCGGCAGCTGACAACTAGGGCGTGTCTCCTAAGTACATGCGTAGCGGGCTGATTTGCTGCGGGTATGTCTCGTGAACGAGTACTGACCGACGCCCCAGTGGGAGCGGATCGAGGCGTTCATGCCGTCCTCGGATGGCGTCAAATCACGGCCTTTCCGTGATCACCGGCAGGTCGTTGAGGGGGTGATCTTCCGGTTCCGCACCGGGATCGCTTGGCGGGATCTGCCCGCATCGT
>DATHAK010000039.1:0-21966 GCA_035296685.1 Blastococcus sp.
GGTTGTCCGGACCGGCGCCCGTGAGGAAGGGCGTGTGGTCTGGGCAGATGTAGTAGGTGGCGTCGCCGGGGACGTACTGGACGAACCCGGCCGTGACCATGCCGCCGAGCCACTCGCGAACGTAACGCTCGTCCAGGCCGGAGGCGTCGGAGATCTGCACGCTGCTGGCCGGGGGCAGCCCGGCCAAGGTCTCGAAGAGTCCGAGCTCGTGGCCGACGCTCGTGAGCGCACAGATGGCGCCGTCGTTGAGGATGCCGATCACGCGGACCGCCACCTCCTGCGGGTCGGCGGCAGCGGTTGTCGTCTCCGGGGTCTCGAGGGGTGTCATGGTGTGCTCCTGGGGTCGGACGACCGGGCGGGGTCCCGGTCCCTCGACGCTATGAGCGCGGTCGGAGCGGCCGCGTCGGGCAGATTCACCATCTGCTACAGGAGTGCATGGGGCATCCGCTCCGGCGGAAATCAGGCGAGCCCGTGCTCCCGCGCCCAGGCTGCGGCGGCGGTCCGGGAGCTCACCCCGGTCTTGGTGAAGACGCTGCTCAGATGCCGCCCGACGGTCTTGTGGCTGATCACCAGGTCGCGGGCCACTTCCTTGTTGGTCCGTCCCGCCGAGACCCGGACCAGGATGTCGACCTCCCGCGCGGTGAGCCCGCCCGGGCGGGGCCCGTGGGCCATTCGGGCGAGGTCGGCATCGGCGCCGAGGCCGGCGTAAATCGCCCGCGCGGTGGCCTCCGCGGCTGCCGCCCGGTCGGCTTCACCGCGTCGGCGATACACCTCGGCATGCACCTCGTGGACTCGGGCCAAGTTGTGCCGCTCCCGCTGCTGGCGATGGATGCGGGCGGCATCCGCGAGGGCGGCCTCTGCGTCGTCCCAACGGCCCGTGGCCATGGCGCAGGCTGCCGTCGACCGGGCCGCCGCGGCCAGCAGGCCAGGGGTGCCGAAGCGCTCTGCCGTCTCCACCGCCTCGCCGGTGAGCTGTTCGGCGAGTTGGCGGTCCCCGGAGGCGAGGGCAACGTCCACGGTGTCCGGGATCAGCCGGGCCCGCCCCAGCGGGCCGAACCAGGCGAGGGCGACCCGCAGGTCGTCCAGGGCCTGGGTCGATTCGCCTCGGGCATGGCGCAACAGCGCCTCGCCCGGCTGTGGCTCGACGGCCAGGGCGCGTGCGCGGTCGTACGCCGCCTGCGCTCCCCGCTCGTCTCCGCGTAGCCGGCGTACCTCGCCGAGCTCGTAGAAGCCGGCGCCCGCGAGCCAGCCGTGCGCCTCGGCGAGGCCGGCACTGCGCGCAGCCAGCTCCTGCTCCACCTGGTCCCACTGCCCTTCCGCGCGAAGAAGCTGCAGTTGGTGGATTCGGGTGACGCCGGCGAACAGGAAAGTGTCGGACAAGGGAGCGGCCCAGGCGTTCAGCGCGTCGGTCCAGGCGCGCATCCGGGCCAGGTCGCCGAGTCCCTCGCAAAGGTGGATCACCGAGCAGAAGATGTCCCCGCCCCACAGCGGTTCCACCTGGCCGCCGAGCACCGGGATCATCGCCTCCTCTAGAGCCGCGAAGCCGCCGAGGTCGCCGGCGCGCACCGCCGCAGACCCGCCGAGCGTGAGTGCGAAGCACTCCAGGGTGCGGTCGCGCATCTGCCGACCCAACTGCCGCACGCGGTCGGCTCTCGCGCCCGCACCGGTGACGTCCTCGTCGAGGTCGAGCTCGGACATGCCGCGCAGGTACTCGGCGTACCCGTGCACTACGCAGGTGGACTGGTCAACCAGGAGTCGCGACGCTCGCTCCAGCCAGGCCTTCGATAGAGCGAGGTCGCCGCGGGTGCCCCACATCAGGCTCACCCGAAGTGCGGCATGTGCGGCGTCGACGGGCCGGCCATGGGCGACGTGTCGCTCGTGCAGCAGCTCCTCGAGCCGGATGGCCTCGGGTATGTCGCACAGCCACCAGCGCGCCTCTGCCAGCAGGGCCAGCTCGTCAACCGTCAGGTCGGGCTCACGAGCGAGCCGGCTGACGATGGTGTGCCACCGTTGTCGGGAGGCCCCGGGCGTTGGTGCCGTCTCCACTCGGGAACCTCCCTCGAACCGACGTGCTCGGTCCCGAAAATCCCAGCGTATGTACGCGGCGTCGTCACGGCCATAGTGCCGCGAGACCCGGGCGGTACGGCCGGAGCAGCTCATCCGTGTTCCGCGCCGGGTCTGAGCGAGGCTCTCATTCACCGGCAGGATGAGAGTCATGGCGGCACGGCAGACCGCCAGAACGAAGACAGTGTCGCGGGAAACCTGTGAACGGTTTCCCGCGACACCGCGGTGTCCCGCGACATCGCAGTGGAGCGGGTGACGGGAATCGAACCCGCACAGTCAGCTTGGAAGGCGATGGCTCTTGACGCACTTCTGTGCTGGTCAGAGGGCCACAGGCCCCGGGTCGTGCCTTCTGCGTGCCTCAGTGTCCAGCGGGCGGTCGCGGGTGTAGGTGTGTCAGCGGTCAGGTGGCAGGTCCCTGATCGCAGACACCTCAACATCGCGAGGGTCCATCGCAGAGACGACCGCGGCCACCATGTCGCTGTCTACGCCGGCTGGTGGAGCGAGCAGGGCGAGAAGTCCACCGCGGGCGTCGATCAGGCGACCGGTGTGGCGTGGCGGAAGATGCAGAGGTGGCGAGATACGAAGACGGATCACCGTGTCGCGCCTCCCCAGGTGCTACTCCGCGAAGTCGGCCAGTGTGAGCTTGCCCTTGCTATTGGAATCCGGGAGTTTGTTGTCCGGCACGTCATCGACTCCTAGCTTCTTTATCACGGCATCCCGGTAGCGGAGGTGGCGTGGATGTACTGGCACCTCACCCGGCGCCGCAGCGCCGGCCGCCTTCAATGCCCGAGCAAGACGGTTGAAGGTCGCAGGGTTGTAGTCCGCTGACCGTGGGTTCCGGCTGAAGACCACCCGTATGCCGGGCTTTCCGCCGTCCTCGTCTACGAACGCCGGGTCATTAGTCGCCATGTGGATGCGGTCGGGCTGTCCGGGGTCCCAAAAGATGTTGAACGGATGCCCGGTCCTGTCGCCGACCGTGATGAATTTCGCTGACCCGCTGGTGCTGCCCGAGTCAACAGACATAGCTCTGCTTCCATCTCCTCTGCTTGGCTAGAGGATCACCGCCCAGAGGCGGACAGCCGCGCCGTGCGACTTGATAGGGACGGTAGGGCGGCCTCGTTGAGGGGGCAAGGCGATCGAGTGCCTCCAATCGTGCGATGTCTCGGGACACCTGTGAACGGTGCCCCGAGACATCACTGGAGCGGGTGACGGGAATCGTGTCAACGACGGTCGAAAGTTGACCCTCTAGCGACGGGCGGGTTCCACGGCGGATTCGCGTGGTCGTCGCAACGCTGACCGGTTCACCCTGCCAGCTCCGTTTCCATGACGCGGGCCGGGCTGCGCCAGGCGAGCCGCTTCCTCGGGCGGCCGTTGATGCGCTGTTCGACCGCTCGCAGATCGGCGAGGGTAAAGCCGGGCAGATCGCTGCCCTTGGGGAAGTACTGGCGCAGCAGGCCGTTGGTGTTCTCGTTCGTGCCGCGCAGCCATGGGCTGGCCGGTGGTGCGAAGATGCCGTCGGCGAAGTACTCCTCGAGCAGGTGGTGGTAGGCCATCTCCGAGCCATGGTCCCAGGTCAGGGTCTGCCGGGCCGGTGTCGGGAGGTCGGTGAGGACCGGGAGCATGGCCACGCGCAGCTGCTCGGCGCTGTGCCCGTCGGGCAGGTGCACCAGCCGCAGGTAGCCGGTCCGCCGGTCGACCAGGGTGCCGATCACCGAGCGGCTGGCCCGTCCGACGATGAGGTCGCCCTCCCAGTCGCCGATCCGAGCGGGCTGTTCGACCACGGCCGGGCGGGCGTGGATCAGCCGGCCCGGCGCCACGAAGCGGGGCGTGCGCGCCATCGGCGTGCGCCGGCGCTTCCGGAGCGGCCGTCCGGTGCGGAGCTTCTTGGTCAAGGTCCTGCTCAGCCGCCTTTTCCGCCGTGATAGAGGGCCTGGTAGATGGTCTCGTGGCACAGATGCCACTCCGGTCGGTCCGAATAGATCTCCCGCAGATGCGCCGCGATCTGCGCCGGGCTCCACTCTTCCTTGAGCTTGTCCTGGACGATCTGGCGCAACTCCGGCTCCCGAGACAGCAGCGGCCGTCGCGGCCGCCGCGATCGCTCGCGAGCGCGGGCGTGGGCCAGGTCGCCGTCGTAGATGCCGTGGTCGTGCGGCCGGAGATGGCGGCGCAGCTCCCGGCTGATCGTCGAGGGGGACCGTCCCAGCCGGCGGGCGATCTCGCGGACGCCGAGCTTTCGTTCGCGCAGGGTGGCGATCCGTTGTCGTTCCAGCAGGGAGAGGGAGCGGCCGGAGCGCGCCGACTCGGCCAGCCGGCCCGGTGGTAGGCCGCCGTTCTCTGCTCGCCACCGGTAGCCGGTCTTGCGGCCGATGCCCAGGAGCTTGCAGGCGGCGACAGTGCCGACGCCGGACTGCAGCGGCTTTGAGTACTCGGCCTCGAAATCAAAGTCGTTTGAGGCCTCGCCGTCCCACTCGCACACCGCTCGCCTACCAGGAGTGTTGCGACAAGCCGTGGAACCCGCCCGTCGCTAGAGGGTCAACTTTGGGCCGTCGTTGACAATGGTCTATCTGCCGGACGGCTGGATGGCGGCGCAGATCGCCGGCACCGACCGGCCGGTGATGAGTCCGGTTCCGTTCGCCGCGCCGGAGGCGGAGCAGGCGCGGGCGTTCGCCACTATCTCGCCTACACCGGACGGTGGGAGGTGCGCGGGGACACCGTCCTGTACACGCTTGAGATGAGCCTCTTCCCGCCGATGGCGGGCACCGTGCAGCAGCGGCGGTTCCACTTCGATGGTGGCGAACTGGTCCTGCATCCTCCGCCGACCGACTTCGGCGGCCGGGTGTTCACTCCTGAGCTGCCGTGGCGCCGCGCGGACTGAGGCGCGACCGGTCGTGGCCACTGGGCCGGGACTGCTGCGAACGAGGCGTTGTCCATCGGTCGTGGTCGAGTGCTCGGGCGAATCGTGAGCGAGGTGGCCGCCGGTTTGGTGACTATGTCGCGATCAGGGCGGGCTGCGCCACCTCCTCGATCGGGCGGGGTGGTTCAGCATGGCCATGGAGCCTTCGGAGAGGGAGCGGCGTCTCTGACGTCCTCCTTTCCGGCTGCCGGCGAGCAACGAGGAAGCGGAGCTGCGACATGCAGAACACGGCCTTTATGTGGCTAACACCAGCCTCCGTGTGAACAGCGCGCCTCATGCTCGGGTCTGCCGGAGCGTGGCTCGCCCGGCTTGACCGTCCCGCGGCCGCCACGCAGGGCGCCGAGATACACCCCCGACAGGATCAGCGCCCCGCCCACGAGCAGCCAGGGAGTGATCCGTTCGCCGTCCAGGAGCGCGGACAAGGCGATCGTGACCAGTGGGATCACCACGAACACGTATGCGCTGCGCGAGGCCGGCCACCGTTCGAGCAGGAAGGCGTAGAGCACAAACACCAGCACCGACCCGATCGCCACCAGATAGCCCAGCGCGATCCATGTCGTTTGGCGCGACGGCAGCGACCAGGGTTCATCGGCGACCAGGGAGGCAACGAGCAGCATCGGGGCTCCTGCCGCCATCGCTACCGCGTTCACCGCGACCGGGTGCGGAGCCCCGGGAACCGTGTGCAGCACGATCGTCCCCTGAGCGAACAGCGCCGCGGCGCCTACCACGGCAAGCACGGGCAACACGGACTCGACCTGCGCAATCCCGCCCCCGGACATCACGGCCACGCCCACGACCGCGAGGAGGCCGCCCAGGAGCGCGCCGCTGGCGAGGCGCTCCTGATGCTCAGCCACGGCGAGCATGAGCGTCAATAGCGGGACCAGCGCAAGCAGCGTCTGCCCAAGTCCGGCCTGAAGCCCGACCAGCGCCAGGTAGATCAGCCCGAAGGCGAGGCCGAAGTTCAGGACGCCGTAGAGCACGACACGGGCCAGTGCAACTCCTCGAGGAAGTGGCATGCGCAGCAGCATTGCCGCGACTAGCAGCACGACCGCCGCGAGGCCGAAGCGCAGACCTCCACCCCACAACGGTGCGAGTTCTCGGTTGCTGAATCGCACTCCGACGGCGTTAGCTCCAGCGAGAACCGACATCGCCACGAAGGCGCCGGCCGTCACCGTCGAACGCCGTTCCATCGCCGGGATGCTAGGGGCTCCCGCGCACCCCAGCCCGTGAAATTTGGGCTCCTTGAGGGGAACCACCCCCGTGGATCGTCGGAACTGCCCCCAGTTCGGTTGACCGCTTGCCGCGCGGAGGAACGGTGCATTGGCGCTTTGTCCCCGGGGGGCCGGCGCAGGGGCAGGCGCGGCGGCTGGCCGACGTGGCCGGCTCCACGCCGGCCTACCACTACCCCTGGCGGACAAACCGTCGCCGCTGGACGGCTAACCGGCGCCACCGGGCCACCGCATCGACGACGCGATGTGGCCTGCGGTGGCTAGATCGATATGCGCTTGTAGCTCAGTTCCCAGCCGCGCGGAACTGATCGACGACGCTCCGTGGGATGCGGCCCCGGGCCGACAGCTCGACCTTGTTGGCCCTGGCCCACTCGCGGACGGCCCTAGAGTCGACGTTCGTCGTGCTCCGGGTGGTCGTGCCGCGGTTGCGTGCCGACCGTCGGCCGCCAACGTTCCGGGCGGCCTTGACGTAGCGGTCGAAAGCCGCCCGCAGCTCGTCAGCGTGCTCGTTCGTCAAGTCCAGCTCGTAGTCCTTGCCGTCCAAGCCGAAGCGGACGGTCTGGCCGTTGCCGTTGATGATCTGAGTGTTGTCCAGGTCGTCGACGAGCATGGTGATGGTCTTCTGCGCCATTGCAGCTCCTTCAACTAGGCGTCTGATGATCAAGCTTACTCAGCGACTCGATCGCAGGTGAAACGGCTTGCCAACAATGAGTGAGACGCTCACGGGTTTTCGAAGCCACATCTGACGACTGGCGCGGCTCTTTGTGCATCGGCTGTCTACGGCTCCTTTAAACCGCTGTATCGGAGTCTCTTTTTCGCCGACGAGGAGACGGCGATGGCGGCCGGCTACGGGCCATGCGCAACTGCAAGCGGACGAGGTGCTGCAAGTGGAGGTTTCGGTAGCCCGGCGCACGCCTTAGGGACCGGCGCGAATTCCCGGCAGCCACGCCGAAAAAATTCAGAACGACCTCTTAAGTCCGCCCGGCCACCCGGGCCTCATGGGCCGACGCCGCCGCCTTCAAGTCCCGCATCCACGGGCGGAGGCGGAGCTGGCTCGCAACCCAAACGCTCTCCCAGCAGCGCACCGAGTGGTACGCCAGGCCACCCCTCTGTATGTGACGGTCGCATTCTGGCTGAGCGTCGTTGGCGCGGTCATCGCCATCCTCATCCTCGCCACAGCGGGCGAGGACACGTCCTCAACGGGCCTCTACAACCCGTAACAAACAAGGCTGGGGCTAGCGGGCCCGTGGCGGAATGGTGATCTGCCGCTCGCGACAGGCACCCGGCAGGACTCGTCATCTTCCATCTCGGCGCCGAGGGGGCCATGGATGACCGCGAAGGTAGGAACGCTGAGCTCGCGGATCTTACGTTTGTCGACCCCAATAGCAACAAGGTCGACTCGAGGAAATTGGCGCCGGCTCCTGGCGAACGGTGGTGACGCGGCCATAACGGGGAACCCGTCTCCCGGTCTACTCGCCGGGGTACCGCCGGCTGGGGGCTCGGTCTAGCTTCGGTGGGCATCGACAGGTCGTACCGACAGGGGGTGGGGCACCGATGTCCGAGACGCAGGCAACTCGGGACGATGCGAATGAGCGCTTCGAGGAGGCCGTCCGGTTCGCCTTCCAAGACGCGCAGCAGCGGCGCCTGCGCTACCACCTGCTGCGGCTCACCGTCGCTGGGCTCAGCCACGACGAGGTCCGTCCGCTGGTCGAGCTGGGGCGCCTGGCCTTTGACGGCGCTGACGTCACCGAGCAGGCGAGTTCGATCAAGGAGCGTCCCGGCGCAACTCCGCTGGGGTCCGCCCTAGCCTCCATCGTCGAGCGGGGACCAGTCAGCGACCAGTTCGCCACCCGCGCGGACGTGCTGATCGGGGCGGTGACCGGCGCCTACGCGGGGTTGCGGAACGCCAGCTCCGGCGATGGGACGCAGGCCGCCGTTCTCGGTGCCGTCGGCGGGGGGACCGCCGCCGCGGTCGGTCGGTTCGTCCGCGAACGGATCACTGAGGTGGGCGAGATCGACTACCTCGAGCCGGACGAGCGGACGTAGCCGCGACCCGGTCCTGGGGGACGCTCCGCCCCTTCGACGCCGTAACGGTGTTGCTCACGTCACCGGGTGCAGTCGCGCCGTTAGCAGGACGTATCCCACGCGGCCGTGTCCGACGGCGAGACGCAACATTCGCACACGCATCCGGTCCCCGAGGACACCTCGTGGAGAGTGTCCGCGCTTACGAGACCTTCCGAACCATGCTTGCCGATGAACTCGGGCTGCGCCCGACCCGTCAGATGAGCGAGCTCTTGTCGAGCGCGGGCAGGTGCGATGCGCGGTGCACCGCCCGCGGGCCGTAGCCAGCGGCCGACCGGCTCAGTGATCCGAGACGGTGAGGCAAACGGCTCGCTGCGGCAGTCGGTGGCGATGGGTGGGCTGTAGGGCTCGTGATGCGATTCCTTGCCGTCGCGGGATCGGATACGGAGTCCGACGCTGGATGGCGGCGTGGCAGCGCATCCCTCCACGCCCCATATGCGCCGCGGGCGACTGTCTCTCGGCTACAAGCAGTTCGGTGACCTGCCGGTGGACCAGCTTGTTGTGTGACGCCTCTGTGACGCACGCCAGAGCACAGTGCCGACATCGCACGTGTCGCGGCGTCTAACGCTCACCATGCGCCGGAGGCACCGCGAGGAGAGGACGACACCATGACCGACGTGGTGGAGAACGGCGGTACCGGCGTGTTCCCCCGGGGCTTCATCGACCCTGTGAACAATCCCGAGGTGCCCTGGGTCGGCCCAGCGGTCGGCGACCAGGCCGATCCAGTACCTGAGGACCGTTTGGGTGACGAGCCGGAGGACGTCGAAGCGGAGGACCGGGGGCAGCAGATCGCCGACGAATTGGCCAACCGTTGGAATCGCTACGGGTTCGCCTGGGCGGCCACTATTCCGGCCGTAAGGACGCGATGCACCTTGAGTTCATGGGCAGCCCGGCCCAGGCGCAGGCCGCCGTCGTGCTCGCCCGCCGGGAACTCGGGCACGTATCGCAGACGCCACACGCTGGATCTGCATCGCTGGCATCCCGGCGATCGGCGCCGCGACAGCGGTCGGCCCCGACCAAGTAGGGGCCTTCCTCGTAGAACGACGACTCATGCGTCGACCGGTCGAGCGCCCAGTTGGTCTGCCACTGATACTGCTGTTGAACGCCTTCCAGGACGACGACCAGCCGGCCAAGCGTTGCGGTCAGGAGGCTGAGGGCTGGGCCGTGGCGGCCACCGGGACCGGCACCAGCACGAGACGTCGGTGGCATTGCCCGCGTCGCACCGGCTGCGAAAGATCCGGAGACCCGGAGGCGGCCGGTTCCTGAACTGGCAGAGCCCTATGCATCTGGAACGGCGTCGTCGCCCTCCTTTAGGGTGTGTGGTCCTGGGTCTTCCGGCCACGCATCGCCGCGTGTTGGGTGTTAGCGGGGGAGGAGGTCAGATGCTGCTGAATCGCACCAAGGCGCCGACATTCGCTCCCCGCGCGATCGCGCTGATGTTCGCTCTGGTCCTGACCGCGGGTTGTGAGCCCCGCGACGTGGGGCGGGCCGACACCACATCTCCAACCTCCTCGTCACCAGCCACGACGTCCCCAACGGCGACCACGTCAGAATCCGGGACCACGTCGACCAACACCCCCTCGCCCACCCGCTCGACTGGCTACACCCCACCGACGCCGACGGAAAACTCCACGACTGGCTACACCCCCCCGACTCCGACGGAAAACTCCACGGGCTGACTCCCCATGAGGCCCCGACGTCCAGTTCTGGCGTGCGTAGCCCTGGTGGTGCTGATGGCGGGGGCGTGGGGGTTCGCACCGTTTCTCCGCGATCACGTGCTCGCTGCGTTCGCCGCCGCTCATCTGCAGCGGAGCACCGTGCCGACGGATGCCCTGGACCGAGCCCGGCCGGGTGAGACCACCGTCTATCTCGTGGTGGGCAGTGACCGGCGTGACCCCGCGGCCGGCTCCGATCAGGGCGTCCAGGGGGAGCGCGCCGACGCGATCATGCTGTGGGCCGTTCCCATCACTGGAACCGTCACCGCCCTCAGCCTCCCGCGCGACTTGCGCGTGCACGTGCCCGGACACGGGGACAGCAAGCTCCACGGCGTTCTGGCCTACGGACCGGAGGCGCTCGTGGCCGCCGTCCGTGCTCTGACCGGGATCCCCGTCCACCGCTACGTCGAGGTGGAATTCTCCGCGCTGACGAGGGTGGTCGACGGTATCGGCGGGGTCTTGGTGACCGTTCCCTTTGCGGCCAGGGACCCCGCGGTCGGGCTGGACCTGTCAGGTGGGACACAGAGGCTCGACGGTGCGACTGCCCTGGCCTACGTACGGTCACGCCACTACGAGGAGCGGACCCCCGCAGGATGGGTCACAACCGCACCCGGCGATCTCGGCCGGATCGACCGCCAGCACGGGCTCCTCCACGCATTGTTCGAACAGGCGTCCAGCCGGTGTGCCTCCCTGAACTGCCTGGCTGTGCTCCGGGACTTCGGCGCCTCCCTGACGGTCGATCCGGGCCTGGACGGCGCGGACGTGCGGCACATCATGACCGCGCTCGGTGAGGCCGACACCGAGATCCGGACGGTGACCGTGCCCACTCGGCCAGAGCGTCCGGCCGACGACTCGCTGTCGCCGTTCCCTCCCGCTCACCTGGGCAGCCTGGGCTTCCGGGTGCTCGACCAGCCGGCAGCCGGCGAGCTCTTCCGCCGACTGCGTCAGGACGTGACCGGAGGAGCGGGGACCCCATGACCGAACCGCAGGCCGCGCCCACCTCGCAGCTCACTCATGACGTCTTCGTCAGCTATCGGCGGCAGGACCCGGACCGCGCCTGGGTGAAGCGTCAGTTCGTTCCGGCGCTGCGGGCCGCGGGAGTGACGGTGTTCCTTGACGACGACGATTTCCGCCTCGGTGAGCCGCTCATCGACGCGATGACGCGCGGCGTGGAGGTGAGCCGCTACACGGTCGCCGTGCTGAGCCGGGCGTACCTGCAGAGTTCGTTCACCGAGGTCGAGTCGCTGATGGCTGAGCACTTGGGTCTGGAGAACGCGCAGGCGCGGCTGATCGGCGTGATGCGGGAGAAGGTCTCGCCGCGACTGAGCATGCGGCTGCGTGTCTGGCTCGATCTCTCCGACGACGCCCAGTTCCAGGACGGGGTCGATCGGCTCGCCCGCGAGGTGCGCAGGCCGTGGCCGACGGGGAAGACCGGGCGATGACCGGCCAGCTGCAGAGCACCGGCACGGGTCCACCTGCGGTCCGGTGGCAGGTCTTCATCTCATTCGCGAATGCGGACCGGGACTGGGTCGAGGGTTTCCTCCTGCCGGCGTTCGACGGTGCCGGAGTTCGGTATGCGGTGGAGTCCCAATTCGCGCTCGGGCAGCCCCTGGCCGACCAGTTCGTCGCGGCGGTGGAGAACTCCGAGCGCGTCCTCCTGGTGATCTCGCCGGCCTTCCTCGCCGACGACAGCGCCCGTCGGCTGCAGCTGCTGGCCCAGCACTACGGGTACGAGAAGTCCACCTGGCCGGTCCTGCCGCTCATCCTTCGCCCGGTGGAGAAGCTGCCGCTGTCGCTCGGCATGCTCGCACACCTGGATGCCACCGACGAGGACGATTGGGAGTCCTCTCTGAGGAAGCTGCTGGACCAACTCGATCTGCCAGTGCCCAGGCAACTGGAGCGACCCGAGTGCCCCTACCCCGGCATGACGCCGTACACCAAGGACGACAGCCGCAGCTTCCACGGACGCGATGCCGAGATCGAGGAGGTACAACAGCGACTCCGGTTGCACCCCTTGCTCCTGGTGATCGGCCCGTCCGGCAGCGGCAAGTCCTCCCTGCTGCACGCCGGCGTGGAGCCCCGTCTGTCGCCGAGCACGTACCGGGTCGTGACGATCCGCCCGGGACCCACACCGCACGACCAGCTGACCTCGGCCATGGCCGGCTCAGATGGCACGGACGGACGGATGACGCTGCTCATCGTCGACCAGTTGGAGGAGCTGTTCACCGTCGCCCTGCACCCTCCCCCGGGGACCGCGGCGCAGGTCGAGGCCTTCTGCGCGGAACTGCTACGGCTGCCGAAGTCCGGGCGCGTGCAGTGCCTGCTCGCCATCCGCGCGGACTTCTATCCACAACTGATGACGTCTCCGCTGTGGGAAGCCGTGCGCAACCACCGGCTGGAGGTTCTGCCGCTCACCGGCGACCGGCTGCGCGAGGCGATCGCCGCACCCGCCGAGCAGGTGAACGTGCACATCGAGTCCGCGTTGCTGCACGCCATCGTCCACGATGCGGCCGGACAGCCAGGAAGTCTGCCGCTGATCCAGGAGACGATGGTTCTGCTGTGGGGGGAGCTGCGCCGGCGTTACCTGCCGCTCAGCGCCTACGAGGGTCTCGTGCTCCCGACCAGTGCCTACGGCGAGCCGCCCCGGACCGGGCTGCAGGTAGCGCTGGCGCGTCGCGCGGACGCCGCGATGGCCGACCTCCGCAGCGACGAGGAGCGGCTCGTCGCGCGTCGCATCTTCCTGCGTCTGGTCCAGCTGATGGACGGCCGCGGGGACGTGCGTCGGCGCCAGCGCCGAAGGGATCTCGAGAGTCGGGACAGCAAGTCTGAAACCTTCGACGGGGTGCTGCAGCACCTGATCGACCGGCGCCTGATCGCCTGCACCACCGACGAGGAGACGACCGACAGCGATGCGGCGCTGATCGATCTCGCGCACGAGGCGATAATCACCGGCTGGCCTGCGCTCCGCGGCTGGATCGCCGAACTCCGGAATGCGGAGGACATCCGGCGCCGCCTCGAGGCGCAAGCGCAGGCGTGGATCATGCTCGGCCGCGGCGACGGCGGGTTGTTGGACGCGGTCGAGCTGGGCCAGGCCGAGGCGTGGCTCACCAGCCCGGACGCCATCGAGCTCGGCAGTAGCGTCGAGCTCGACGAACTGGTGACCGCAAGCCGCGCCTCCCTCGCCGCCGCCAGGGCCCGTAGGGCACGGATCAATCGGCTGTTCCGCGTCCTGAGCGCAGCCTTGGCGGTGCTTCTGGTGGCGGTGGCGATCGTCGCCGTCGTAGCGGTGCAGCAGCGCAATGAGGCCGAGAACGGCCGGCAACTCGCGCGGTCGAGCGAGCTGGCCCTCACTGCGGAGAAGCTGCTGCCGAACGAGCTCGACCGGGCTCTGCTGCTGGCCCAGGAATCGCTCGAGGTGCGCCCGACCGCGTTGGGAAACGAGGCTCTGCTCGCCGCTCTGGCGGCGAACCCGCGCCTCGTCCGCATGCTGCATGCCCCAGGGGACCAGCACGCGGTGGAGGTCTTGCGCGACGGGACCACCGCCGTGACCGGGGGTCGCGACGGTGTCGTGCGGGTCTGGGACCTGGAGCACGGGGGCAGCAGCCAGCAGCTCGGCACGGTCGACGGCGAGGTACGCGCCGTCGCGCTCAGCCCCGACGACGACGTCGTTCTGGCCACGTCCAGTCTCGGTGATGTCGCCCAATGGGCTCTCGCCACCGGCGAGCGGGTCGCCTGGTCCGACGAGCTGCAGGGCCGTACTCATGCGGGATCCGTCCGAGCCGCCGCGTACAGCCCCGACGGGGCGTCGCTGGCCACGGGTGGGGAGGACGGCCTCGTCATCCTGCGCGACGCCCGTACCGGCGAGGAGCAGCACGTGTTGTCCGGCCACCGCGACTGGGTCAACGCGGTCGCCTTCACCCCCGATGGCTCGCTGCTCGTCACCGCCGGAGGGCGAAGCGAGAACCGCAGTGTCGACGAGCGCATCCTGCTCTGGGACGTGACCACGGGGGCTCTGCGGGCCGAGCTGCCGGGGCACACAGAGGCGGTCCGCGCCTTGGCCATCAACCGTGACGGAACGCTGCTCGCCTCCGCCGGTGCCGACAACCTGGTGAAGCTGTGGTCCCTCCCGACGGGGACCCTCCTTCATGACCTCGTCGCGCACACCGAACGGGTCTTCGACGTGGCGTTCTCACCGGACGGCGACCGGCTCGCCTCCGCCGGCCGCGACCAGACCGTGCGTCTGTGGGACGCGGCCACCGGGGAGCCCGTGGGTGATCCGTTCCTCGGCCATGCCAGCTCCGTGCGGGGTGTCGCTTTCGTCGGGGACGACCGGGTGCTGACCGTGGGCAACGGAACGGGGTTGTTCCTCTGGGACGCCAGTGGGGATTCCCGTAGCCGGCTGGCGGAGCCCCTGCCCGATCAGCCGGGCAGCTCCCATGCGGTGGCGGTCGACGCGAAGGGTGCCTTGGTCGCGACAGGGGACGACGCGGGCCGCGTCGTCGTGCGACGGGCATCGGACGGGGAGCCGACTGGCGTCGAGTTGGACCTGGCCGAGGCGGTCACCGGGCTGGCCTTCGGACCCGACTCGACGCTGGTCACCGCGACCGAGACCGGTTGGCTGACGGTCTGGGATGCGACCACGGGCCGTGCCATCAGCGATCCGATGGATACCGGGGAAGGGTCGGTCGTCGTCGCGGTCTCTCCTGACGGTCGATTCATCGCTTCCGGCGGGGACAGCAATGTCATCCGGATCCGGGACCCGTCGTTGCGCGAGCTCGAACCCCTGACCGGTCACGTGAACTGGATTCGTGACCTCGTGTTCCGCCCGACTGACGGCGCGCTGGTCTCCGTCGGCGCCGACGGGGTGGCGTTCCTATGGACAGCGCTGCCTCAGGCTTCGCGTGTTGCGCTGACCGAGCAGACCAACACGGTCATGAACTCGGTCGACATCAGCCCTGACGGTCGAACGGTGGCGACAGGGAACAGGGACGGGCAGCTCGTGCTGTGGGACATCCGGGGCCGTTCTGCACCACTCATCGGTCGCCCGATCCAGGCAGCGCACGACGGCGAGGTCAGGACGGTCACCTTCGAGCCTTCGGGGCGGTGGCTCGTCAGCACCGATGGCGGCGGCACGCTACGGCTCTGGGAGGCCGACGCCGACCTGGAGCCCCTGGGCGCCCTCGGCCAGGTAGGCCCCCTGGCGGGCGTCACGGCGATCCCCGACGGCACGACGTTGTACAGCGTCGGTGCCGGCGGCGTCCTCCGGTGGACGCTCGACGAGCTGATCTGGAGGAAGACCGCATGTGCGGTTGCCGGCCGGAATCTGGGAGTGGAGGAGGCCGAGCGGTACGGGTTCGAGAAGGTGCCACGGACGTGTTCGGGTGTTCCCGGTGGGTAGCCGGCTGGTCGTCTACCGCACGGTGATCGCGGCTGCGGCGTTCTTCGTCGTCGCCGGCGGGACGACGGGGGCGGTCGGACCCGAGAACGGCGTGCCGGCCGACCTTTCCGTTGCGGACACCGCCGCGCGCGCCGTCCCTCCGGTCATCGAGGGCATCCCCTACTCGACCGGGGCGGTGCTCGACGTCCACCGCCCGCCGTCGGCGCCGGGACGCACAGGCCCCGCCCCGGTCGTCGTCCTCGTCCACGGGTGCTGTGGGGATCGGTCCGACCTGGGCAAGCTGGCGGAGGCGGTCTCGGCGGCCGGGGCCGTTGTGATCAACGCCGACTGGGCCGGCATCGACGCCGACGCTCGTTTCCCCGACGCGTTCGAAGACGTCGCCTGCGCGGTCCGTTTCGCCCGCGCTCGGGCCGCGTCGTTCGGCGGTGACCCCACGCGGGTGGTGCTGGCCGGCTGGTCCGACGGTGCTCTGGCCGCCACGGTCGTCGCCACCGGTGGCGACACGTTCGACGCCCAGCGGTGCCGACATCCCGCCGCGTCTGCGAAGCCGGACGCCGTCGTCGGCATAGCTGGGTTCTACGGGTGGCCAGTCCCGGTGCCCTCCCGGTACGCCACCGCCCGGGCACAGCGGTTCTTCGGTGGTTCCCCCTTGACGGCGCCTCGCGCGTGGGCTCGGGCCACCCCGTACTCGTGGCTCTGGCCGGCGCAGGGCCCGGAAACCGTCCTGCTCGTCGGCGTCACCGATCCGTTGGTGGACGACGCCCGTCGCTATGCAGCAGCGCTGCGGCAGTTCGGACACTCGGTCCGATTGCTCGAGATTCCGGAAGCAGGCGACCAGCTGCTCATCTCTCCGCGGACCACCGAAGGACGCACCGTGGTCGCCGAGGTCCTGTCAGTGAGCGGCCGCGTCACTGGGGCGGGGTTGACGCGGTGGGCGGGACTGGAGTGGTCGCGCTGAGATACGGCGACCCATGGAACACGGGTAGCAGGCCATCCCGTCAGGCGGATGGCGACCATCAACCGTGCGTGCAGGGCCCAGGACGTGCACCCCGCTCGACGCCATTGCCGGCATGCGGGGCCGCCAGTTCCCACAGGGGCGTGCGATGCTGCGGGAGACCGAAGGTGACCTGCTGGACTTCACCGGCTTGCCCGTCGCGCGCTGGAAGAGGATCTGGTCGAGCAACCCACTGGAACGGCTGAACAAGGTGGCCCAGTCGGCCTGATCGCGTCCTGGTCAGCCCACCGCTGACCGACACAATGAGGACTACATCCGCCACTCAGCGGGCGTCACCCGCCGCTCGGAGTTGGCGATGAGGAACTGCTCGAGAGCCTCGTAGGACCGATCGGCGTCCGATCGCCCGCGGCTGAACAGGTTGGCCCCGTCCCCGACGGCCCGCCCTGCGTCCACCGCTGTTCAGCGAAGGCCACCTTGAGTAGAGCCCCGGACCGTTGACGTTCCGGTGACGCGGTGCTCACGGCCGCGTGCTGCCATGGTGTTCACGGGGCACGGACAGTGGTCGGCCGCGTGCCGAGTCCCGAGACGGTGAGATCATGGCTGACCTCATGAGACAAGCGCCGCTTCCGGTGGTGCTCTTCGGGACCTACTTCTGCTCCTGATCTTCGCGATCCTGATCAAGAGGGGCACCGGACAGCCCATCGGTCCTGTCGCGATCGCGTTGCCAGGGATCGTCGCGCTCACCCGTGACATCCCGACCGGAGGAAAGATCGCTCTCTGGGTGCTTCAGGCGCCGTGCTCCGTGGCGAGCCTCGCGATCTGGAAGGCCGAGGTCGACCACGGGCAGCAGCGGCGCAAGGTTGGCGCCTCCACCGCGCTGATAGGTGCCCGAGCCGGAACTCCCACGGCGGCGTTCTGCCTCTACCTGCGTGCGTTCTCGACCGAGATGCGGTTGCCGACGCAGATCACCGACGTCGCTGGGCAGTCGGTCGCGGACATCGACTTGGAGCAGGTGCTCCGCGAGGCGATCGGTCGTGAACTGGACCTGGTTGCCCTGGGACATCCGGGGGACGTCGTGGGAGCCGGTCCCACCTGGACGAGCGATGCTGAATGGCAGGCAGCGTTCGATTCGCTCGCTCACCGCGCCGAGTTGATCGCCATCATTCCCTCGCGAGCCCTGGCACTCTATGGGAACTCCGCTCGCTCGTGGCTTGGGGGATGTGGAGCAAGATCGTGTTCGTCATGCCTGAAGCCGTCTCGCCGCGGGGGCCGTCATCGAGGCCGACTGGCGCGAGGCTGTCGAAGCCGTGCGGTCGCTCGGGGTCAGTCGTCCGGCCTTCACCAAGACCGGTCTGGTCTAGGAGGCCTGACCCATGGCGTGCCTCCCTCGTGGATGCCCTGTTGCCGAACAGAGCGACGGGCGGTGCCGGGTGATACACCTTCCACGCTCCGTGAGGTCTCCGGCCGTGGACCCGGAACAGGGCCGGGTGCTCGTCCGTCAGGGGCGTCGATCGCGCCGCCACGGCACTGCGAGAAGGTCAGCGACGTAGGTCGGGTCGGTCACCTCGAACGGCCTGCGTTCCCCGGCCTACCCGCTGGTACCAGTGCTCCAGACCGCCCTCGAACCGGTGTTCCGTCGACTCTGTCTGCACTGGAAGCTGCCGGGCTACAGCAGCCGGATGATCGTCACGATCATCGCGGTGGTCGTGCTGATCCTGAGTCTCGCGAGCTTGTACTCGCGAGGGCGCCCAGCCGTTGAGGGGCCAGGAACGTGGTCGGAGTTCGCGGTGTCAGCGCGAGCCGGCCGCCGGCGGTTCGGGCCGATCTGCAGTCGGCTGGACCTGAAGTTCCTGCCTGCCGGCCGTCTTGGCAGCCGCCGCCGCCTCCGAGACCAACTGGCCCCATTGGCCGATCTCCTTCGTGAAGATCTCTTCTACGCGGTCGAGGTCGCTTCTCAGGTCCGCGTTGGGTGCGCGGGTGGTCCAGTCGATGTGCGCCACGGCGAGATTGCGCGCGGCATCGGTGTACAGCTTCGCCAATTGCGGGAACCCGATGAGTGCTTCGAAACCGGTGACGGCGACAGCGAGGGCCCCGAGCACGGCCGCGGCGACGGCGAGTGGGCCGCGCACAGTGGGACCGGTGAACTGCCCGGCGATGCTGCCGAGGGCTGCGAGAACGAGGAGTGTGTTGCGAACTACGACGGTCTGCCGATGCGCCGCTTCGTACTCGGCGCAGCGGTCTTCGTAGTACTGCTGCTGGTCTTCGATCCGCTGCTCCTGATAGAGCGCCTGGAATTCACGGTCTCGATCGGTCATGCGGGTTCCTTGCCAAACCGGATGGCGACGACGGCGCGCCGCAGGTTGGCCTCCCGGTCGGTGCCGGCGTAGGGCCCAGTGCGGGACAGGAAGCGGAAGTGCAGAGCGCGGAGCCGTTCGGCCTTGGCTCGCTCGTCCATGTAGCGCTTCAGGGCGTCCAGCTCGCGGGCGGCCCGGCCGGTCGCAGCGAGGAGGACCCCGAGCACTGCCAGGAGTAGGCCGGGCCATCGCTGATCAGGGAATAGCGCCTGCAGTGCGCCGAGACCGGTAAGGGCTGCGGAGCCGAGCAGGATGATCAGCTGCTGCCGCCGGTAGCCGTTCTGGTGCCGGAGCGCGGCCAGGTCCGCTTCAGCGAACGCCGGAGTGACATCGCGGTCGAGCGCCTGGAAATCCGGAGTCAGCGACGGATACGACGCCCGCTTGTCGTCGGGGATGACCGGCCAGGACACTGTCGGGGCACGTAGCCTCGGGAACCGGACGAGCATCTGCGGCCGCATCGCACCTCCTGGAGTGACGTGGACGTCTGTGACCCGATGCGGTCTGAGGAGGGATTCGATTGTTCCCTCTGGGGGAGGGCTCCGGGACCTTTTCGGGCGCGCGGCCACGGGTCATCTGTGGCGCTCCGAGGGCGACCGCCTCAGCACCTCCATGAGCGTCCGCCCGAGCACCTCTGGGTCCCGCACGTCCACGATGCGGGTCAGCGGGGAGGCGGCGATCCGCGCGGCGCGAGCATCCGCGTGCTCACCTGCGGCCGCCGCGGCCACGGCGTCGGCGGTGCGCCCGGTTCCGGCGAGAACGAGGACCGGACGACCGTCGACCAGGCTCTGCTCGGCGTCGGAGTAGGTGATCTCCCCGCCGTTGACGACGAGAGTCGCTGACGGCTCCCCACCCGCGATCGCGGATGCGACAGCCGCGAGCCAAGGCGACTCGTCGCCCCAGGAGTCCCCCGGCACGAGAATCACGTGCGTGTGATGCGGCTCGAGCTCTGCGCTGTCCCCGTTGTCCACTTGCGCGCCGCCCGGCGCGGCAACCGTTCCTTCGGCAGCTACTCCCACGAGCGGAAAGCGGGCTCCGCGGGCCGACCGAGCTCGGCCGACGATCTGCATGATTCCCGCATCGGTCCCGCCGTCGACCACGGCGCCGCGGCAGGCATCCAAGACCGGGATGACCGCGGAGCGGAAGACCTCGTCGACGAGCCCAAGATGGGTCTCGTCCATGCCGGCTGCCCCGCCGACCAGCGCGAGTACCGGTCGGCCCCGTGAGATGCCCAACCGGTCCACCGCCGTCGTCAGCTCTGCGACCGCATCGACGCGTTCGAGCGGAATCCCCGCCCCCTCTGCCACCTGGCCGCTCATCGCTGCCTCCGACACGCAGACGAACACATACCCGCCTCCTTCCGCCCTGCTGTTCGCCTGGGGCGGCCGCCGCGCGCAGGCTATCGGCGCTCGTAGGCACTGTGGGCCACCCGCTACCGTGGAGTCACCGTCTGTTCGGTAGGGGTTGCTCCAGGCGAGATGTCCTCGGGGGATCGATGTGATCCGGTGCGATTCCGCTGACCGCACCCGAGTCCCACATCAACCACGGGCGGGACAGCGATTCCGGGGTCAGGACGACCACGGCCAGGTCGCAAGAGCGCAGTTTGTCGAGGATCCACCGCTGCCAGTCGGTCCCCGCCTCGATCCCCCGTCTGCCGACACGTCAGAGGAGTAGTCGACCTCGACCTCGTCGAAGACGGTCGTGAGCAGGCCGTCCAATGCCCGCGCAAGAGGTGCGTCGGTGTGCGCGTGGCTCACGAAGATTGGCACTCGAGCAGCGTCCACAGATTGTGCCGCTGCTGTTCCGGGTCAATCGGGAGAATGTGGCGGGTCCGCTGAGCCATCTGCAGGCCGAGCTGGGGGAGTCGGAGGAGGGGGTGCGCCGGGTCGCGCAGGCGGTCTGGCATCGCCGCGGGCAGAAGCCGGGTCGGGAACGCTGAGACATGAAGGGGGTGTACATGCTCAGTTGAGCTGGGCAGAAGCGATTTGGAGCTTGTTAGGGCGTGGAGCGGGTGACCGGGATCGAACCGGCATGGCCAGCTTGGAAGGCTATGACTCCTTACAGTCTTTGTACTGGTCAGGCGCCGATCAGCCCGAGGCCGCGCCTTCGGTGTGCCTCAATGGATCCGTGAGAGAAGTGTCGTAAACGATCACGGCGAACTCAGGAGCTGGAGCGCTCGAAGGTCTGCCGGGGTGTGTGCTGCTTGGCGATGTAGAGCGACGTCATCTGTGGTGCTGCGTCCTTGGGGACGTGGGTCGCCGTAGGTGCGGTAGCACGTGAGGCGGTCGACGGCGGCGGCATGCTGCCGCTCGGCGAATGAGGCGAAGCCCTCGGGGTGTTCATGGTTGACGTACCCGTCGCCGACGCCGCCGGTTGCCGCCCTTACGACTAACGATGACAGTGGGGGCTTGCCGTCGGTGAGCGTGGCAGCCTGCACTGGTCCGAGCACCTGGCCGATCCATTGGCCCAGCAGCATCCGGGTCCGGTAGCCGGTCTCGTCGAACAACTGTTCGGCGAGTTGCTCGTAGGTGATTGAGCCGCCGTAGGTAGCTGCGACCCTCTCGAGGATGGCTTCAGTGGCCTGCACCCAAGCAGCTACTGCCACAGGCCAGGCGACCTTCGTCGTCGGATCGGAGTCGTGCCAGGTGCCAGGGGTCTCAGCCATCACCGCCGACAGCGACTCCGATGGCACAGCCGGCGTTCCCGGAGGGGAGCTGCGGCGGCGGGCGACCGTGCTTTGCGGCTGCAGCGGGCCTCGGGACGTGGTCCGGTTCAGCATCGCCCGGGCCTTCGCCCGCAGCGCCTCGCTCGGCAGGGCGGCCAGCATGACCGGGTCCTCCGCGCCCGCCGCGATCATCGCCCGGCCGACCTGCGAAGCGTGCCGGGCGTCGTGTCCTGGCCGGTAGAGGGCGCGCCGCCCGACCTGCTCCCCGCACCCGCACCGGCAACCGGCTACTAGCGGCTGTTCGCGGACGGCCGCTGATCCAGCCTCTGTGA
Source organism: Blastococcus sp. (assembly GCA_035296685.1). Taxonomy (GTDB): domain Bacteria; phylum Actinomycetota; class Actinomycetes; order Mycobacteriales; family Geodermatophilaceae; genus Blastococcus_B. The sequence goes on from DATHAK010000039.1 coordinate 21,706, forward strand.
CGCCGAGACCGCCAGGGTTGTCAGCTTCATGGGGACGCCCGAACCACCTCATCTGCCTAGTCTGCGGCTCGGGTGCTGGTGGGGCTCGGCGCATGTCACTCGTACAGGTGTCGCTGATGTACTGCCTCTACTGGCGGACCCCGGCGAACTGTCTGGCTTGCTCCGACGCGTTGTCGTGCAGGCACGGTCGTGCTGGCCCGGACGTGGGCATCCGGGCGCGTCATCCTCAGATCGTCGCGCAGCGTGACGGCTGCCCTGGCT
>DATHAK010000040.1:0-9633 GCA_035296685.1 Blastococcus sp.
TTCCGAGGGCGTTCATCCCCGCCAGGTGATGCACGCCGCGGCACCACGCGCCACGGTGACGGCTCGCACTCAACCTTCCCACCGGGGGCGCGGCATGGCCAAGCAGGAGAACGACACGCTGTACGTGATCGCGGCGGCGTACGACGAGGTCGACCCCGCCGTTGCCGACTACGAGGCCATCAAGTTGTTGTACCGCCAGGTGCGCACCTCCCATGACTTCGACGCGGCGGTCATCGCAAAGGACGAGAACGGCAAGGTCCACATCGTCAAGAAGCATGAACAGCCGACCCGGCACGGGACGGCCGTCGGTCTCGGCTGGGGGCTGGCCGTCGGCGTCGCGGCGGCCCTGTTCCCGCCCATCGGCATCGGCATCGCGGCCGCTTCGGGAGGCGCGGGCGCCGCCATCGGGGCAGTCGCAGGGCACGCGAGCGGCGGGATGTCGCGGAGCGACCTGAAGGACCTCGGCGAGACGCTCGACGCTGGCCAGGCCGGCCTGATCGCCGTCTACGAGACCAACCTCGCCGATCAGATCGTCGCGAACATCAAGGCCGCCAACCGCCTCTTCTACGCCGCTGCCGACGTCGCCGCTGATCAGCTGGCCGCTGACCTCGCACGGGGTGACGCGGACATGGAGCAGGCCAGGCAGCAGACCTCCGTCCCGAGTCCGGCGGGGCGCTCGCCGGAGGCTCCGGCGACCATGACCGCGACCGGAGGTTGACCGGCGCACGAGGGATCGGGAACGGCGACTGCGGGGCGTGATCACGATGGCGTGGGCACGGCCCACAGAGGTGGGGGATCACAACGGTGAGGCCACATCTCCGGTTCTCCGCGGACGGCGACGAGCCGGCGGACGTCATCGACCTGAGCCAGTGGCGCCTCAACGACCTGCCGGACGAGAACTCCGACGAGGACTGGGACGACGATCGCGAGCTGTTCGACCCGGCCGGGAGGCTCGTCGAGACCTGGCGTGAGGGTTACCCCTACCCCTACCGCATGGAGCGCCGGGAGTACGAGCTCGAGAAGCGCCGGCTGCAGATCGAACTGCTCAAACTGCAGGGCTGGGTGAAGGACACCGGGCAGAAGGTGGTGCTGGTGTTCGAGGGCCGCGACGCCGCCGGCAAGGGCGGGACGATCAAGCGGTTCACCGAGCACCTCAACCCGCGTGGTGCGCGCGTCGTGGCGCTGGACAAGCCCTCGGAACGGGAACGCACGCAGTGGTACTTCCAGCGATACGTGCAGCATCTCCCTGCGGCCGGGGAGATCGTCATGTTCGACCGCTCCTGGTACAACCGGGCCGGCGTCGAGCGGGTCATGGGCTACTGCACGCCGGCCGAGTACGAGGAGTTCATGCGGCAGGCGCCGGAGTTCGAGCGGATGCTCATCCGCAGCGACATCCACCTGGTGAAGCTCTGGTTCTCCGTCTCCCGGGGCGAGCAGCGGACCCGGTTCATCGTCCGGCAGATCGATCCGGTGCGGCAGTGGAAGCTCTCACCGACCGATCTGGCATCGCTCGACCGCTGGCACGCCTACACGGCCGCCAAGGAGGCGATGTTCGCCGTCACCGACACCGAGCACGCGCCGTGGACGGTGATCAAGAGCAACGACAAGAAGCGGGCCCGCTTGGAGGCCATGCGGCACGTGCTGTCCCGTCTGGACTACGCCGGCCGGATCGAGGACGTCGTCGGGCACCCGGATCCGTTGATTGTCGTCCCCGGCGCCGGTGTCCTGGAGGACGACGAGGAAGTGGCCCGGCCCAGGAGCGAGCGCCCGAGCCGCTCGTGACGCTCACCGTTCACACGGAAGGAAGAGCAGGGAAGTGGAGACGAAGTACGTCGCCGACGACAGCTTCGAGCTGCCGCCGCTGACAGAGCTGGTGGCCGGAGCGGACGGCCGGTCGAACGGCGAGGTCGCCCCCGTCGTCAAGAGCGAGCCCGTGCGCCAGCAATTGGCCGCGACCCATTTCGACACGGCGGATCTGCGTCTGGCGGCGGCCGGGTTGACCCTGCGCCGGCGCACCGGCGGGGATGATGCCGGCTGGCACCTGAGCGGGCCGGCGGGTCGTGGCGCCCGTTCGGAGGCGCGCCTGCCGCTGGGGCGTGGTGTCCGGACGGTGCCGAAGTCGCTGCAGCAGATGGTGTGGGCGCAGACCCTGGGTTCCGCACTGCGCCCGAGCGCCGAGATCGTGACGGACCGGACGGTGCACCGGTGGGTGGACGCCACCGGGCACATCGTCGCCGAGGTGGCCGACGACCGGGTCACCGCCCGCAGGCTGCTGCCCACGGAGGGCCTGGGGGATGCGGCGACGGCTGCGACCTCGTGGCGCGAGATCGAGGTCGACCTCGCCGAGGGCGAGGACGACCTCCTGTCCGCGGTCGACGACCGCCTCCGGAAACAGGGGCTGTCCGAGGCGTCCAGCGCCTCGAAACTCATGCAGGTCCTCGATCTGCCGCGACGTGATCGGCCAGGATCGGCCGGGGACGGCGAGCTGACGGTCACGTCGCCCGCCGGCGACGTCCTGCTCGCTCACCTCCGGGAACAGGTCCGGCAGGTGCGGACTCAGGACCTGCCGGTGCGCCTGGACGCCCCCGACGCCGTGCACAAGATGCGGGTGGCGTCTCGCCGACTGCGCAGCGCGCTCACGACCTTCAGACCCCTCGTCGCCGCCGACGTGGCCCGGTCGCTGGGCGGAGAGCTCAAGTGGCTGGCCGGCGAGCTGGGTGCAGCCCGCGACGCGGAGGTCATGCGCGATCGGGTGCGCACGGCCGTCGAGACGCAGGGGGACGTCGGACGGGTCGGTCCGGTGGCCACGGTCGCCGATGCGGAGTTGGGCGAGGCCTACCGCGCGGCGCACGACCGGGTGCTGAGTGAGCTCGACGGCGAGCGCTACCACGCCCTCCTGGCGGCGCTCGACGGTCTGGTCACGTCCCCGCCACTCACCGATCGAGCCGCGGCAAAGGCCGGCAAGACCCTGCCTCGACTCGTTGCGCGTAGCTACACCAAGGTGCGCCGCATCGTCGAGGCAGCCGACGCGACCTCCGACGGTGCCGAGCGGGAGGAGCTGTTGCACGACGCCCGCAAGGCCGCCAAGCGGGCCCGCTACGCCGCCGAGTCGGTGAGCCGGGTCTTCGGCGCCGACGCGGTCGCCTTCGCCGAGGCGATGGAGGCCGTGCAGGAGGCGCTGGGGGAGCACCAGGACTCCGTCCTCACTCGCCAACGGTTGCGCGAGCTGGCCCGGCACACGTCCAGCACGGAAGCTGCCTTCCTCTACGGACGTCTGCACGCCCTGGAGGAGGCAGGCGCAGCGCAGACGCAGCGGCACGTCGATGCAGCCTGGAAGGCCGCGGGGCGCAAGCGCCTGCACCGCTGGCTGCACTGATCGCGGCAGCCGTACGTCCTTCGGAGGGCAGCTCGGCGACCGAGCCACCCGCTGCAGGTGAGGCGGGGCGGTGCCGCGCCGGGAGACCGTACGCGTGGCAGTCCGGGCACTCGCGCCGTGACGCTGTCGGCCGAGGTCCGGTGAACATGGACGAGAGCTCCCGCGCTCCAGACCAGCATGCGCACAGCACCCGGTTGGCCGTTCTGCTGGCGGCGGCGATGTTCGTGCTCGTCGTCGACACATCGCTGATGAACGTCTCGATCTCCGCGGTCGTCGGGGACCTCGACACGACCGTGAGCGGCGTGCAGTCCGCGATCGCCCTGGAGGCACTGGTCTCCGCCGCCTTCATCCTGATCAGCAGCAAGGTGGGCGACCTCATCGGCCGCAAGCGGGCATACGTCCTGGGGTTGCTCGCCTACGCGATCGGCGCCCTGGCGATGACCCTCGCCCAGAGCCTGACGGCGATCATCGTCTTCTGGGCGATCGTGGGAGGACTCGGCGCATCGTTGCTGCTGCCTGCGATGCAGTCCCTCATCCACGGGAACTTCGAGGGCGCCGCTCGGAAGAAGACCTACGCACTGGTGGGGGCCGCGGCCGCGATCGCGGCCGCGGTCGGGCCACTGCTCGGTGGGTTCGTCACGACGTTCCTGTCGTGGCGGGTCGGGTTCCTCCTCGAGGTCGTGGTCATCGCGGTGGTGCTCGTCAACATCCGGATGGTCCGCGACGTGGCCTACACCGGGCCCCGGCACGTCGACCTGGTCGGCGCGGTCCTGTCGGTGGTGGGGATGGGCGGTGTCGTCCTCGGAATCCTGGTCTGGCAGGAGGGCGGCGAAGCCGTCGGAGCGCTCATCGCGGCGGGGCTCGTCGGGCTCGCCGCCTTGGGGTACTGGCTGGTGCGCAGGAAGCGGCAGGGGAAGCCCACGTTGATCGACCCCGACCTGTTCCGCCTTCCGCACTTCCGGATCGGGGTGACCCAGCAGATGCTCCAGCAGATCACCCTCGGCGGCGCGATGATCGTGCTTCCGCTCTTCCTGCAGATGACCCTGGAGTACAACGCGATGGAGGCGGGGCTCTCCCTCGCCCCGCTGTCCCTGAGCATGTTCGCGGTGGCGATCCTTGCCGGCCGGATGGCGGGCAAGCGGCGGGCGAGCAGCATCGTGTGTGCGGGTTTCGCGCTCACCACGGGAGGACTGCTGCTGGTCATCCCGCTCGTCCCGCGCGCAGACTTCGGCTGGTGGCTCATCGGCCCGCTGCTGTTGGCCGGATCCGGTCTCGGTCTCCTGGTGTCCCAGCTCAACAACTACACGTTGGCCCCCGTCGAGGAGGAGCGGGCGAGCGAGGCCGCCGGAGTGAACTCGGCCGCCGGATCGTTCGGGCTGTCGTTCGGCCTGGCGGTGGCCGGCGGCGTCCTGCTGGCGGCCCTCTCCCTGAGCTTCACGACGAAGACCGAGGCGAGCAGCGTGATCCCTGCCGCCCAGCAGGAGCAGATCGCGCAGGTCCTGGAAGACGACGCCCAGGTGCTGAGCAACACCCAGCTGGACGCGGCGCTGGACGACGCCCCTGAGGACGTTCGAGCGGAGATCCTGCGCATCAACACAGAGGCGCGGAACCTGTCGCTCCAGGTGGCCTTGCTCGTGTCCGTCCTCGCCAGCCTGATCGGGCTGCTGAACTCCTTCCGGATGAGGCGCCTCCCGGCGATCGCGCCATCGGCCTCGCTCGAGGGAACGGTCCTCGGCTGACCGCTCCCTTCAACCGGCCGGGAGTGGGCACGGCCGGTCGCCGCCGGCATGGTGCGGCCGGCGGCGACGGTTGTCGGGCGTCAACCGGCGAGGATCTTGGCCTTCTCCGCGGCGAACTCGTCCTCGCTGAGCACTCCCTGGGCCTTCAGGTCACCGAGCTCCTTGAGTTGCTGCAACCTGTCCTTGGCCGGGGGAGCGGAGCGCTGCTGCGGCACCTGGTCGGGCGCCTCCGGTTCGACGGCCTCCGCCTCCTGCCGGGCCCACCTCTGGTCCTGACGGTGCCGGACCCGACCGCCGACGGCGGATGCCGTCCCGGCAACCACCGCGGTGCGTGCGATTCCGCCGAGTAGTCCCATGTCAGCCTCCTGAGGGTGTTGCTGCGACGGGCTGCCGGGGAGCCGGAGCTCCGCCGGCCTCCTGTGCTTCCCTTGCTTCCAGTGCATCCAGTGCGTCCATGACGTCCTGGGCCGGGATCCGGGCGCTGGCGATCACCTCGCCACCCGAGTCCATGGCGGCGCTGATGAAGGGCACCGCCCATGTGTTCTCGTAGACGATGAGCACGGCGAGCGACCCCGGCTCCATCGTCGCTGCTGCCTCGTGCATCTCCTCGTCGGTCAGCAGACCCGACCGGGCCCCCGCGAGCTGCCCGAAGCCGCCGATCTCGTCCATGCCATCGGCCAGGTCGAGCGCGTAGACGCTGCCGTCGTCCGCCCTGCCGACGACCAGCACGTCGTACAGCGTGATGATCTTCTTGTCCACGAGGTCCAACAACGCCTCGGCACCCTGACCGGTGAGGCGGTCGCCCTGGAACGCGATCAGCAGGAAGTCGATCGGGCCGTGCCTTTCTGCGGTGGCCATTGCTTGCTCTCCTCTCCCTCTGACGACGGGCGCCAGCCGGCGCGCGCCGTTGCACCGTGCGGGTGGATCGCGGTGTCAGCCCCCACCAGCCCGACACCGCTCACCATCCCGGCGTCTCCCTCGGTCGTCGTCGCCTGTGCCGGGTGAACCGGCCCACGCGGGCCACGTCGGACCCCGGCGTACGCAGGGAAGCGCCGTCCGCAGCGGTGCCCCGATCTCCCGGCGGAGGGTCGGGATCCCCGCGACGGCTCATGCCCGCCGGAGGATGACCGGCCGACGGAAGCGCGCCACCGTGGGGACCTGTCGAGAGGAGCCGGCGATGGCGACGCAGCCGCACGAGGTCCGAGCCGGCGGCGGGCCGGCGGCGGCCCGAGCGAGGGAGTTCGTCGGGGAGTGCTTCGCGTTCGGCGCCGTGTGCGGACTCGTCGTGGAGCTGGCACGTTCCACGAGGAGGCGGCGACATGGTTGACGAACTGGCGGTCCTCGACCGCCGTATCACCGATGCGCTGGCCGCCGTGCGCCGCGCACGCGCCGCCGTCGAGCACTCGACCAACAGCACCTCGTTGTTGCGCGCAGACCTGGCCGAGCACACGCTCGACGGGCTCCTCGACCAGCGGAGTCGCGCCGTGCTGGAGCGACGGGACATGGCGCTGGCCGGGGCGAGCGCGCCACACCCCTGAACGGTGCACCGGAAGGGTGAGCGGAGGTCCTGTGCGGCCCAAGTCCGGACTCACCGGTCCCGCGCGCCGTCACCCCGAGGGGAATCCCGTCGTGTCCGATCGGGGGGCCGGGATCGACTGGCCCCGCGATGACCCGCTCTTCTCCGGTGCGGTGGGACGGGCACCGGCCGATCGCACGTGCCGGGCGTCGGTCCGGCGGACGACGGCCTTGCCCGCCTCCCACAGGGCCAGCAGCGCCAGGGCCGGAACGAGTGCCCAGCCGAACTGGGCCAGGGTGATCGGCGTCGTGTCCAGCAGCCGGTTGAAGACGTCCATCTGAGTGACGAGGACCGTGAGCACGAACTCGGCGAGCATCGTCCAGTTCATCTGCTTGCTGTCGAACGTGGCTGTGGTCAGCACGGTCCCTGTCTCGCTCCGGCACTCGAGGGCCGCCACGATGAGACACAGCGAGAACGACGTGAATGCCACCGACCTGGCCACCTCGAGGCCGCCGAACGCGCCGGTGCCGAGGGACAGCAGCAGGAGCAGGCCGACGGTGATGAGCAGGCCGGTGAGGCCCACGGTGACGATCAGCCGCGGCGTCAGGAGGGACTCGCCCCGTGGCCGGGGATGCGTCTGCATGAGTCCCGGGGTCTCCCGGTCGAAGCCGAGCGCCAGGCCGAACGCCGCATTCACGAAGAAGTGGATCCACAGGACCTGGGCCGGCGTGAACGGCTCGCCGGCGGCGATGTTGAACAGCGTGGCGCCCAGGAAGGTGAGCACGAACACGACGAGGAGGATCAGGACGAAGCGGATGTACTTCGTCAGGTTGTCGTAGATCTTCCGGCCCTGCTCGACGGCGAAGACGATGGTGGCGAAGTCGTCGTCGGAGAGGATCATCCGGCCGGCGTTCTTGGCGACATCGGTGCCGCTGCCCATGGCGATCCCGATGTCGGCGGCGTGGATCGCCGGCGCGTCGTTGACGCCGTCCCCGGTCATCGCGACGACGTCGCCCTTCTTCTTCAACGTGTCGACCAGGAGCACCTTGTGCTCGGGAGCGACCCTGCCCACGACACCGATGCTGTCGATGCGCGCCAGCCGCTCCTCCTCCGAGAGCGCGGCGAACTCCTCGCCGAGGAGCGACTCGCCGGGGATGCCGAGCTGCTGGGCGATGGCGGAACCGGTGATGACGTCGTCCCCGGTCACCATCCGGACCCGGATGTGGGCGGCCTGGGCGCTGGCGACCGCCGCCTTCGACTCCTCCCGCGGCGGGTCGACCATCCCGACCAGGCTGGTCATCTGCAGGTCGGTGACGTAGCGGATGAGGTCGCCCTGGGCGACGAACTCGGCCGGGTCGAGGTCCCGCATCGCGGCGGCCATGACGCGCCGGCCCTCCCGCTCCATCCGTTCCACGTGCGTCTGCGCGCGCTCCTGGAGCGCCGCATCCCACGGCACGGACCCGTCGGCCGACAGGGCCGAGGCCGCGCGCGCCATGACCGCCGGGGCGGCGCCCTTCACGAAGCACCGGACCACCGGTCGTCCGTCCCGGTCCTGGACCGCGTGGAACGTCGCCATCAGCTTGTACGTCGGGTCGAACGGCAGGGTTGCCAGCCGGGGTAGCCGGTCGCGCGTGGCGTCGACGTCGAGGCCGGCCTTGTGCGCCAGGACGAGCAGCGCGCCCTCGGTCGGGTCGCCGACGACGGTGCCGCCGACGAGCTGCGCATCGCTGGCGACCACGTAGGGCAGGATCGCGTCCTCGATCGAGGCGGACCTGCCCGCGGCGTGATGGATCCGTCCCTCCAGGGAGTACCCGGTGCCGGAGACGGTGTAGCGATCACCGGCGTCGACGACCTCGACGACCGTCATCTGGTTCATCGTCAGCGTGCCGGTCTTGTCCGAGTTGATCGCGGAGGTGAAGCCCAGGGTCTCGACCGACGGGAGCTCCTTGACGATCGCGTTGCGCTTGGCCAGGTCGACGCCGCCGAGCGAGAGGATCATCTGGGTCACGGTCGGGAGCGCCTCGGGGACGGCGGCGATCGCCAGCGTCACCGCGCTGACGAAGACACGTCCCAGGCTTCGCCGCGGGAGCGCCCGAGCACGAACATCACGACCATCGTGAGACCGGCCGCGGCGGCGATCCACAGGGTGAGCCGGTCCAGCTCGGCGGTCAGGGGCGTCTTCTCCTTGGCCGTCGCCGACAGCATCGCCGAGATCTTTCCGAGCTCGGTGTCCGACCCGGTGCCGGTGACGACGAGGGTGCCGCTGCCGTGGGTGACCGGCGTGTTCATGAACGCCATGTCGGTCTGGTCGCCGGGGCCCAGGTGGGTGCCCTCGCAGGTGCGGGCGTCCTTCGCCGCGGGTGAGCTCTCCCCGGTCAGGGCGGACTCGTCGATCTGCAGGGCGACGGCGGCGACGATGCGGCCGTCGGCCGGAACCTGGTCGCCGGCCGAGAGGAGGACGACGTCGCCGACGACGAGCTGCTCGGCCGGGATCTCGGCCGCCGCACCGTCCCGGCGGACCCGGGCCGTCGCCTTCAGCATCGACTTCAGCGCGTTCATCGCGCTCTGCGCCTTGCCCTCCTGGCGGAGTCCGATCACCGCGTTCAGCACCGTCAGCACGAGCAGGAGGACGGCGGTGCCCCACTCGGCGATCAGGAGCGACACCACCGCGGCAGCCACCAGGATGATCTGCATGTAGTTGCGGTACTCCTCGAGGAACCGCAGCCACCCCGGCCGCGGCCGCTCCTCCGGGAGCGCATTCGGGCCGTTCGCGCGCAGTCGTTCCGCTGCCGCGCCTGCCGACAGGCCGACGTCGGGGTCGACCCCCAAGGCCTGTGCGACGTCCGCGGGAGATCGCGCGTACCACGCGGCCTCGCTGGGAGGGGTGCCCGTCAGGACCTGCTGCGTGTCCACCCTTGTCTCCGATCTCGACGAGCCTGCCCGGCTACACCGTTGCCGGCGTGACGGGCTTCGAGTGGGCTTTCCTGCCGTGGCCGTTCGAC
>DATHAK010000041.1:0-10372 GCA_035296685.1 Blastococcus sp.
CGCCCGACCTGCTGCTCCTGGACGAGCCCACCAACCACCTCGACGCCGAGAGCGTGGCCTGGCTGGAGGCACACCTGGAGAAGTACGCCGGCACCGTCGTCGCCGTCACCCACGACCGGTACTTCCTCGACAACGTGGCCCAGTGGATCCTCGAGCTCGACCGCGGCCGCGCCTACCCCTACGAGGGCAACTACTCGACCTACCTCGAGACCAAGTCCGCCCGACTCCAGGTCGAGGGGGCCAAGGACGCCAAGCGCGCCAAGCGGCTCAAGGAGGAGCTGGAGTGGGTGCGCTCCGGCGCGAAGGCCCGCCAGGCCAAGAGCAAGGCCCGCCTGGCCCGGTACGAGGAGATGGCCGCGGAGGCCGACAAGTTCCGCAAGCTGGACTTCGAGGAGATCCAGATCCCGCCGGGCCCCCGCCTGGGCAGCGTCGTCGTCGAGACGAACAAGCTGACCAAGGGCTTCGGTGACCGCGTCCTCATCGACGGGCTGTCGTTCACCCTCCCCCGCAACGGCATCGTCGGCGTCGTCGGCCCGAACGGCGCCGGCAAGACCACGCTGTTCAAGATGCTGGTCGGCGAGGAGAAGGCCGACGACGGCGAGATCAAGGTCGGCGAGACCGTCAAGCTGTCCTACGTCGAGCAGAACCGCAGCGGCATCGACCCGAAGAAGACGCTGTGGAACGTCGTCTCCGACGGCCTCGACCACATCAAGGTCGGCAACGTCGAGATGCCCTCGCGGGCCTACGTCGCCGCGTTCGGTTTCAAGGGCCCCGACCAGCAGAAGCCGGCCGGCGTGCTGTCCGGTGGCGAGCGGAACAGGCTCAACCTCGCCCTGACCCTCAAGCAGGGCGGCAACCTGCTGCTGCTCGACGAGCCCACCAACGACCTCGACGTCGAGACGCTCACCAGCCTGGAGGGCGCGCTGCTGGAGTTCCCGGGCTGCGCCGTCGTGGTCAGCCACGACCGCTGGTTCCTCGACCGGGTGGCGACGCACATCCTCGCCTACGAGGGCGAGTCGAAGTGGTTCTGGTTCGAGGGCAACTTCCAGGACTACGAGAAGAACAAGGTCGAGCGGCTGGGCATCGAGGCCACCCGCCCGCACCGGGCGACGTACCGGAAGCTCTCGCGCGACTGAAAGAGGACCCAGTCCTCCTCACCCCTCGCACGCTCGGGGCGAGCCTCTGGACGGGGCCATACCGGGGCTGCGGAGGGGCCGCGCGCGGCTCCGGCGGTCGTACGGCAGGGTGTCGGCCGTGAGGCACACGGTGCAGGTCCCGATGCGCTGGTCGGACATGGACGCCTACCAGCACATCAACAACGTCGCGTTCCTCGGCTACTTCGAGATGGCTCGCGTCAACCTCTTCTTCGAGCACCCCACCCACGACGAGCGCACCGGCATGCGCCGGGGGCTCGTCGTCCACTCGCACGAGATCACCTACAAGCGTCCCGTCGAGTACGACGCCGAGCCGCTCGAGGTGCAGATCTGGGTGTCCACCGTGCGGGCCGCGTCGTTCCTCTGCCACTACGAGCTCTTCGACCACGGGCAGCTGGCCGCCACCGGGCAGACGATGCTCGTGCCGTTCGACTTCTCGCTCAACCGCCCGCGCCGGATCACCCCGGAGGAGAAAGCGTTCCTCGCCCGCTACACGGACGAGCCCGCCTCCGCGTGATGCCCGAGCCGGTGGACGTCCTGGACGCCGTCGACCCGGTCGGCGCGGTCCTGTCGGCGTACTCGGACGGGCGGCGGATCGCCGTGCGGACATCGGGTACCACCGCGCGCCCGCGTCGGGTGGTCAGAACCGCGGCCTCCTGGGTGGACTCGTTCCCCGCCGTGTCCCGGCTCATGGACCTCCGGCCCGGGTCGCGCCTGTGGCTGCCCGGCCCGCTCTCGGCGTCGATGAACCTCTTCGCGGCCGCGCACGCCCGGTTCGTCGAGGCGGACGTCGTCCCGGTCCCCGCCGGTGCGACCCACGCGTGCCTGACGCCGACCGCGCTGGCGGGCGCCCTCGACGACGGCCTCCGCCTCACCGGCATGCACGTCGTGGTCGCCGGTGACCGGCTCGGAGAGGGCCTGGCCCGATGGGCGGCCGCGGCCGGTGCCCGCGTCAGCCACTACTACGGCGCGGCGGAGCTGTCCTTCGTCGCCTGGGACGGCGGCGACGGCCTCCGTGCCTTTCCGGGCGTCGAACTGACGATCCGGGGCGGCGTCATCTGGGCGCGGTCGCTCTACCTCTCGATGGGCTACCTCGGTCCGGACGGTCCGTTCGTCCAGAGCCCGGACGGATTCGCCACCGTCGGCGACCAGGGCCGTCTCACCGCGGGCGTCCTCACCGTGACCGGCCGGGGCGTCGCGGCCGTGGTGACGGGCGGCGCCACCGTCCTGGTGGACGACGTCGAGCACGCCCTGCGCGCCGCCTGCGGAGCCGAGGTGGTCGTCGTCGGCGTCGCCCACTCGCGACTGGGGCAGGTGGTCGCCGCCGTGGCCACGGAGCGCGAGGCGGTGACTGCGGCCCGGTCGGCCGCCCGGGAACTCCCGCCGGCGCAGCGACCACGGCTGTGGTTCCACCTGCCTCGCCTGCCCGTGACATCCGCGGGCAAGGTGGACCGCCAGGCGATCGCCGAGCTCGCCGGCTCCGGCGGCCTGACAGCCGTCCCGCGCGGCGCCACGCCGGCGGACCGGTGACCTCGCAGACCCGGGCCGGCTCCGCCCCGGTGATCGTCGAGGCCCTGCGCAGCCCCATCGGCACGGCGGGCCGATCGCTGGCGGCGGTGAGCGCGGCCGAGCTCGCCGCGCCGGTCCTGGCCGCGGTGGCCCGCCGCCTCCCCGGGGAGCAGCTGCGCGAGGTCGTCCTCGGCAACTGCATGGGTCCGGGCGGCGACCTCGCCCGCGTTGCCGCTCTCCACGCCGGTCTGCCGAACACCCTTCCGGCCCTCACCGTCGATCGCCAGTGCGCCAGCGGGTTGGCCGCGGTCGCGCTGGCGACGTCGCTCGTGTCGGCCGAGCCCGGCGTGGTGCTGGCCGGAGGCGTGGAGTCCGTGTCGACCGCGCCCTGGCGGTCCTGGCCCCCGGCGTCGGGCGCCGAGCCGGTGCGCTACGAGCGGGCGCCGTTCGCGCCGGCGGACGTCGGAGACCCCGACATGGGGCCCGCGGCGGACGACCTCGCGCGAGCATTCGGCATCTCCCGAGCGGAGCAGGACGAGTACGCCGCGCGCTCGCACGCCCGCGCCATCGCCACCGTGCAGGCGCGGGGCTTCGATGCCGAGCTGGTGCCTGTCGGGGACATCGCACGCGACGACCGGCCGCGGGCCGGTCTCACGGTGCAGCGGCTGGCCCGGCTGCGGCCGGCGTTCGGCGCGGACGGCACCGCGACGGCGGGCAACTCGTGCGGCGTCAACGACGGCGCGGCCGTCGTGGCCGTCGCCCATGCCGCCACCCACCGCCGGCTGGGGATGCCCGGTCTGCGCGTGCTCGCCACGGCGACCGCGGGGATCGATCCGAACCGGCCCGGGCTGTCGCTCGCTCCCGCCGCTCGTCGGGCCCTGGAGTGCGCGAACCTGACGCTCGACGACATGGACGTCATCGAGTTCAACGAGGCCTTCGCCGGCCAGGTGCTCGCCTGCTGCCGGGATCTCCGGCTCGACCCCGAGCGGGTGTGCCCCCAGGGCGGGGCGCTGGCCCTCGGCCACCCGTGGGGCGCCTCCGGCGCGGTCCTTGTCGTCCGGTTGTTCTCCCAGCTGGTCCGCGAGCGGGCCGGCCGCTACGGCCTCGCCGCCATCGCGGCCGGCGGCGGGCAAGGGGTCGCGATGGTGGTGGAAACCCTGGCCTAGGCGATCAGACCCGCCGGGGCACCGGGCGGTCGGCGCCGGTCGGAGCACCCCGGCGGGCGGCCTCCTCGTCGGAGACCGGCCGGAGGACGTCGCCGGCGCGGATCGGCCCACCGACGAACACGGCGGCGTTGATCCCGCCACGGTCGACCATCGCCTTGATCAGCCGCACCCCGGTGAGCCGCTCCAGGTGCGTGCACGGTGGGCAGCGCTTCATCCCGAACAGCAGGGCATCGCCGACGGTGAACCACCGGCCGACCAGCGGGTGGAGCTCGAGGCCCGTCGTCACCAGGTTCCGGCGGGTGTCGCCCGCGGTGAGCTTGGCGCCGGTCTCGCGGGCCACGGCCGCGACGTCGTCGGCGTCGATCAGCGTGAGCTGCTTCTCCAGGTCCGGGTACTGCGCCCACGTCCCGCCGCCCAGCGCGTACCGGTCGCCCTCGACGCCGCGGCCAGCGACCAGCCGGGCCGATGTCACGCACCGCATGGGGCCCGCCGCCGTCGGCGTCACCCAGATCTCGGTCACCGAGCCCGACGGCGTCACGACGTCGCCCCGCGGGCGCGCCGGGGGACGTCGTCGGCGCCGCGGGCGTCGAGCGCCTCGCTGACCGTGTGCGCGAGCTGGAGCACCTGCACCAGCAGCGGCACGACCGTCGTCCTCAGGCCCCGCAGTCCGCGCCGCGAGCCGCCGCGCGCGGCCTGCGCCTCGCGGATCCGGTCCGCGCGCTCCGCGACGAGCGGGATGAACCGCAGTGCCATCGCGAGCACCAGCCCGATCCGTGCGGGCCGCACGCCGACGAACCGCAGGGGGGCGCACACGCGCTCCACGACCGCGACCATCGCCGTCACCCGGGTCGTGGCGGTCACCACCGCCGCGGCCAGCACCAGGGCCAGCAACCGCACCGCGGTCTCCACGCCGGTGAGCACGTCGGTCGCCAGTGCGTGGACGACGAGGATCGCCACCACCCAGACGGCGACGGCCCGGGCCTGCCGCGCCAGCAGGCCGAGCGGGAGGCGAGCTCCCAGCAGTCCGACGAGTAGCACTCCGATCAGCGCGCCGGCGGCCACCAGCAGGGTCGGCACGGCGAAGACCAGCGCCCCCAGTCCGGCGAGCGCGAGCAGCTTGGCCCCGGCCGGTGCCCGGTGCACGGGAGTGGGCCGCGGGACGTAGAGCGCGAGGGTCATGGGTCGGCCATGAGCTTCCGGTACGAGCGCACGGACTGCTCGGGCGGCCCGTCCTCCACGACCCGGCCCGCGTCCATCACCAGCACCCGGTCGAACCCCTCGAGCAGGTCGAGGTCGTGCGTCACCACCACCACCGCCTGCGGCAGCTCGGCGATCACCTGCATGACCGTCCGGGCGTTGATCAGGTCGAGCAGCGTCGTGGGCTCGTCGAAGACGATCCGGGCGGGGCGCATCACGAGAACGCCGGCGATGGCCAGCAGCTGCTTCTGCCCGCCCGAGAGCAGGTGCGCCGGGTGGTCGGCGTGCCCGGCCAACCCGTACCGCACGAGAACCTCGGCGACCCGCTCCGCCCGCTCGGCAGCAGGCACGCCCTGGTTCTCCAGCCCGTACGCGACGTCCTCGGCCACCGTCGGGTGCACGATCTGGGCGTCGGGATCCTGGAAGACGAAGCCCACCCGCCGCCGCACCTCCCGCACGGCGGTGCGGGTGTCGAGGCCGTCGACGAGCACCGTGCCGGCCGTCGGTACGACCAGGCCGTTGAGCAGGCGGGCGAACGTGCTCTTGCCGGAGCCGTTGGCGCCGACCACGCCTACCCGGTGCTCGGTCAGCCGCAGGTCCAGCCCGTCGAGCACGACCCGTTCGCCGTAGGCGTGGTGCACCCCGGCGAGCTCGATCCCGCGCGCCGGATCGGCGACGGGAGGCGTTCCCCGCCCGGGACGGCGTCTCACGGAGTGACGGGAACCCGTCGCGGTCGTTCGATCACCGGGTACGCCCGCCGGACCGCCACCGCCACCAGGGCAGCGACCACGGCCTTGACGACGTCGCCCGGCACGAACGCGAGCGAGCCGGTGAACGCCGTGGCCAGCGACGTGCCCGAGACGAGGCTGAGGACCGGGATACCGATCGCGTAGATCACCGCGATGCCGCCGACGAGGGTGGACACCAGCGCCCAGGCCACGTTGTACCGCCGCCAGAACATCTCGGTGAGCAGTCCGGTGACGAACGCGCCCAGCGGCCAGGCCAACAGGAAGCCGGCGCTCGGGCCGGCGAACACGGCGAGGCCGCCCCGGCCACCGGCCAGCAGCGGCAGGCCGACGGCCACGAGGACGAGGAACAGCAGGAGCGCCAGGAACCCGCGTCGCGCACCGAGAACCGCACCGGCCAGCATCACGCCGAGAGTCTGCGCGGTGATCGGTACCGGCACCGCCGGAACCGGGATCGCGGGCATCAGCCCCAGCACCGCGGTGATCGCGGCGAACAGGGCGATGTAGGCGAGGTCCTTGGTCTTCACGGCGGGTCTCCCGGGAACAGGGTTCCGGCGTCTCGGGGACGCCGGTCTGGCCGGGAAATTACCGGAGCCCCGGTAACGGACCTCGTTCGCGCCCGCAACGGGGCGCTCTCAGGCCGTCAGCCACACCGCCGCGTCGTCGGGGAGCGTGCCGTCGTCCGACCCGGCGCTGGCGAGCAGCACCTGTCCCTCCGGCAGCGGCACCGGCCCGCCGGAGAGGTTGACCAGGCACACCAGCCCGCCGGCCCGGCGGAACGCCAGGCACCCGTCGAGCGCGGGCAGCCACTCGAGGTCCCCCGAGAACGCGGGGGAGGACGACCGCATCGCCAGCGCCACTTGGTACAGCGACTGCATCGACGACGGGTCGGCGGTCTGGGCCTCCACGGTGAGCGGACCCCAGCCCTCCGGCATGGGCAGCCAGGTGTCGGACGACGACGAGAACCCGTAGGAGGGCCGGGTGCCCGACCACGGCATCGGGATCCGGCAGGCGTCGCGCCCCCGCTCGGTGTGCCCCGACCGCTCCCACATCGGGTCCTGCAGCGCCTCGTCGGGCAGGTCCACGTCGGGCAGGCCGAGCTCGTCGCCGTTGTAGAGGTAGGCCGCGCCCGGGAGGGCCAGCTGCAGCAGCGCGGCGGCCCGGGCACGGCGGAGGCCGAGGTCCCCGCCCCCGTAGCGGGTGACGTGCCGCGGCCGGTCATGGTTGGACAGCACCCAGCACGCCGGCGCGGGCGTGCCGGCGACGGCGGCCAGGGAGTGGGTGACGGCGTCGCGGAGGTCGTCGACGGTCCAGTCCGCCGTCAGCAGCTTGAAGTTGAAAGCCAGCTGCAGCTCGTCCTCGCAGAGGTACCGGGCCAGGCGCTCGTCGTCGGAGACCCACACCTCGCCGACGGCCATGGTGCCCGGGTACTGGTCGAGCACTGCCCGGATGCGGCGGTGCACCGCATGCACGCCGTCCTGGTCGAAGCGCAGGTCGTCCGCGCCGTGGTCGTCGAGCAGGCCGACGTCCTCGCGGAGCACCATGTCCGGCAGCCCGTCGGGCTTGGCCATGCCGTGGGCGACGTCGATCCGGAAGCCGTCCACACCCCGGTCCAGCCAGAAGCGCATCGTGTGCTCGCGGTCGGCGACCACCTCCGGGTTGGCGAAGTCCAGGTCGGGCTGCTCCGCCGCGAACAGGTGCAGGTACCACTGACCGTCGGGCACGCGGGTCCACGCCGGCCCGCCGAAGACCGAGGGCCAGTTGTTGGGCGGCTGCGCGCCGTCGGGGCCGCGGCCGTCGCGGAACAGGTAGCGGGCGCGCTCGGGCGATCCGGGCGCCGCGTCGAGCGCCGCCTGGAACCACTCGTGGTCGTGCGAGCTGTGGTTGGGCACCAGGTCGATGGTCACCCGGATGCCGAGGGTGTGGGCCTCGGCGAGCAGCGCGTCGAACTCCGCGAGGTCGCCGAACGCCGGCTCCACGTCCCGCGGGTCGGCGACGTCGTAGCCGTGGTCGGCCATGGGGGAGGGGTAGAACGGCGTGATCCAGAGGGCGTCCACGCCGAGCTCGGCGAGGTAGGGCAGGCGCGAGCGGATGCCGGCCAGATCGCCCACCCCGTCGCCGTTCCCGTCGGCGAAGCTGCGGATGTAGACCTGGTAGAAGACGACGTCGCGCCACCAGTCGGTGGGCACGACGGAAGTCGGGTCCGGGGTCACCGGGCTCCTCGAGGGGTGTCGGTACGTGCGGATGGATCCCGCGACAGCGCGGGTCTATGGCTCCCCTGCAGGGTCCCGCCGCGAGCTTGCGAGGGGTGGGGGGCAGGGGGGTCCTTCTGTCAGTGAGGGGAGAGGTCCCCGCCGGCTTCCTCGGGGAAACGGTTCTGCATGCTCCGGGCGGCCATCTCCAGGTAACCCCACAGCGTGGCATCCTGCTCGGCGGTGAGCTCGAGCGAGTCGACGGCAGCGCGCATCTGGGTCAGCCAGGCGTCGCGCTCGGCCGGTCCGATGGCGAACGGCGCGTGCCGCATCCGCAGGCGCGGGTGCCCCCGCTCCTGCGAGTAGGTGGTGGGCCCGCCCCAGTACTGCTCCAGGAACCCGCGGAGCCGGGTCTCGGCGCCCTCCCAGTCGTCCTGCGGGTAGAGCGGCGCCAGCACCGGATCGGTGCGGACCCCCTGGTAGAAGCGGGCGACGAGCCGGGTGAAGGTCGGCGCCCCGCCCACCTCGTCGTAGAAGGTGCGGGCCGAGGGCAGCGACCGGCTCGACTCGCTCATGCCTCCGATGGTCCCTCAGGTGCGCCGCCCGCGGCCACGTGACCCTGCGTACGCCGGTAGGCCAGCAGGGCGGGGGCGACGGCGAGCAGGCCGACGCCGCCGGAGAGGGCCAGCACCGCGCTGGCCGACACGCCCTCGGCCCCGAAGCCGGCGAGCAGCGCCCCGATGCCCTGCACCCCGTACAGCCCGCTGACCGCGACGCCGAACGCCCGACCCCGGAAGGCGCTCGGCACCGCGCGGACGAACGAGACGTTCAGCGGGATCAGCCACGCGGCGCCCAGCCCGGAGACGAACAGCAGCGCGACCACGAGCGCGAAGGGCAGGGTGCCCGGCCCGGCGAGGACGGCGACCAGCCCCCCGGCGAACACCGGCACCAGGGAGAGGACGACGAGCGGCGCGACGAGCCGTTCCCGCCGGTCGGGCGGCACCAGCCGGGCGACCACCAGACCGCCGATCGTGACGCCCAGTGGGTTGGCCGCGAGCAGGACGCCGATGGCCGTCGTCCCCTGGCCGAGCTCCTCCACCAGCGGAGCCGCCACGCCCTCCGACGCGTACGCGAACATCGTGGCCAGCCAGAGGACCCCGATGATCGCCAGCAGCCGTGGCGAGCGCCCGATGAGCCGCAGGCCGTCGGCGGTGTCCTGCCAGATGCTCCGCGGACCGTCGCCGGCCTCCGAGACCGGAGCCGGCCGGCGCTGCAGGCCTGCCGACAGCCACAGCGCCGAGACGGCGAAGGTGACGCCGTCGATCAGCAGCGCCGCCGACGGGTCGAGGACGGCGACCAGCGCGCCGGCGGCCAGGAACCCGAACACCTGGGCCAGCTGCAGCGTGATGTTGGTCAGCGAGGTCGCGACCGCATACGTGTCGCCCTCCAGCACGTCGGCCATGAGCGCCGACCGCGCCGACTCGAAGGGTGGCGCGCAGATCGAGACGAGGAAGAGCAGGCCCAGCAGGACCGGCAGCGGGGTGCCGGGGATCGCCATCCCGGCGAGCAGGACCGCGCGGGCCAGGTCGGCCGAGATCAGCACCCGGTGCCGGGGCAGCCGGTCGGCCAGCGTGGCGAGCAGCGGACCACCGAGCAGCCAGGGCAGGTGCCCGATCGCGAAGGTCAGGGCCGACAGCAGCGGGGACGACGTGCGCTGGTAGACGAGCACGGTGAGCGCCACGCGGGCCAGCTCGTCGCCGGCGGTGGAGAGCAGGAAGGTCCCGAACAGCGGCCGGAACTCGCGGACGGCGAAGACCTCGCGGAACGTCGCCTGCCGGGTCGGTGCCTTCGCCGCAGCCAGTTCCTCCGCCGCCGTCACCGCGTCCGCCATGCCGGGCCGGGCCGCGACGACAGGGAGCAGGCGTACCCGGGAGCAGTGACCACGGCCAGTGAGCGAGACATCACCGGAGATACTCCCAGGTGTCCCGCTCCCTGTCAGGGAAGGGGAACTCTCCGGTCCTCCCGGTGGGTCAGGAGGCCCCGAGCCCGGTGTGCGCGGCGAGGAACGCCAGCTGGTCGGCGGCCAGCCCGACGGTGCGGCTGACCGCCCGGGCGCCGTGGCCGACCGACGTCTCCCGGCGGAGCACGACCGGCGCCTCCGACGTGGTCGCGTTCTGCAGCGCCGCGGCGAGCTTGCGCCCGTGCAGCGGGTCGACGCGGGTGTCGGACTCGAACGTAGTGAACAGGACCGCCGGGTACGCCGTCCCCTCGCGGACCGCGTGGTACGGCGAGTAGCCCAGCAGCCAGCCGAGCTCGGTCGGGTCGTCGGCCGTGCCGTACTCGTCGTTCCAGGTGCGCCCGAGGCCGAACCGCTCGTAGCGGACCATGTCGAGCAGCGGCGCGCTGCA
>DATHAK010000042.1:0-4603 GCA_035296685.1 Blastococcus sp.
CGTCCCGCTGCCGCTGGGCGTCATGCAGGTCTTCCTGTCCTGCTGGATCAGGCTCTACGGCCTGGTTTGCATGGAGGTCTTCGGTCACCTGAAGTTCGCCCTGGCCGACGCCGAGCCGATGTTCGAGGCCGAGCTGCACGGTCTCGCCGAGGTGCTGGGCGTGGCGGACGCCTACGCCCAGGTCGAGCGCGCCTGACCGGCTGCCCCCGCTGGGTGCCGCGAGGTCGGCATCACTGCGGTTCCCGCGGCCGCGCGGCCGTCCGGTGCCGCGCTGTTGCAGCCAGTGCGGTGCTGTAGCGCGGAACTGGGCACCACACCGCGGACGCGGATTCGCGGACCTCGCTCACAGACCGCCGTCCTCTCGTTCGAGCGCGCGGTTGGCGGACGGTAAGTGAGGAGGGCGATCACCGCCGCGCAGACGGCGTGACGAGGCTCACTGCTAGCAATGCGCTTGCTGTAGTTAGCGGCGGCGGATCCGGGGCATGGAGTGATCGTCAGGTCATCCCCGATCTCTGGAGTTGCTTCTTCGTCATGACCGACAACAACAAGCTCGTCCACCAGCTGCGTGCCCTCGTCCTGCTCACGCAGACCGAGGAGCAGGTCGCGCGCACACGGATCACGCAGGCCCGTACCGACGCCGTCCGCCGCGAGCTCACGCAGAACGCCGACAACGCCGCCAAGCGCACCCTCGAGATCACCGAGGCGCTGCGCGGCCTCGGCGGTGTCCCGGACGTCGTCACGCCGGCCCTCGGCCGCCTGTCCGCGATCCTCAAGGCCACCTTCGAGCAGGCCGCCCCGATCGAGGAGGCGCTGCTCACCGACCTGCAGCTCGAGCACCAGCTGCTCGACCGCGCCACCTACCTCAAGGTGCTCGCCGACCAGGTGGAGCAGGCGGAGGTCCGCCGCCTCGCCGAGAAGCTGATCGACGCCCACAAGGCCACCGTCGAGTGGCTGACCGTGGTGCTCGCCGAGGAGGCCATGGGCGGCCCGGCCGCGCTGGTCGCCACCCCGCTGCAGAAGGTCGCCGGTGGTGTGGCCCGCGCGGTGAACGCCCCGGTGCGCTTCGTGGCGAACACGGTGAACAACGCCGTCGACACCGTGCAGCACGCCGGTGAGGAGACCTCCGAGCGGTTCAACGCCGTCACCGGGAAGGCCGCCGCCCTCACCGACGCCGTCCGCGAGACGCTGACGGCCGGCCGGAGCGCCTCGCTGCGCCGGGCCGAGCAGATCGCCCGCCGGGAGGGCAACAACGAGGCCGCCAAGGCTGCCCGTGACGCCCGCGAGGAGCTCGGCGACGTCTCGGCCGCGGAGCTGCCGATCAAGAACTTCGACCAGCTCTCGCAGCAGGACGCCATCACGGCGATCAAGGGCCTGAAGACGCCGCACGACATCCAGGTGGTCATCCACTACGAGGAGACCCACAAGAACCGGTCGAACGTGGCGAGCGCCGCGCAGACCAAGCTGGCCGAGCTGGCCAAGGAGGCCGTGGGCGTCTCCTCCTGACGCACCCGGTTCCGCCGAGAGGGCCCGCATCCCGTTCCGGGGTGCGGGCCCTCCGCGTTCCGGTTCACGTCTGCGTGCCCGCACCCTCGCGCCCTGTCCGGTTTGCCCGGGCGTTGCGGGCCTCACAGAAGCCCCGGGTTTGGCGGGCCCAGGCGCGCGGGGAAGGCTCCGGGCATGAGCATCACGCCCGAGGGCCTCGCGCCGGAGTTCACCCTGACGACGGCCGCGACCCGCCTGGACTTCCTGAGCCGCCGCGACACCGGCGGCAGCGCCCTCAACACCGTCCACGACGACGACGAGGACCACTGGAACGCCATCAAGGGCGTCGACACCTCGCTGGACACCTACGAGGCGCTGGAGCTGCTCGCCCTCGGCGAGGTCATCGCCCGCAAGGCCCACGACAGCCGGCTCGTCGGCATCCGCGCCGCCCTGCGCGGCGGGGCGAGCTGGGAGGAGATCGGCGAGGCCCTCGGCGTCGCCCCGGACGCCGCCTACGACTCCTTCACCCGCTCGATCGCCCGGCTCGACGACGAGGCCGCGTCGGCCGCCCGCGAGCTTGCCGGCAGCCGCCCCGGCCGCTGACGGGTCACCGCCCGCCCTCGCGCGCGCGGAGGACCGCCTCCACCCGGTCGCGGGCCTGCAGCTTGGTCAGCACGTGCGACACGTGGTTGGCCACCGTCTTCGCGCTGACCTGCAGCCGCTCGGCGATCCGGCGGTTGTCCAGCCCCTCGGCCATCAGCGACAGCACCTCCGACTCCCGCTCGGTCAGCCCGGGGAAGGCCGGGGCGGGGGAGCGGTCCAGGCCGGCCAGGATGCGGGCGGCGACGCCGGCCCCGAACACGGCACCGCCGGTCGCCACGGCCCGGATCGCGGTGAGCAGCTCCTCCTGCCCGGCGCCCTTGGGCACGTACCCGCGGGCGCCCGCGCGCATGGCGGCGAGCACCGACTCGTCGTCGTCGAGCATCGACAGGACGAGCACGGCCGAGCCGGGGCAGGCGTGCACGATCCGCCGGGTCGCCTCCAGGCCGCCCATCCCGGGCATCGTGAGGTCCATCAGGACGACGTCCGGGCGGTTCAGCGTCGCTTCGCGGACGGCGCCCTCCCCGTCGGCGGCGACGGCCACCAGTTCGACGTCGGGCACCGAATCGAGCAGCGTCTGCACGCCGGCCCGGAAGAGCGGGTGGTCGTCGACCACGAGGACGGTGATCACGACGGGTTCCTCGGCAGGACGGCGCGGACGACGGTGCCGCCGCCGGTGCGGGGAACCAGCTCCAGCGAGCCGCCCAGCTCCTCGGCGCGCTCGCGCGTCGTCTCCAGGCCCGACCCGCCGGACCGGACGGCGTCGGCCCCTTTCCCGTCGTCGGCCACGCTGACCACAAGCGAGCCGTTCTGCGCGCACACCGAGACCTCGCAGGAGCCGGCGCCCGAGTGGCGGAGCACGTTGGTCAGCGCCTCCTGCACGATCCGGTAGGCGGCCAGCTCGACCGCGGCGGCGGGCGAGCCGGCGCCGTCGGTCACCAGCCGCACCTCCGGGCCGCCGGCGGCCGCCCCGTCCACCAGCCGCCGCAGCGCCTCGGTCAGCCCCAGCTCGTCCAGCGGCACCGGGCGCAGCCCGTCGACCAGCCGCCGGACGTCGGCGACCGTGGCCTGGACGTCGCCGCGCATCTCCCGCAGCAGCGGGTCGTCGCCGAGCCGGTTGCGGGCGGCGTCCAGCTTCAGCGACAGTCCGGCCAGAGCGGGCCCGAGACCGTCGTGCAGGTCGCGCCGCAGCCGGCGCCGTTCCTCCTCGCGGGCCACCACCAGGCGCTCACGCGAGCGCACCAGGTCCGCGTGCAGCCCTGCGGCGTGCACGGCCGGCGCCAGCGCCGCGGCCAGCTCCGCGAGCACGTCCTCGTCGCGGCGGCGGGCCCGGCCCCCGTGCACGACCAGCTCGCCCACGGTCGTGCCCGCGTGGGCCAGCGGCAGCCGGCGTCCGGCGCCCGTAGGCGGCGAACCGGCGCTGGCCAGCTCGATCCCGTCGGGGGTGACCACCGCCACGCGCGTCAGCTTCAGCGACTCCACCACCGCCGCCAGGACGTCGTCGAGCGCCCGGTCGGGCGTGGCCGCCTGCTCGAGCCGGGTGTGCAGGGCGCGCAGCAGCGCCTGCGGCTCGTCCCACCCGCCGTAGGTGAGCCGGTTGACGGCGCCCTGGATGGTCTCGCGCAGCGGCTGGAACGCGACCGCGACGACCGCGGTGGCGAGCCAGGGGAGCCATCCGGCCTCCCGTGCGTTCAGCATCGCGCCCGCCCCGGCGACCACCAGCACGTACACGGCCGCCACGGCGGAGGTGAGCAGCGCGTAGAGCAGCGTCCGGTTGACCAGGACGTCGACCTCGTAGAGGCGGTGCTGCAGGACGGCGACGCCGACCGACACCGGCAGGGCGGCCACGCCCAGCGCGAAGGTCGGCGCGGCGAGGACGCCCGTGAGCAGCAGGACGACGCTCACGAGCGCCGCGAACAGCCCGAGCGCGAACCAGCCGACCTGCTGGCGGACCAGCGCGTCGCCGGACCGCCACCGGCCCACGACCGACACCAGACCGGCGACGAAGCACGCCGCACCCACGGCTCCGAGGACCAGCGCCGTGATCTCGGACAGGCCGATCAGTGACGCCGGCAGGCCGAGGGGGCTGTCGGTCCGCGGCAGGCGGTCGTCCACGACGAAGGGCTGGGCGGGGACCATCGCGGTGAACAGCACGAGGTCCGCCAGCGCCAGGCGCAGCCAGGCCCGCGACCGGGCGCCGTCCGGGAAGACCAGCGGCAGGACGACCACGAGGATCATCCAGCCGAGGCCGCGGACGGTGAACGCCACGACCAGCAGGCCCACCGCGGCGCGCCCGGCGCCCGCGGCGACCTGGCCGACGAGCAGTTCGACCGGCAGCGAGGCCAGCCCCCACAGCGCCCCGCCGGCGAACAGCGCCCGTCCGACCGGCTGGCCCGGCCGGCTGCTGAGGATCAGGGCGCCGACGGCGCAGCAGGCCGGGACCACCACGGCCTCGACCATCCGGGCCTGCTCCTGGCCGAGACCGGCACGCCAGGCGGCGACGGCGGCGGCGATGGCCGTC
>DATHAK010000043.1:0-5806 GCA_035296685.1 Blastococcus sp.
CGGTCGGGCGCGGTCTCCGGGCCCCAGGTCCACCGGCCTCCGTCGGGTGCGGAGAGTTCGACCCGAACGGGTTCGGGCGGCTCGGGCAGACCCCGAACCCGGAAGCTCCATCCGAGGGTCCGCACGCCGAGGTGCGCCACGTGCCGGAGCCGTGAGGTCGACCGACGCTCTCGACCGACCGCGTCCAGCACGTCCTGACCATGTGCCCACGTCTCCATCAGTCGGGCGGTCACCGACGAGGCCGCGCTCATCATCGGCCCGAACCAGGGCAGCTCAGACCGCGGATCGAGCTGCGCGAACACGGTGAGGTACTCCGCGCGGGCGCGCTCGAACCAGCCGAGCACCTCAGCACCGGGCAGGTCGCGGAAGCCCGCGGCGATTCGGTCGGCCGCGTTCCCACTGTCCGCGGTCAGTTCCGCAGCCATGGCCCGGAAGCCGGCCGGGGCGGTGACCGACAGCGTCGCCGCCTCGTCGAAGTACGCGAGGTGCGTGACCTGGTCCCGGACGGTCCACGCCTCCGCGGGAGTGCTCCAGGTCCACTGGTCCTCGCGAAGAGCCCGCAGCACGGTCACCAAGTCCGCGGTCTCGGCAGCGAGGTCGTCGGTGAGCTGACTGATGTCCGCGCCCATCACACCTCTCCTTCCACAGCTCCACACACCTGGTTGACCGACCGTGCGGCCAGCGCCCGGTAGCCTTGAGGACGGGACCGCTGACCCGCGGCCCGGCGGACGGCGAAAGGACACCGATGGCGAGCGGACCGGGGCGGTACGACGAGATCCTCGAGGCGTTTACCCGCCACATCGCCGAGATCGGCTACGACGGCGTCAACTTCGGGATGGTTGCAGCAGAGCTGGGCGTCTCGAAGGGCACGATCGTCCACCACTTCGGCACCAAGGACCGCATCCTCGCCGCGTTGCACGAGTCCTACATGCGGCGCCGGCTGGCCGAGCTGGAGCTGATGCTCGACTGGCTGGACAGCCCCGCCGAGCAGCTGGCGGCCATCCTGCACGCGTTTATGCGCTACCAGGTGGAGGACCGCGACGCGACGGTGGCCTTCCAGCGCGAGATCGTCCGCCTGGCCGACCGGGAGGCGATGGCCGAGGGTGTAACGCTGCGGCAGCGCTACCTCCGGACCGTGCGTGGGGTCATCCGCGCGGGGGTCGAGTCCGGGGACTTCCGCTCCGTCGATGTCGACGTCGTCGCGTTGCTGATGTTCGGCTCGTCCCAGTGGTCCTGGACGTGGTTCCGACTGGACGGCCCCGAGACCGTTGAACAGGTGGGCAGTGCCCTGGTCGACCTGATCCTGGGCAGCCTCCTGGTGGACCGGGCGGATCTGCCCAAGCTGACGGACCCGGAGGGACGCGCGGCTCAGACGGTGCTCGAGGCCATCCGGGAGGCTGCGGCCGGGCGAACGGGTTCGCTGGCCTCCTGACCGTCGATGGTTGCTGCCGGTCAATGCCCCGACATCCCGCCGTCGACCGCAAGCGGGCTACCGGTGACGTAGTTGGATGCGGGGCTGGCCAGGAAGACCACCGCCGCGTCCATCTCCCGCTGGGTTCCCAGCCGTTGCAGGCGGCTCCGTGACCCGACGAAGCCGTCCAGCACCTGTGACAACACCTCCGCCGTCATCTCCGTGGCGACGTAGCCAGGAGCCAGCGCGTTAACGCGGATTCCCCGACGACCCGCCCACTGAGCTGAAAGGTCCCGTGTCAGCCCGATGAGGCCGGCCTTGCTCGCCGCGTAGGCGGCCTGCGGCGCCGGCGGGGCGAGGAGAGCGAGCGTGCTGGCGATATTGACGATGCTCGACCCGGCTGCATGAGCCGAGCGGCGGCCTGTGCCATCCAGTAGGCGCCCATCAGGTTGACGTCCAGGACGCGGCGGAAGTCGTCGGGTCGCTCGCGTATGGCGGGGACCGCGGTCCCGAGGCCGGCGTTGTTGATCAGGACGTCGAACCGACCGAACGCCTCGACGGCGGCCTCCGCCAGCGCAGTGCACTGGTCGGGATCCGCCACGTCCGTGGTCACCGAGATGCTCCGCCGTCCCGTAGCGGTCACCTCGGCGGCGACGTCGGCGAGCCGGTCGGCGCGCCGCGCCGCTAGGACGACGTCGGCACCGGCCTCCGCCAGGGCGACGGCGAAGCCCGCTCCGAGTCCGGAGCTGGCGCCGGTCACCACGGCCACGCGACCGTCCAGGCGGAACGCGTCGAGGACGCTCATCAGGCACCCGTCCACTCGGGACGGCGCTTCTCCGCGAACGCCGTGGCGCCCTCATGAGCGTCCCGACTGGCCCGGACGGCGCGGAACTCGGCCTCGTTCAGCTCCCAGGCCGGCGGGTCCCAATCCGACCTCATCGCCGCGCTGCCGGCCATGATCCGCTTGCTTGCCCGAACCGCGAGCGGCGCGTTGGCCGCGATCTGCTCGGCCAGCTCCAGTGCCGTGTCGAGGACCCGCTCGGCCGGGACGACCCGGTTCACCAGCCCCCAGCGTTCGGCCGTGCGGGCGTCGAGAGGCCGGCCGGTGAGGACCGCCTCCGCGGCCACCTTGGGCGGGATCTGCCGGTGCAGGCGCAGGAGTCCGCCCGCCGCCGCGACCAGACCCCGGGTCACCTCGGGCAGCCCCAAGGTGGCCTCCTCGCTGATCACCGCGAGGTCGCAGGCGAGCAGGATCTCCGTCCCACCCCCCAGGGCGAACCCGTTGACTGCGGCAATGAGCGGCTTGTCGACGAAGTGCCGCACGAGCCCGGCGAACCCCCGTTCGGGGTGGTCGGGGTCGTGCACGGTGCGACCCGCGGCCAGTTCCTTGAGGTCCGCCCCAGCGCAGAACGCCCGTCCGGCTCCGATGAGGACTCCCACGCGAAGGGCGGGGTCCTCGGCCAGCTCGGCCAACGCTCGGCCGACGGCGATCGACAAGTCCGCGTTGACCGCGTTCATCGCGCTAGGCCGGTTGAGGGTGATCACCGCAACCGGTCCACGGCGCTCGAGAAGGGCGGCTGGTTCGCTCGCGTCGGGCGCAGCAGTAGTCACGACGATTCCTTCGGATCGGCAGGCGATGTGTGGGTCAAGACCGGCGACGTGCAGTGGCCCCCTGTAGCAGCAGACGCTACAGTTGACCGTACGTCCGGTCAATCTAGGGAGCCTCGATGCAGATCGAAGCCGCAGTACTTCGGGACCGCAGCGGCCCGTTCACCCTTGAGAAGCTGGAGGTCGCCGAACCGGGCCCGGGCGAAGTGCTGGTGGAGGTCGCCGGCGTGGGCTTCTGCCACACCGACGTGTTGCCCCGCACGCAGGGGTTCATGGCCCGACCCCCGATCGTCGTCGGCCACGAGGGCGCCGGTGTGGTCACCGCTGTGGGCGCGGGCGTCGACCTCCCGGTTGGGGCGCACGTGGTGATGTCGTTCGACTCGTGCGGTCGGTGCATCAACTGTGCCCATGGGCACCCCGCATACTGCTCGACCTTCTTTCCCCGCAACCTCACCGGCCGCGCGGCGAAGGGCGCCGGCCCCGTGGTGGACGCCGACGGCGCGCCCGTCGCCGCCCGCTGGTTCGGGCAGTCGTCGTTCGCCAGCCACGCCCTCGCCACCGCCCGCAACGTCGTCGTCGTCGACGACGACCTGCCGCTGCACCTACTGGGCCCCTTGGGCTGCGGGATCCAGACCGGTGCGGGATCGATCCTGCTCGCCCTGGGAGTGCGCGCGGGAAGCAGTGTCGCCGTGTACGGGGTCGGCGCGGTCGGCATGGCCGCGGTGATGGCCGCCCGGCTCGCGGGCGCGGCCACCGTCGTCGTCATCGACCTCCATGACTCCCGACTGGAGCTGGCCCGCGAGCTTGGCGCCACCCACACCATCCGCGGCGATGCCTCTGACGTGCCACGACAGGTGATCGCCGCCACGGGCGACGGAGCGCAGTACGCCCTGGACACGACGGGTGTGCCCGAGGTGATCACCGGTGCGGTCGAGGCACTCCGGGCGACAGGCACGTTGGGGTTGGCGGGGGCCGGCAGCCGCGAGGTGGTCCTGGCGCCGTCTGCGCTGTCCGGCGGGAAGAACCTCATGGGCATCCTCGAGGGGGACGCGGTGCCGCAGGTGTTTCTCCCACGCCTCATCTCCTTGTGGCGCCAAGGCCGCTTCCCCTTCGACCGGCTGCTGCGCACCTATCCCCTGTCGCGGGTCAACGACGCGGAACGCGACGCCGCGAGTGGGGCCACGATCAAGCCGGTGCTGCTGCCGGGAGTCACGCAGTGAGCGCGGCAGCACGCGACCGGGAGGCCCTCTACATCGAGGGCCGATGGCAGCCCTCGGCGTCATCGGCGACCACGGCGGTCATCTCCCCCACCACCGAGGAGGTGTTCGGCGTGGCGCCGGCAGGAGCGCCAGCGGACGTCGACGCGGCCGTCGCCGCCGCCCGCTCCGCGTTGAACAGCTCGCCCTGGTCCACATGGTCCGGCGCTCGACGGGCCGACGCCATGGAGGCCTTCGCCAGCGCGCTGGAGGACCGTGCCGAGCAGACTGCGTCGCTGGTCTCCGGCGAGAACGGCATGCCGATCGCGATCGCCCGTCCCGCTGAAGGAATGGGCCCCGCCGCGACGCTGCGCTACTTCGCCCAACTGGCCCGCGAGACCCCTGCCGAGGAACGCCGGGCCGCCGTCGGTGGCCCCGGTGTCACCGTCGTCCGACGGGAGCCCGTGGGGGTCGTCGCCGCCGTCGTTCCCTGGAACTTCCCGCAGTCGCTGACGATGTTCAAGGTGGCCCCCGCTCTCGCGGCGGGATGCACCGTGGTGCTCAAGCCAGCCCCTGAGACCGCCCTCGACACCTTCCAGCTCGCCGATGCCGCAGAGCAGGCCGGCCTACCCCCGGGAGTTCTCAACATCGTCACCGGAGGTCGGGATGTGGGCGCCTATCTGGTGGCCCATCCGGGTGTGGACAAGGTGGCATTCACCGGGTCCACAGCGGCCGGCCGCGCCATCGCGGAGACCTGTGGGCGACTCCTCCGGCCGGTCACCCTAGAGCTGGGTGGGAAGAGCGCCGCGATCGTCCTCGACGACGCCGACCTGACTCAAGTAGCCCGCGGCCTGTCCTGGGCAAGCCTGCTCAACACCGGCCAGACGTGCTATCTGAGCACCCGCATCCTCGCCCCGCGTCGCCGCTACGCCCAGGTCGTCGAGGCGGTCGCCGATCTGGCCGCGTCGCTGCCGGTCGGTGATCCCGCCGACCCCGCGACCCGGGTCGGCCCCCTTGTCTCGGCAGCCCAGCGGCAGCGAGTCGAGGACTACATCACCGCCGGCCGCGCCGAAGGTGGGCGGGTCGCCACTGGCGGCGGGCGCCCCGCCGGCCTCGACCGGGGCTGGTACGTCGAGCCGACCGTCTTCGCCGACCTGGAGCCGGCGGCCACCCTGGCGCGCGAGGAGGTCTTCGGGCCCGTCCTCGCGGTCCTGCCGTACGACACGGTCGACGAAGCCGTGGCCATCGCCAACGACTCCGAGTACGGGCTCGCGGGCACGGTGTGGACCAGCGACGAGGAGCGCGGGCTCGATCTCGCTCGGCGCATGCAGACCGGAGCGGTCGGCGTCAACTTCTTCAACCTCGACCTCGGCTCCCCCTTCGGCGGGGTCAAGGCGAGCGGCTTGGGCCGGGAGCTCGGTCCCGAGGGTCTGGCCGCTTACGTCTCCTACAAGTCCATCTACACCCGCGGCTGAGCCCCGGCGACGGAGGAACGACATGGACATCAACGG
This sequence comes from Blastococcus sp., assembly GCA_035296685.1. GTDB lineage: Bacteria > Actinomycetota > Actinomycetes > Mycobacteriales > Geodermatophilaceae > Blastococcus_B. The sequence continues at coordinate 5,727 of DATHAK010000043.1, forward strand.
GGCCACGGCCCTCGTCACCGGCGGCGCGAGCGGTCTCGGCCTGGCCACGGCCACGCACCTGGCCGACGCGGGAGCGCACG
>DATHAK010000044.1:0-5023 GCA_035296685.1 Blastococcus sp.
CGCCGCCCGGTTGCGCGGGCAGCTGGGGGAGGGGCCGGTGCTGCTCGTCGGCCACTCGCAGAGCTGTCAGGTGGTCGCCGCGGCGGCGGATGACCCCCGGGTCACGGGCCTCGTCCTGCTGGGGCCCACCACGGATCCCCGGCTGCGCTCGGCCGCCGGCCTGGTCGGCCGCTGGCTGGCGACGGCGCTGGCCGAGCGCGTGTGGCAGCTGCCGCTGGTCGTCGCCCAGTGGTGGCGCACCGGCCCGCGCGCGATGGCGGCGCTGTGGCGCAGGGCGGCACCCGACCGGCTGGACCAGCGACTGGCTTCGGTGGCCGTGCCGGTCATCGTGGTCCGCGGGACCCGGGACCGGCTCTGCCCGTCGGACTGGGCGCGGCACCTGGTGCGCAGCGCGCCGGGCGGTCGGCTCGTCGAGGTGCCCGGAGCCGCGCACATGACGGTGCAGACCAACCCGGACGATGTTGCCCGCGTCCTACGCGGCGAGATCGGCGATCTGGTCGCCACCGAGTCCGGATGACGACCACATCGCCGATGTCGTCGCGGGCTACTGGCCGTCCGTCCGGCCGCGCACCTCGGCGTACCGCTCGCGCACGCCGGCGGCCGGCGGTGCCTCGACGGTGCGCAGCCCGGGCTGCGCCCAGTCCGGCGGCGACGCGTCCCCCGAGAACACCCAGGCCGCCTGGCGCGCCGCGCCGTCGGCGACGTACTCGCCCGGCGCCGGGACGAGGACCGGCCGGCCGAAGATGCCGGGGGCCAGCTGCTGGACGGCGGGCGAGCTCGCGCCTCCCCCGATGAGGAGCACCCGCTCCACCGCGACCCCCTGCGCCACGACCGCGTCGATCCCGTCGGCCAGGCCGCAGAGCAGGCCCTCGACGGCGGCGCGCGCCCAGTGGGCGGGCGTGCTGGTGCGCAGCGTGAGCCCGTGCACCGACCCGGTGGCGTGCGGCAGGTTCGGCGTGCGCTCGCCCTCCAGGTAGGGCACGAGCACCAGGCCGTCGGCCCCGGACGGCGCGCTCAGCGCCAGCTCCGAGAGACCGTGGTGGTCCACTCCGAGCAGCGTGGCGGCGGCGTCGAGCACGCGGGCGGCGTTGAGCGTGGCGACCAGCGGCAGGTGGTGACCGCTGGCGTCGGCGAAGCCGGCCACGGTGCCGGTGGCGTCGGAGACCGGGGTGGGGGAGACGGCCGAGACCACGCCGGAGGTGCCGATCGACACGATCACGTCTCCGGGCCGGGCGGCCAGCCCGAGTGCGGCGGCGGCGTTGTCGCCGGATCCGGGCCCGAGCACGGCGGACGAGCCGCGCAGCGCGCCGACGCTCTCGGCGGGACCGGCGACCCGCGGGACGGCCGGCCGGCGGCCGCGGAACGCCCGCTCCAGCAGGTCCGGCCGGTACTCCCCGGTGCGGGCCGACCAGTAGGCGGTGCCGCTGGCGTCCCCCCGGTCGGTGACCAGCGAGCCGAGGTCGCGGTCAGCGGAGATCCGCCAGGTCAGCCAGTCGTGCGGCAGGCAGACCGCGGCGGTCCGGTCGGCGTGGGCCGGCTCGGCGTCGGCCAGCCAGCGCAGCTTGGTCGCGGTGAACGACGCCACCGGCACCAGGCCGACCGCGTCGGCCCACGCCCGGCGGCCGGCCTGCTCGTCGCCGTCCCCGAGCTCGCGGATCAGGTCGGTGGCCGCGCCGGCCGAGCGGACGTCGTTCCAGAGCAGCGCGTCGCGCACGACCTCCCCGGCCGCGTCGAGGCAGACCATGCCGTGCTGCTGACCGCCCACCGACAGCGCGGCCACGTCGGCGAGCCCACCCGCGGCCGCGGCCGCCTCGGCGAACGCCTGCTCCCAGGCGACCGGGGGGACCTCCGTTCCCGGCGGGTGGGCGGCGCGCCCCGCTCCCACCAGGGCGCCGGTCTCCGCGTCGCGGACGACGACCTTGCAGGCCTGGGTGGACGTGTCGACCCCTGCGACGAGGCTCATCGGCCGGCGGGCGGAACGCTCATGCGGGGCACTCCTTCGCGACCGCGCGGGGATTCGTCGGGGCAGTGAACTTATTCAGTGGTGACCGCCCGGTCAAGCCGATGTTGCGGTTCGGTAACGGCCTGCTGAGAGCTTGACCACAGCCCCCGGCGCCTTTAATTTGTCGACTCAACCGACTAAATGGTGGACGACGCTCAGACGGTCCGGGGGAGGTGGCGGCGGCATGCTCGAAGGACGTCGCCTGTACGGCGGATCGACCGGGCCCCGGGCACACGCCCCGGCCGACCAGGCCACCGTCCGCCGCAACAACCTCGGCCTCGTCCTCCGGCACCTCCGCGACTCCGGTCCCCGCTCCCGGGCCCGCATCGCCCAGGAGACCGGGCTCAACAAGGCGACCGTCTCCAGCCTGATCGCCGAGCTCGAGCAGCGGCGCCTGGTCAGCGCCGGCGACGTGGACCGCGCCGGCGCCGTCGGCCGGCCCGGGCTGATCGTCCACCTCGACGGGCGCAACGTCTGCGGGATCGGCGTCGAGCTCAATGTCGACTACCTCGCCGTCCTGGCGCTGGACCTGCGGGGCGACGTGCTGTTCGAGGAGCGCGTCGGCCTCGACGTCCCGGCCCTCGGCCCCGAGCGCACCCTCGACGAGGTCGCCCGGCTGGTCGCGGCCGCCACGGCGGCGGTTGCCGGCCGCGGGGCGACCCCCGTCGGACTGACCTTCGCCGTCCCGGGCCTCACGCGCAGCGCCGACGGCGTCGTCACCGTCGCCCCCAACCTCGGCTGGCACGACGTCGCCGTCCTCGAGGGGCTGCGCTCCCGGATCGGGGCCGGCTTCCCGATCCGGGTGGAGAACGACGCGAACCTCTCCGCGATCGCGGAGTGGGCCATGGGCTCCGAGGCGCGCACCCCCGACCTGGTGTACCTGACCGGTGAGGTCGGCGTCGGCGGCGGCGTCATCGTGGCCGGCCAGCTGCTGCGCGGCGCCGGCGGGCTCTCCGGCGAGGTCGGGCACATGTCGCTGGGCAGCCCCGACCACGTGTGCGGGTGCGGTCGCCGCGGCTGCTGGGAGACCGTGGTCGGCCTCGCCGCCCTGATGCGGGCCGCCGCCGACCCCGGCGACCCGGTGCACGACCCCTCCCGCGACCTGGAGGACCGGCTGGCCGAGCTGGTCCGCCGCGCCGAGGCCGGCGACGAGCGGACGCTGTCGGCCCTGTCGCAGATCGGCACGGCGCTGGGCACCGGTGCCGCGGTGCTGATCAACGTGTTCAACCCCGCGGTCATCGTCCTGGGCGGCTACTTCGCGCTGTTCGGCCGGTACCTGATGGAGCCGATGACCGCCGAGCTGCGGGCCCGGGTGTTCGCGCCCGAGCTGGCCGGCGCCCGCGTCGTCCTCTCCACCCTCGGTTTCACCGCCGCCGTCCGCGGTGGCGCGCACGTGGCGCTCGAGTCGGTCTTCGACGACCCCACGATCGTGCCCGGAGAGACCACGCCCGTCCCGGAAGGAGCCGCCCGGTGAGCCAGCCCGGAGGAGAACGCCCGGAGCAGGGAGCGCCGCTGCTCGAGATGCACGGCATCGTCAAGCAGTTCCCCGGCGTGCGGGCGCTCGACGGCGTCGACCTCGACGTACGCCCGGGCGAGGTGCACTGCCTGCTCGGCCAGAACGGGGCCGGCAAGTCGACCCTGATCAAGGTCCTGGCCGGCGCCCACCAGCCCGACGAGGGCACGATCACCTGGCGCGGCGAGCAGGTCTCGCTGACCGACCCGCAGGCGGCGATGAGCCTCGGGATCGCGACCATCTACCAGGAGCTCGACCTCGTCCCCTGGCTCACCGTCGCCGACAACATCTTCCTCGGCCGTGAGAACTCCCGGTTCGGGATCACCCGGCCCGCGGTGGCCAACCGCACGGCGGGCGAGCTGCTCACCCGGCTCGGCCACCCCGAGATCCGGCCCACCGCCGAGGTCGGCTCGCTGTCGGCCGCCTCGCAGCAGATGGTCAGCATCGCCCGCGCGCTGTCGCAGGACACGAAGCTGATCATCATGGACGAGCCGTCGGCCGTCCTGGACAACGAGGAGGTCGAGCGCCTCTTCGGCGTCATCCGCGACCTCACCGCGCACGGCGTCGCCGTCGTCTACATCTCCCACCGGCTGGAGGAGATCCGCCAGGTCGGCGACCGGATCACCGTCCTCAAGGACGGCCGCACCGTGGCCACCGGGCTGCCGGCGCGCGAGACGCCGACCCGCGAGGTCATCACGCTGATGACCGGCCGCACCATCGAGTACGTCTTCCCGCCCCGGCGGACCGAGCCGCACACCGACGAGGCGCCGCTGCTCGAGGTCGACGACCTGAGCCTGGCCGGCACCTTCGAGCACGTGTCGTTCGCCGTCCGCCCGGGCGAGATCGTCGGCTTCGCGGGCCTGGTCGGCTCGGGGCGCTCGGAGATCCTCGAGACGATCTACGGCGCCCGCCGCGCCTCCGGCGGCACGGTGCGCCTGGCCGGCAAGCGCCTGCGGCCCGGGGACGTCGGCTCGGCGGTGGGCGCCGGCATCGGGCTGGCCCCCGAGGAGCGCAAGAGCCAGGCGCTGCTGCTCGACGACTCGGTCTACCGAAACATCACGATCTCCAGCCTCGGCCGGTTCGTCCGCGGCGGCTTCCTGTCGGGCGGGGCCGAGAGGGCGGCCGCCCGCGCGCAGACCGAGTCGCTGGACGTCCGGCCCGCCGACGTCACGCGGATCGTGCGCACCCTGTCCGGCGGCAACCAGCAGAAGGTCGTCCTGGCCCGCTGGCTGCTGCGCGACTGCAAGGTGCTGCTGCTCGACGAGCCCACCCGCGGCGTCGACGTCGGCGCGCGGTCGGAGATCTACGCGTTGGTCCGCGACCTCGCCGACCGCGGGGTCGCGGTCGTCGTCGTCTCCAGCGAGATCCCCGAGGTCCTGGGCCTGGCCGACCGGGTGCTGGTCATCGCCGACGGCGAGGTCCTCGCCGCGGAACCGGCCGACGCGCTCGACGAGCACCGGGTGCTCGACCTGGTCATGGAGGGAACCGCCGCGCACGCGGCGGCCGCG
>DATHAK010000045.1:0-10621 GCA_035296685.1 Blastococcus sp.
CTCGGTGACGATGCCGAAGAACGGCAGCGCGATGATGTAGACCTCGGGGTGCCCGAAGAACCAGAACAGGTGCTGCCACAGCATCGGGCCGCCGTTCTCACGGCTGTAGATGAGGGCACCCAGGTTCCGGTCGGCCAGCAGACCGAACAGCGCTGCGGTGAGGATCGGGAACGCCAGCAGGATCAGCACGCTGGTGACCAGCGCGTTCCAGGTGAAGATCGGCATCCGGAACAGCGTCATGCCGGGCGCGCGCAGGCAGACGATCGTGGCGATGAAGTTGACGCCACCGAGGATCGTGCCCAGGCCGCTGACGGCCAGACCGGCGATCCAGAGGTTGGCGCCGGCACCCGGGGAGTTCACGACGTCCGACAGCGGCGTGTAGGCGAACCAGCCGAAGTCGGCGGCACCGCCGGGGGTGAGGAAGCCCGACATCGCGGTCGAGGCCCCGAAGAGGAACAGCCAGTAGGAGAACGCGTTCAGCCGCGGGAACGCGACGTCGGGCGCGCCGATCTGCAGCGGCATGATCAGGTTCGCGAACGCGAAGAACAGCGGCGTCGCGAAGAACAGCAGCATGACGGTGCCGTGCATCGTGAACAGCTGGTTGTACTGCTCCGGCGAGAGGAACTGCAGACCCGGACGTGCCAGCTCGCCACGCATGAGCATGGCCATCAGCCCGCCCAGCATGAAGAACACGAACGACGTCGTGAGGTACATCAGGCCGATGGTCTTGTGGTCGGTGGTCCGCAGCAGGTTGGAGAGCCGCGACCCCTTCGCGGCCACATGAGCGGGACTCGGCCGACTCACGATGGGCGCCGGTGCAATCGTCACGAGCCGCAGCTTAGACGTTTGCTTATCAGCCCCTCGGAGGGACCGCGCAGGCGCGCCGGGACCCTCGTCGGCCGTCCTCAGCGGGGACGGCGGTAGCTGCCGACCTCGACGGAGACGGTCACGGCGACCGGCTCGTCCAGACGACCCACGGCCGCCGCAAGGGCCTCCGGCGACAGGTGCCGGGCGTGCGGGCCCATGCCGACCAGGGTCGCGACCGAGGCCCGGTCCAGTGACAGCACCGTCCGGTGCACGGCCGTGCCCACCGGCTCGAGGTGCGGCTCGAGGCTCGCGGCCAGCCGGGCCGCCTTGTCGGGGTCGACCCGCAGCAACCCCAGGAAACCGACGATCTCGCCCAGGTGGTCCGCCGCCGGCGTGACGACGACGAGCCGACCGCCGGGCCGCAGCACGCGGGCGATCTCCGGCCCGTTCCGCGGCGCGAAAACGACCAGCACGCGGTCGACCGCGGCATCGCGGACCGGGAGCCGGGCCCACGTGTCGGCCACCACGGCGACCGCCCGTAGGTGTGCGCGCGCCGCCCGCCGCGCGGCGTAGGGCGACGAGTCGAGCACCACCCCCACCGCGCCCGGCAGGCGTTCGAGGACGGCGGCCAGGTGGTGACCGGTGCCCCCGCCGAGGTCGAGCAGCGTCGCGGGTTCCGATCCGTCGCGGACGGCGGAGACCAGGGCGCTGGTCACCCCCGCGTAGTGACCCGCCCCGAGGAAGGCCACCCGGTCGGCGACCATCGCGGCGGAGTCCCCGGACGGTGGGCGGTGCCCCGGCGGCAGCAGCGTCACCTGCCCCTGCCGGGCGCGGTCGAAGCGGTGGCCGGCCGGGCAGCCCAGCGCCGTCTCCCCCGGCACGACCGACAGGGAGTCGCCGCACACCGGACAGGCCAGCAGGGCCACCGCCCGTGCGTCCAGCGGCGGTGGGCCGCTCACCGCCGCGGCGGGACGGCGTGGAAGACGACGTCCCGAAGCTCGCCGTCCTCGGCGGTGGCCGTGACGTAGGTGCCGTGCGGTTGCCGGCGACGGTCCGTCGGTGAGCCGGGATTGAGCAGCCGCAGCCCGCCGGGGGCGACGGTGTCCCACGGGATGTGGCTGTGCCCGAACACGAGGACGTCGACATCGGGGAACCGCACGGCGCAGCGCGCCTCCCGGCCCTTCGCGTCGCCGGTCTCGTGGACGACGGCGAGGCGCAGGCCCTCGATCTCCGCGCGCGCGACCTCGGGCAGCCGCTGCCGGAAGGGCCCGTGGTCGTTGTTGCCGTAGACGGCGACCAGCCGCCGGGAGCGGGCCTCGAACCGGTCGAGCAGCGCGATCTCGACCCAGTCGCCGGCGTGCACCACGACGTCCGCGGCGTCGATCGCGGCCCACAGACCATGAGGTAGGTCACGTGCCCGCTTCGGGACGTGCGTGTCCGAGGTGAACACGAGCGAAACAGGCACGACGACATGGTCCCAGGCCGATAGCTTCGCCTCTGCCGAGACCCGGCCGTACCGAACGACACCGGAGGACCGCTCGTGACCGACCACGTCCCTCCGTCCGAGGCCGCCGACCCGGCCGAGCAGCCCTACGAGAAGCGGTGGCTGGCCCTCGCCGTCATCGCGGCGACCGTCCTGCTGATCATCCTGGACGCCACGGTCGTCAACATCGCGCTGCCCGCCGTCTCCGCGGACCTGGACATCTCCCCGGCCACCCAGCAGTGGATCGTCACCGCCTACACGCTGACGTTCGGCGGCTTCCTGCTCCTGGGCGGGCGGATCGCGGACTTCTGGGGCCGCAAGCGCACGTACCTGGTGGGCACGGCGGGATTCGCTGTGGCGTCGGCCCTCGGCGGCCTGGCCCAGAACGAGGCCATGCTGTTCGGCGCCCGCGCGCTGCAGGGTGCCTTCGGCGCGCTGCTCGCCCCCGCGTCGCTCGCCCTGATGACGGTCCTGTTCACCGATGCCAAGGAGCGGGCGAGGGCCTTCGCCGTCTACGGCGCGATCGCGGGCGGCGGATCCGCCATCGGCCTGCTGCTCGGCGGAGTGCTGACCGAGTACGCCGACTGGCGCTGGTGCTTCTGGGTGAACCTGCCGGTGGCGATCGTCACCATCGCCGCCGGCATCCGGATCCTGCCGGAGAGCAAGGCGCCCGGTGACACGCGCTACGACGTCCCCGGCGCCGTGCTGGTGACCCTGGGTCTGGCCTCGTTCGTCTACGGCTTCACCCGCGTGGCCCAGAAGGCGCAGGAGAACGCCCAGCCGGGAGGAAGCGGCGACAGCGGGTGGAGCGAGCCGCTGGCGCTGATCTTCATCATCGGCGGCGCCCTGCTCGTCGCGGCCTTCGTCGTCCTCGAGCTGCGGACCCGCAACCCGCTCCTGCCCATGCGCATCGTGCTCGACCGCAACCGCGGCGGGGCCTACCTCACCTCGACCCTCGTGGGCGCCGGGCTCATCGCGGCGTTCTTCTTCCTCAGCCTCTACTTCCAGCAGGTCCTGCAGTACCAGCCGGTCGAAGCGGGCTTCGCCTCGCTGCCGACGACTCTCGGCGTGCTGATCTCGGCCGGCGCCGCCAGCGGGCTCGTCCCGAAGGTGGGCCCGAAGCCGCTCATGGTGCTCGGTGGACTGCTCGCTGCCGGCGGGCTGTTCGTGATGTCGTTCCTCGATGTCGACACGGGCTTCTGGGAGCTGGCGTTCCCGGGTCAGCTGCTGCTCGGCCTGGGCCTCGGCTTCACGTTCGTCCCGCTCGCCAACCTGGCCCTGATCGGCGCCGGCGTGCACGACGCGGGCGCCGCGAGCGCGATGCTCAACGCCACCCAGCAGGTCGGGGCCTCGGTCGGGACGGCGCTGCTGGCCACCCTGTCGGTCGGAGCGATCACCGCGTTCATCTCCGACGCCGGCCCCGCCGCTCAGGACCCGCAGACCGCCCCGCTCATCGGCCTGCAGGCGCAGGTGGAGGGCTACACCACGGCGTTCACCTGGGCCGCGGGGCTGATCCTGCTGGGCGCGCTCGTCTCCGGGCTGCTGATCACCGCGACGAAGGAGGACCTGCCCGAGGAGATGGCCGTCCCCGCGGCCTAGCGCTCGGCCAGCTTCCTGAGTCTCGCGTTGTAGGCCTCGAGCTCGGCGTCACCGGTTCGTTCGGCGGCCCGGTCGAGCGCCTTGGCGCGCCGGTCGTCCGACGACGCCCACGAGAAGAAGACGACGGCGAGCACCAGCACCGTCGGCAGCTCCCCGAAGGCCCAGACGATGCCGCCGGCCACGCCCTGGTCGGTGAGGGGATCGATCCCCCAGCCCGCCGGCGGGTCCGCGAAGGTCGTCACCACCAGCGAACCGGCGAGCATGATCGCGACGCCGAAGAACGCGTGGAACGGAACCGGCAGGAACAGCTCGAGCATCCGGCCGGGGTGGCTGAGGGTCCGCGGCCACGGGTCCTGGGCCACGATCGGTCCGAAGAACAGCAGCCCGGTGACGACGAAATGGGCGAGCATCAGCTGATGGCCGACGGCGTTCCCCATGAGGACGTCGAACAGCGGCGTGAAGTAGACGCCGTACAGGCTGGCGATGAACAGCGGCACCGTGAACAGCGGATGAGACACGAACCGCGCGAACCGGCTGTGCAGCGCGTCCAGCAGCAGCGCCCGAGGCGCGCCGGCGGCTCCCTTGCCGCGGGGCAGGGTGCGCAGGGCGAGGGTCACCGGCGCGGCGAGCAGGAGCAGCAGGGGCGTGACCAGCGACAGGACCATGTGCTGGGTCATGTGCACGCTGAACAGCACCATGCTGTAGCCGTTCAGCCAGGTGCCCGTGACGGCGAACAGCGAGACGGTGCCCGCGATCCACGCCGTCGTCCGCCACCACGGCCAGGAGACGCCTGACCGACGCAGCCGGACCACCGCCGCGATGTACGCGAGCAGGCCGACGACGCTCAGGACGGCGAGGACCGACTCGGGGCCCAGGTGCGGCACGAACATCCGGCCCCAGGTGGGCGGCTCGCCCGGCACCCACATGCCCGAATGGTGTCCGTGTTCCACGCGTCCACTCTCCCACCGGCGGGCCCCTGCAGGGTCGCCACCTCAGTCGTGGACGGGTGCCTCGTGACCGGCGTGCGTCGCGGCCTCCAGCTGGAAGGTGCAGTGCTCGAGCGCGAAGTGCTCGCCCAGGCAGGAGCAGAGCGCGTCGAGCACCCGGCCACCGTGCCCCGCGGTCAGCGCCTCGTCGGTGACCACGACGTGCGCCGACAGGACCGGCTGGCCGGAGGTGATCGTCCACGCGTGCAGATCGTGGACGTCCAGGACGCCGTCCACGCCGAGGATGTGCGCCCGGACGTCGTCGAGGTCGACTCCCCGTGGCGCCGCCTCGAGCAGGATGTCGAGCGCCTCGCGCAGCAGGTGCCACGCCCGCGGCAGCACGAGGACACCGATGACGGCGGACGCGACGATGTCGGCCGGCGTCCACCCCGTCGTGACGATCACGACGGCCGCGACGATGACCGCCACCGAACCGAACGCGTCGGCGAGCACCTCCAAGTAGGCGCCGCGCACGTTCAGGGAGCCGGCCCGTCCGCGGTGCAGCAGCGCGAGGCACACCAGGTTGACGACGAGGCCGACGGCCGCCACCGCGAGCATCAGCCGCGACCCGATCTCGGGAGGGTGCCCGATGCGGCGCACCGCCTCGATCAGCACGTACCCGGCGACGAGGAGGAGCAACAGCCCGTTGGCGACGGCGGCGAGGATCTCCACCCGCTGCCAGCCGAAGGTGCGCCGGCCGCGGGCCGGTCGCTGGGCCAGGCTGACCGCGCCGAGCGCGAGCGCGATGCCGGCGGCGTCGGTGGCCATGTGGCCGGCGTCGGCCAGGAGCGCCAGCGAGCCGGACACCACGGCGCCCACCGCCTCGGCGGCGAGGACCGCGAGGGTGAGGGCGAGGACGACGACGAGACGGTGTCGCTGGGCACCGGCGGCCGTTCCCGGCGCGTGGCCGTGGCCCTGTCCCATCAACCGCCTCCCGCCTGCGCCTCCTCGCACCGAAGTGTGCCCCACGCACGACGCCCCCAGCCGGACGTGTCCGGCTGGGGGCGTCGTGGAACCGCAGGGATCAAATGTTGATGCCGCGCTCCCGGAGCCACGGCAGCGGGTCGATCTTCGTGCCGTTGATGCCGCCGGCGTGCACCTCGAAGTGCAGGTGCGGGCCGGTGGACTGACCCCGGTTGCCCAGCAGCGCGATCGTGTCGCCGGCGCGGACGACCTGACCGGCCTGGACCAGGATCGAGTCCATGTGGCCGTAGACCGTCACGTCGCCGTTCTCGTGCTGGATGTAGACCGCCAGGCCGAAGCCGCTGGCCGGGCCGGCCTCGAGCACCACGCCGTCCATGGCCGCCATCTCGGGGGTGAGCATGGGGGCGGCGAGGTCGATGCCGGCGTGCATGGTGCCCCACCGCGGACCGAAGGTGCTGGTCAGCCGTGCACCGTTCACCGGCAGCACGACCTTGGGGCGGGCCGCCTCGGCAGCCGCGGCCGCAGCGGCCTCGTCGGCCTGCAGCTGGACCTGCGCGGCCGCGGCCTCCTCGGCGTCGCGGGCGTAACGGCTGACCGCCAGCTCCTCGAGGTGCTGGGTGGTGTCGGGGGCGAGGATCGACTCCGTCGGCTGCGCCTCGATGCCGAGTTCCTGGGCGACGCTCACCGAGTGGCTGACCGTGTCGGTGGCCTGCGCAGCCGTCGGGTCGCCGGTCGAGAACGCGCTGACGCCGATGGCAGCCGCCAGGGCGGCGGCGGCGTAGAGCGACGGATGGCGGCGCATCGTCGACGGACGGCGCCGGAAGCGGGCGAAGCGGCCCTCGGTCACCGGGGCGACGCTCTCCACCGTCTCGACCGTCTCGACGACGGCCGGGACCTCGGGAGCGGCGGACACCGGGACGTCGACCACAACGCCGGCGTCGGGTGTGCGGTCGGCGGCCGGGCGCTTGTACGGCGTCGGCCGGGCAGGAGCGGCCGTACGGGCCGCCTGGTTCCTCGAGGTCGCCGGGGCTCCCGCCGACTTCGCTCCCGTGGCCTTGGCGGCGGCGGGCTTGGCTGCGGCGGGCTTGGCGGCGGCGGACTTCGCGGCAGCGGGCTTCGCCGCGGCGGGCTTCGCCGGCTTGGCTTTGGCCGCAGGAGCCGTCGTCGCCGTGGTCGCGGCCGGCTTGGACGCCGGCGCCTTCGTCGCACGTGCCTTTCCGGCCGCGGGCTTGGTGGCGGCCGTTGGGGCTGCCGCCGGCTTCGCGGCCGCCTTCGGGGCGACCGCGGACTTGGGAGCGGTCGACTTCGCGGCCGGCTTGGAGGCAGCGGCCTTCGCGGCAGCGGCGGCCTTGGTGGTCGCGGCTCGCGCCGTCGCCGCAGTGGCAGCCCGGCTGCTCGCGGTGCGACGGGTACGGGGCGCCGACGCGGAGGCGTCGGCAGTGGTCGTGGCGGTCCCCGGCCGCTGCGCCTTTCCCTGACGCTGCGTCGAAACCGTGCTCAGGGCCTTCTCAGCGGCCGGCCGACGCGAGGTTCGGCGAGGCGGTGCGAGGGTCGATCGGGTCCCGGTCGGGGACTCCGCTCCCTCGGCGAGGAGGCGATCCTGGTGGAGCGAACTCATACACCTGACTTCCGTCGGGGGACATGGCGGTGGTGGCCCCCGGGGAGAGGAGCGCTACCCATGTAAACACGCCGTGACCAATTCGTGATCTGGCGAGTGGGGGATTGACCTGCGCTTTTGTGTCCTGCGCCACAAAGCTCCACCGCTGTCATTCCACGGTGAGTCAAATTTGCGTCACACGCCGTGAGTGGCACGCCGCCATGGGTTGAAACCGTTGGGATTGACGTCACGACGGGGCAGATCTAGCTCAGAAGGGGTCGATTCGCGGCCCCGTGGAGGAGATGCAGCATGCGCGCAGTGACGTGGCACGGCCGGGCGGACGTTCGGGTGGACACCGTTCCCGACCCCACGATCCAGGAGCCGACGGACGTCGTCATCGAGGTGACCTCGAGTGGCATCTGCGGCTCGGACCTGCACCTGATCGAGGTGATGGCACCGTTCATGACGGTCGGCGACGTGATGGGGCACGAGCCGATGGGGATCGTCCGCGAGGTCGGTTCCGAGGTGACCGAGGTGAAGGCGGGCGACCGCGTCGTCGTCCCGTTCAACATCTCCTGCGGCACCTGCTGGACCTGCTCGCAGGGCCTGCAGTCGCAGTGCGAGACCACGCAGAACCGCGAGCAGGGCTTCGGCGCCTCCCTGTTCGGCTACACGAAGCTCTACGGGCAGGTGCCCGGCGGCCAGGCCGAGTACCTCCGGGTGCCGTTCGGCAACACGCTCCCGATCAAGGTTCCCGACGGCCCGGCCGACGACCGCTTCGTCTACCTCTCCGACGTGCTGCCGACGGCCTGGCAGGCGGTGCAGTACGCCGGCATCCCGAAGGACGGCAGCGTCCTGGTGCTCGGCCTCGGCCCGATCGGTGACATGGCCGCTCGGATCGCACTGCACCTCGGGGCCAAGCAGGTCTTCGGCGCCGACGTCGTCCCCGAGCGCCTCGCGCGCGCCCGCGCGCGGGGAGTGACGGTCATCGACTCGACGAAGCAGGCGGACGTGGTCAGCGCCGTCCGTGACGCCACCGACGGCCGTGGCCCCGACGCCGTGATCGACGCCGTCGGCATGGAGGCACACGGTTCACCGCTGGCCTCGCTCGCCCAGAAGGCGACGGCCGTCGTGCCCGACGCGATCATGGAGAAGGTCATGCAGGTGGCCGGCGTCGACCGGCTGGCGGCCCTCAACACGGCGATCGAGGCGGTCCGCCGCGGCGGGACGATCTCCCTGTCCGGCGTCTACGGCGGTGCGACCGACCCGCTCCCGCTGATGCGGATGTTCGACAAGCAGATCCAGCTGCGCATGGGCCAGGCCAACGTCTGGCGGTGGGTGCCCGACATCCTGCCGCTGCTGACCGACGAGGACCCGCTCGGCGTCGACGCGTTCGCCACCCACCACGTGCCCCTCGACGAGGCACCCCAGGCGTACATGAACTTCCGGGAGAAGAAGGAGGGCACCGTCAAGGTCCTGCTCAGGCCCTGACCGGCACCTCGAGCACCGGGTACCGCGGTGTGGTGGACAGCGCGACGCTGTGGCGGCACCGTCCACCACACCGCGGTCCTGACCGGTCAGCGCACCGAGCGGATGCGGGCCACCGAGACGGCGCCCAGCACGGTGAACAGTCCGGCGACGCCGAAAAGCACGCCGTAGCCGCCGAGCCGGGCGATGACCAGGCTCGCCAGCAGCGGGGCCAGCGCCTGGGGGGCGACGGCGGCCACGTTCATGACGCCCAGTTCGCCCGCGACCGTGCGCGCATCGGGCAGCACCTGGGTGACCAGCGCCTGGTCGACCGACGTGTAGGCGCCGTACCCCGCACCGAGCAGCACCCCGGCGACGAGCGCGCTGGGCCAGCTCGGCGCGACCACGAGGGTTACGCAAGCCAGGGCCTGCAGCGCGGCGGCGCCGGCCACGAACACCCGCCGACGGCCGGTGCGGTCGGAGAGCACACCGCCGCCCCACGTGGCCGCCACCGTGGCCACGAGGTAGACGACGGTCAGGACGAGCAGCGAGCCCTCGGGGTCGGCCACCCCCAGCCCGTCGGTGAGGAAGTACAGGAGATAGGTGGTGCCGAGCGCGTTCCCGAGGTTGACCAGCAGTCGGCCGGCGAAGGCCCAGGCGTAGTCGGGGTTCCGGGCCGGCGCGCGCCACGTGGAGTCCAGCGCCTCCCGCACCGACCGCGGCCGGTCCGCGGCACGGGGCGGGGCCTCCCGGGTGCCGAGCACCCAGGGCAGCGCCGTCACCAGCAGCAGCACCGCCAGGACGGCGTAACCGGGGCCTGCCGCCCCGCCGAGCGCGGTCACCACCCCGAGCCCGAGCACGATGCCCAGCGCCTGGGGGCCGTAGATCGCCGCGGAGATCGTTCCGCGCTGGTCGGGCGGGACGTCGTCGGCGACGGTCGCGGTCAGACCCGCCATGGCCGCGTACATGCCGAGCTGGGCGACCAGCCACGCACCGGCCACCGCCGTCCAGCTGCCCGCGCGGCCGGTGAGCAGGAGCCCGACCACGTAGACGACCAGGCCACCGGCCACCCACACGCGCCGCCGCCCCCAGCGGCTGCGGGTCCGGTCGCAGAGCGCCCCGAAGAGCGGGAGGGCGATCAGGGCCGCCAGACCGGCGAGCCCGTTGACCAGCCCGAACGAGCGCACCTTGTGCTCGGGATCGACGTCGGACAGCTGGAGGGGCAGCAGCAGCTGGACCGGCGCGAGCTGGGCGGCCCACAACCCGAGCCAGACGAGCGCGAACCGGACCGTCCAGGCGCGTCCGACGGGTGCCGTGGGGACGTCGAGCGCCGCGGACCGGCCCTCGACGTCAGAGGGCACGGGGGACGGCCGGGCCGAGGACACGGTCGAGGTAGGCGTTGGAGAGGACGCCGCCCGGGTCCAGCCGGTCGCGGAGCGCGACGAACTCGTCGAACCGCGGATACCGGGTCTGCAGGGCGCCGGCGGCCAGGCCGTGCAGCTTGCCCCAGTGCGGGCGGCCGCCCACCTCGCCGGCGATGGCCTCCAGCGCGGCGAACCACGGCCCGGGGTCGGTTCCTGCCGGAACGTGCGCCGCGACGTAGGCGGTGTCCCGGCCCGACGCCGTCGAGAGCGGGATGTCGTCGGCCGCTGCGAGCCGCACCTCCACGGGGAAGGCGGCTCGCCAGTCGTTGACCTCGTGCACCCGCCGCAACTCGCCCAGCACCGCCGGGGCCTCCGCCCGTGGGACGGCGTACTC
>DATHAK010000046.1:0-32578 GCA_035296685.1 Blastococcus sp.
TCGCCTCCGGTGGACCGACGACGATGAGCCGCTCACCGACGTCCGGCGGATCCGCCGGCGGCGCGGACGAGCAGTGCAGCACCACGACCAGCTGCTCGACAGGGGCGGCGGCGCGGAGCTCGGAGCCACAGAGGACGCCGAACAGTCCCTCGATCCCTTCCTGTCCGAGAACCCCGCCGACGTAGATCGCGCCGGAGGGAAGCCGCACGGCCATCACGGTGGCTCGGGCACTTTCGCTGACCACGCTCGGCAAGTCGCCGGCCCAGAGCACGGTCGCCACGAGCTGGTCGGGTGCCAGGCCAGTGTCGGCGAGCAAGCCCGCGATGAGCGTGGGAGCCGCCATGTCGCCGGGGTGCCCCGACGGTGCGTCGCGAAGCCGCTCCACGGGAACCTCCGCCGCGGGGTCCCGATCGAGCGGAGGAACGGAGTCGACCTCGCTGTCCGGTCGGAGGATGACGTAGGAGCCGTCTCGGAGGACCCGGTAATGCAGAGCCGGGTCACCGATCGCCCAGTGCGTGTCGAAGACGACCGCCACGCCGTCCCGCGGGGGCACTCCCACGAACGCTCGCGTGACGGTTCCAGAGGCGGCGATCTCCGGACGGACGGAGACCTCGATGCGGTCCTCGGGCGCCGCGACGACCACGGTGGTCGAGTCGAACACGCCGTCTCCGGTCCGGTACCCCGTCAGGGCGGTGGGCAGCTGCCGGTCGACGTCGCGGATCAGGTGTTGCATGGCCAGCTGCTCCGCGGTCGCTCCGCGCGGGCCGACGAACCAGGCCACGGCCAGAGGTGCGTCGTCGGCAGGCACCGCCGGAGGAGCGGGCGCCACGACGCCGGCGACCAGCGCCCAGCGTTCGGTCTCGACGTCGTCGGCCCAGACCACGTGGAGGTCGGTCATCGACGGCCCCTCGTCGGGTGGGTCACCGGCGCGGACCCACGGGAGCCGCTGGATGGCGTCGATCAGCGCGGTGTCGTCCGCGAGCGAGCCCCGGGTCGGCGCTCCGAAGACATCGACCTGTCCGGTCGGTGGTGCGGCGGGTTGGGGCTCACGTGTCGTCAGAGCTCTCACGGCGGGCACGAGGACCAGGACGGCCACGATCGCGGCGGCCACTGCCCACTGGCGCCGCCGCTGGGCGTGGTGCCGGGCGACGATCGTGGCGGTGAGGTCGTCGGGCTCCCGCGCCGGCGGGGCCGTCCGCCGGGCGAGCGCGTCGAGACGGTTTCGCAGCTCGGTTTCTTCCATCACTGCTCCTCCCGCACGCGGTCACGCGGGGCCGGCACCGACAGTGCGGCACGCAGACGCGTGAGCCCGCGGGCGGTCTGGGTGTTCACCGTGCTCGCCGAGCAGCCCATGAGTTCGGCCGTCCGCTGTTCGGACAGATCCTCGTAGAAGCGCAGTACGAGGGCGGTCCGCATTCGCGGCGGCAGCGAACGCAGCGCGCGGCGCAGTTCCTCGTCCTCTCCGTCCGGGATCCCGGACGGATCGGCCTGTTCGGGAAGCGTCTCCATGACCTGCTCGGTCGTGGCAAGCCTGCGGCGCCAGCTCGTGTGGGAAGTGACCAGGACCCGGCGCACGTACGCCGAGGGAGTTCCCGAGCGGGTGAGCCGCGCCCAGTGGCGATAGCTCTTCATGAGCGCGATCTGCACCAGGTCCTCCGCATGCCCGCGATCACCTGCGAGAAGGATCGCGAGGCGCAGGAGACCCGCCTGCTCTCTGAACACGAAGTCGTGGAAGCTCTCGTTCTCCGCGGCGCCCATGAGGCCCCCTCTGCAGGCTCCTGACTCCTACACGCTTCGAGGCGTGCGGGGCACCCACATCGGGCGCGGATTTCGGGCGCGAACAGTCCCTCAGTCGTCCAGCGGGCCGGCCGCCAGGGGCTCTCCCTGGGCCAGCGGGGCGCCGGCGGCGTCGAGCACCTCGACGGAGGCCAGTCCCGGCGGCAGCGGCTCGACCGCCACGCCGTCGACCAGCGGGAACCGGACGATCTCCCCGCCACCGCCGTCGAGCGCCCGCCCGGTCGTCGACCCGGGCGGCGCCACCACGACGAGGGCCGCCATCGGTCCGCTGCCCGGCCGGTCGCCGGCCGTGCAGCGCAGCACGTAGAGCTGCCGGTCGACCTGCACACCGGCGGGGCGGAGCTCGGAGCCGCAGGAGGACGTCGCGAGTCCGCCGTCCGCCCGGGGGGACTCGTAGCCCAGCGCGGTGGTGACGTAGACGGCGCCGGAAGGCACCTCCAACGTCAGCAGCGTGACCCGGGCGGTGCCGCGGTCCATCTCCAGATCGCCGGCCCACACCGCCGTCACCGACACCTGCGCGTCGTTGAGGCCGGTGCGCGCGAAGGCGTCCGCCAGCGCCCGCTCGGCGGCGGCGTCCCCCGGCGCCGCGGGTGGAGGTGGCCGCAGCCGCCCGATGGGGAGGCCGGTGGGGAGAGTGCCGACGACGCCGTCGTTGTCCGGCGCAGCGGTGACCCAGCTTCCGTTGCGCAGGACCCGGTACCGCACGGCCAGGTCTACCGGCGCGTACGTGTCGGCGAAGACCACCGTCACGCCGTCCCGGGCGAGCGCGGGGTCGAACGACCGGCTCAGCGTCCCGTCGGCCTCGAGCCGTGGGCGGCGGGAGATCTCGATCTCGTCCTCGGGGGCGCCCACGACGATCACCGCCCGGCTGTCGCCGTCCATGAAGGCGGCGGGGAGCTCCGGGTCCACGCCGTACCGGATGGCGCGCAGGCGCATGTCCTCGACCGGTCCGGCCGGCAGGCCCTGGAACCAGGCCAGGGCCACGGCACCGGGGACGGCGCGGTCGGTGGTGCGGCGCTCCCGGCCCTGCGGTGCGGTGGGATCGGGCCCGGCGACCAGCGCCCAGCGGCGGTCGTTGACGTCGGCGGCCCACACCACGTGCCGGTCGGCCACCGGCGGCGCGACGCTCTCCGGGTACCCGTCGAACGCCCAGGGCAGCAGCCGGACGGCATCGAGGCCTCCGCCGTCCCGCGCGAGTGCGCCGCGCGTGGGCGCGCGGAACACGTCGTAGATGCCGTCGCTCGGCGTCAGCGCCGGCGCCGGCGCCGGCGCCGGCGGTCGCGGGTCCTGCGCCGTCCAGGACCGGACGGCCGGCACCGCGACGAACAGGACGGCGACCACGGCGGCCAGCGCCCACCGGCGCCGGGGCCGGCGGTGCCGGTCTCGCACGGCCGCGACCAGCTCCCGCGCGTCCCGCAGCGGCGGTGCCTCTCGCTCGACGAGCGACTCCAGCCGCGCGCCCAGCTCGTTCTCCGGACTCAGCACCGTCCCGCGTCGGCCTGCCGCGGGGCCGGGGGTGCGCCCGACCGGCCGGCCGGAGAGAACCGGACCGAGGTAAGCGAGGCCGCGGGCCAGCTCGGTGTCGACGGTGTGCACGGAGCAGCCCATCAGGTCCGCTGTCGCCTGCCCGGACAGGCCCTCGAAGCAGCGCAGCACGACGGCCGCCCGAGTGCGCGGATCCAGTCCCCGCAGCGCGCGCCGCAGGTCCTCGTCCTCGTCCTCCTGCACGGGAGGGCCGAGCTCCGGAAGGCTCTCCATGACCTGCTCGGGCGGGGACAGCCACCTCCGCCAGCCGGTGGGGGCGGCCACGAGCACGCGGCGCACGGCGGTGGACGCCGTCCCGGAGCGGCCGACCCGGGACCACTGCCCGTAGATCGCTGCCAGCGCCGTCTGCAGCCGCTCCTCCGCCGGACCGCCGTCACCGGTGAGGAGGAAGGCCAGCTCCAGCAGGTCCGGCTGCTCCGCGGACACGAAGTCCGTGAAGCTCCGGTCCTCCGCGGTGCTCACGCCCAGGCCCCTTTCGCCGGTACCTGAGCTGTACCCCGCTCCGGCGCCCGTCGGGGGCCCTGCGCGCGCGCGATTTTCCGCAGGGTCAGGAGCGGGGGAGTCCCAGGTCGGCCAGCGCGGCGGTGACGGCGTCGTCGTGCAGCAGGTCCAGCACGAGCAACCGGTGCAGGAGGACACCGCGGCGGGTCAGCCGCAGGTCGGCCATCCGGAGCCGGGGAAGGGTGGCGACCGGCCGCGGGGGAACGGGCGGGGGGTCGAGGAGGCCGGTCCGCTGGAGCTCGGCGACGTCCTCGCGGGCGCCCCAGGCCGACCAGGGGCGCGGCTCGTCCTCGAGCGGCGCCATCGGCAGCGGCGTCCGGTCCCGTCGGCCGACGCCGGCGAGCACCGCCAGCTGGCGCCAGCTCAGCGACTCCGCCGTGCGCAGCGCCCGGCCGACCACCCCCGCATCGAGATCGGCGGAGACGACGGTCTCGGCCAGGAGGTAGCCCAGGTGCCGTACCCGTCGCTCGTCGGTCGACCGGCGGGCGGCGACGACCACCGCCTCGGCGACCTCCTCGGCCGCGGAGCGCCCGCCGGACCGCGAGGTGAACCAGCTGTCGGAGCGCACCGGGCGGCCGTTGCGGTGCAGGGTGGCGGCGTACTCCACGGCGAAGGCCAGCGCGGCGCCGGCGCGGACGCGCTCCCTCGGCACCGGGCACGCGGCTGCCTCGGCGGCGACGGTCCGGAGGACGGTGGCGAACCGCTCGTCCACCGCGACCTTGGCCGATCCCGGCTCGAACACGACGGTCGCCGCGGCCCGGGTCATCGAGCCCGCCACCGGGCGGCCGGCCTCGATGAGCGCCCGTCCGGGCGCGGTCTCCTCGGTTGCGCTCACCCGGTGATCTTCGTCGGTCGTCGTGCGGTCCTGCACACCGGTCGTCGGCGGCCTCACCACAGCGGGTCAGCCGCGGTGAGGGAAACGGAACACGAGTTCAGCCCGGGGGCGACGCCCGGGAAACCGGCCGTTGCGACCGTGCTCCCCATGGCCGCCCCCACCCAGCCCACCCAGACGACGATGGCGCACAACACCGTCTCGGCCCCGCCCGAACGCCCTGCCGGCAGGTCCGGCAGGTGGATCGACGACTGGCGCCCCGAGGACCCGCAGTTCTGGGAGTCGACCGGCAAAAAGGTCGCCCGCCGGAACCTCTTCTTCTCGGTCTTCTCCGAGCACATCGGCTTCTCGATCTGGAGCCTCTGGTCGGTGATCGTGCTGTTCCTGCCCGAGCCGGTGTTCGGCATCGACCCGGCCGGCAAGTTCCTGCTCACGGCCCTGCCGACGGCGCTGGGCGCCTTCGTCCGGCTGCCCTACACCTTCGCCGTCGCGAAGTTCGGCGGCCGCAACTGGACGATCGTCAGCGCCGCCCTGCTCCTGATCCCGACCGTCGCCACCGCGATCGTGCTCGAGCCCGGCGTCTCGTTCACCACGCTGCTCGTCGTCTCGTGCCTCGCCGGCGTCGGCGGCGGCAACTTCGCCAGCTCGATGGCCAACATCAACGGCTTCTACCCCGACCGGCTCAAGGGCTGGGCGCTCGGCCTCAACGCCGGCGGCGGCAACCTCGGTGTGCCCGTCGTCCAGCTGGTCGGGCTGCTCGTGCTGGCCACGGCCGGGGTCACCCACCCTCGGCTGGTGCTCTTCCTCTACCTCCCGCTCATCGTCGCCGCCGCCGTCGGTGCGGCCCTGCTCATGGACAACCTGACGACGGCGAAGAACCAGCCGCGGGCCATGCGCGAGGCGACCCGCGAGCCGCACACCTGGATCATGTCCTTCCTCTACATCGGGACGTTCGGCTCGTTCATCGGCTTCGGCTTCGCCTTCGGGCAGGTCCTGCAGAACCAGTTCACCGAGTCCTTCGCCACGCCGCTGGCCGCCGCGTCGCTCACCTGGCTCGGCCCGCTGCTCGGCTCCCTGATCCGGCCGGTGGGCGGGTCGCTGGCCGACCGGTTCGGTGGCGCCCGGATCACCTGCTGGAACTTCGTCGCCATGGCACTGGGTGCCGGCGTCGTCTGGACGGCGAGCCAGCTGGAGTCGCTGCCGCTGTTCGTCGTCGGCTTCGTGCTGCTGTTCGTGCTGAGCGGCATCGGCAACGGCTCGACCTACAAGATGATCCCGGCGATCTTCCGGTCGCAGGCGCTCACCGCCGTCGCCGAGGGCGCCGACCCCGACGCCGCCGACCGACGCGCGCTGCGGATGTCGGGCGCGCTCATCGGCATCGCCGGCGCGATCGGTGCGTTCGGCGGCGTGCTGGTGAACCTGGCGTTCCGGCAGTCGTTCATGACGACCGGCACCGGCGACTCCGCCTACCTGGTGTTCATCGCCTTCTACGTGGTCTGCGTCGCCGTCACCTGGACCGTCTACCTGCGGCCCACGGCACAGCACACGGTCTGAGGCCCGCCGTGGGGTGGGCGGGACGTTCCGCGCCCGCCCACCCCACGACCGATGAGTCGTGGCTCCTGCGGGAGTCGGAGGGTGCATGACCACTGGAGTCATCGACCCGCGATACGGCGACGCGTCGGCCACCCCACCACCGTGGGCGGACATCGAGCGTCTGCTGACCGACGCACAGCTGTACTGGATCATCACCGTCCGCGCGGACGGACGTCCCCACGCCGTCCCGCTCGTCGGCGTCTGGCACGACGGCGCCTTCGCGTTCTGCACGGGCGCGGACGAGCAGAAGCAGCGCAACCTCGACGCCAACCCGCACGTCGCCGTGACGACCGGCAGCACCGGCGCGCACGGCTGGGACAGCGGAAAGGATGTCGTGGTCGAGGGCACGGCGGTGCGGGTCACCGAGCCGGACGCGTTGCAGGAGCTGGCCGACGCGTGGTTCGCCAAGTACGGCGAGGACTGGAAGTACGAGGTCCGCGACCAGGAGTTCGTGGAGCTCAGCTCCTCCGGGGGAGCCACCGAGGGCGGTGCCCGGGTCTACCGGGTCAGGCCCGACAAGGTCCTCGCCTTCGGCGACGCGCACGGTCAGACGGCGTACCGCTTCTGACCGCTCCGCGAGTTCGGTCAGACCTTGAGGCGGTATCCGCGCTTGACCACGGTCTCGACGACCGGAGCACCGAGCGCGGCACGCAGCCGGGTCACCGCCATCTCGACCGCGTGGCCGTCGCCCCCACCCGGGAGTGCCGCGATCAGCTCCGGCCGGCCGACCACGTGGCCCGGGCAGCGGGCCAGCTCGCGCAGCACCGACATCGGGCCGGGCGCCAGCTCGACGACCCGCCCGTCGAGCACGGCGGCGTGCCCCCGCACCTGCAGCGTGTGCGGGCCCACCCGCAGCACGGGGTCGCGTTCGGGCAACCGGGCCACGACCTCGCGGGCCAGCGCTCCGAGCCGGGCCCGCTCCGGCTGGAACGACGGGATGCCGGCCGCGTCGAGAGGCCCCGCGGTGACCGGCCCGACGGCGACCACCGTCACGCGCTCCGTCAGGGCCGCGACCAGCTCGTCGAGGCGCCCGTCCTCCTCCGCGACCTGGAGCAGGCTCGCCGCGGCGGGCGCACTGGTGAAAGTGACGCAGTCGATGCCCCCGCCGACCAGGCCCGCGACCAGCCGGTGCACCGGCGCGACGTCCTCGGGGAGCACCCAGCGGTAGACGGGGACGGTCAGCACCTCGGCGCCGGTCTGCCGGAGCCCGGTGACGAGGTCGGGCAGCGGGTCGCCGTGCAGCTGGACGACGATCCGCCGTCCCTCCAGCGGCCCCTCCGCTCCCGAGAGCAGGTGGGAGAGCACCTCGGCCGACGACTCGGACTCCGGCGACCAGGCGTCGACCAGCCCGCCACCGCGGATCGCACCGCGCGCCTTGGGGCCGCGGGCCAGCACGCGGGCGGCCCGCAGGTGCTCGACCAGCGGCAGGTCCCACGCGTCGGCGGCCTCGACCCAGCCGCGGAACCCGACCCCGGTCGTCGCGACGACGAGGTCCACCGGTGCGGCCAGGACCTCGCGGGTCGCGGCCACCAGCTCGGCGTCGTCGGACAGCGGCACGATGCGGATCGCCGGCGCGTAGACCACCCGGGCGCCGCGGCGGTCCAGCAGCGCGCCCAGCTCCTCCTTGCGGCGGGCGGCGGTGACGGCCACCGTGTAGCCGGCCAGGGGCAGGACGTCGACCGCCGTCTCTGGCGTGCGCTCCGTGTCGGTCACCGCTCCATGGTGTCGCGCCCGCATTGCGGGCATGTGTCGTCGGTGGACCGGGCGGCCCTCAGCGGACCGCCGTCAGCCGGGGACCGCCGCGCGTCCACCGGGCCAGCAGGATGCTGGCGTCGTCCTGCAGGAGTCCGCCCTGGTGGTCCAGCACCGCTCTGCCGAGCCGACGGACGGTCTCCGGCGGGGGGTGCCCGGCCGCGATCTCCCGTGTGAGGAAGTCCACGAGACGCGCCTCGCCGAACCAGGTGCCGGCCGCGTCCCGCGCCTCGGTGATCCCGTCGGTGTAGAGCGCGAGCCAGTCGCCGGGTTCCAGGAACTCCTCGCCGACGGTCAGTCCCGCGCATTCCACGCCGAAGGGCACCCGACGGCCACCGGCCAGCTCCTTCACCACGCGCCCACCGCGGAGCAGCAGGGGAGGGGGATGCCCGGCGTTGATGTACCGGAGCCGACCGGAGGCCACGTCCAGCTCGGCCAGGACGCCGGTGACGAAGGCGCTGTCGCGGAAGGTGGCGGAGACGACGTCGTCGATGGCGCTCGACTGCGCGTACACGCTCCGCCCGTCGCGGCGAGCGCTGCGGTAGCCCGCGAGCGTGGCGGCCGCCAGGAGGCCGGCCCGGATGCCGTGGCCGACCGCGTCGAAGATCGCGACCGAGACGGTGCGCTCGGACAGCGCGTAGTCGTAGGCGTCGCCGCCGACGTCGTAGCACGGCTCGAGCATGCCGGCCAGCACGAAGTCCCGGGTGGCCGCGGTGAGTGCCGGCAGCTGCTGCCAGATGAGCTCGGCGGAGGGGCTGAGCGGCCGGCAGCGCCGCGCCCGCTCGAGCAGGTCGCCGTAGGGACCCATCGAGGCGACCAGGTGGCCCAGCAGGGCGGCCAACCACTGGCACTGCTCCCGGAGCGCGGGGTCGTACAGGTCGGCCGGGTCGCCGAGCCGGACCTCCAGGACCCCCAGGCGGTCCGCGCCGTCGAGAACCGGTACCCAGAGCCGTGGCTGCCCGTCCCGGTCCGAGGAGAGGATCCGCACGCTCCGGAACGCCCGTCCCGCCAGCGTGCTGTCCACACCCAGCGACGATGCCGCGGGGCCGGGGCCGTCCGGCAGCCGTACGAGCCGGCGCTGTGCATGGTCGACGAGATGGAGGGCGACCTCGACGCCCAGTGCGCGCCCCGCCGAGGCGGCGAGCCCCGCCAGCTGCTCGGGCGGTGCGGAGCCGACTGCGTCGAGCAGCTGCACGAGCGCGGCCAGGGGGCCGGTCGCCGGCCGGCCCTGCCGGATCCTCCGGCTGTACGGGGCCCGCTGCCGGGAGACAAGCTCGTCGAGGCGCTCGTTCACCGCCAGGGCCAGCACGTCCCGCTGCCCCTCCGGCAGCGACCGGAGGCCGGCGAGCTGCGCATCGACGTCGATGAGGTCGGCGTCCCCGCCCAGGGCGAAGTACCGCATCCACAGCTGCTCGACCGTGAGGTCGGAGCGGCGGAAGGCACGCTGGAGGGCCGATCCGTCGTCCGCGTCCGGGGAGGCCCGTTCGCGCCCGTCCATCACCGGCCTCGGCGGACGGCGGACTCGACGATCGCCCGGGCGGCATCGGCCACCGGCGCGCCGTCCTGCTCGCACCGGGCGAGCAGCATGCCGAACGCGGTGTCCTCGTCCACCCCGTGACGCCCCATGAGGACTCCCTTGGCCATGCTGATGACGTCCCGGCCGTGGACCGCCTGCCGCAGCCCGTCGCTCAGGCGCCTGGTCCGCTCGGCGGTCTCGACGTGCGCCACCAGCATGGCGGCCTGGGCGGAGAACAAGGTCAACAGCTGCTCGCTGTGGTCGTCGAAGGTGCCCGCCTCGTCGGCGTAGACCTTGATGGCGCCCATCGAGACGTCGCCGACCACCAAGGGGGCGCTCATCGCCGCCCGCAGACCCAGTGCTGCGGCGGCCGACCCCCATCGAGGCCAGCGCGGATCGGCTTCGAGGTCGTCGACCCGCACCAGCCGCCGGGTCGCGGCCGCGGCGAGACAGGGGCCCTCGTCCATCTCGTACTGCAGGTCGTCCGCCCGCCGGACCCGGTCGTCCGTGGATCCCGACGACTTCCGCCGCTGGTCGTCGAGCAGCGACACACCCGCCCCGGTGGAGCCGCGCACCGACTCCTGCGCCAGCGCGCTGAGCACGCTGAGCGCGTGCTCGACGGTCTCCTCGGAGAGGAGGAGGCCCGACATCCGGGCCGAGACGGCGGCCAGCTCGTCGGCGAGCGGCAGGTCCTGCAGGCGCTCGGTCCTACTCACGGCGTGCCCCGTTGGGTGCGGCGCCGCTCCGCCGCTCCTTCGACGTACGGCGCTCACCTGACGAGTGTTCCGGAGAGGACCAGCTCAAACATGATCCGGCTGCCCGCTCTCCGTGCGGACCGGCTGATCGGTCAGGGCAGCCCGGTGCAGCCCGTCCCCGCGCAGGCGGCGCCGTCCATCCGGACGTCGGCCCGGGCGCGGGTGTCCTCGCGCGCGAACTCCGCCGCCTCCCGCCGTTGCCAGCGCCGCCACTCCCCGGCCAGGTGGACCCCGTCGCGGGCGAGGCCCCGGGCGGTGCGCAGCTCCAGCGGCGCCTCGACCCAGATGCGCAGCGTCGTCCACGGGTCGAGCGCCCGTGGACTGCTGCCGCAGCCCTCGACCACGAGGACGTCGGCCGGCGCGACGGGAACCGGATCGGGCAGGAACCGCGCGGCGTACCAGTCGTACCGGTGATAAGCGCCGGGACGCCGCTCGGTGAGCGGCCGGAGCACGCCCGCCGACAGCCGCGCCACCGCGCCGGTGAGGGTCCAGCCGGCGTAGAGGTCCTCGAGGTGGATCACCGCGACGTCGCCCTCCAGGGCGGCCGCCAGCCGGCCGGCGAACGTCGTCTTCCCCGATCCGGCCGGGCCGTCGATGCACACCAGCCCGGTGCTCCCGAGCCGCGCCGGGAGCTGCCGGATGCGGCCGGCGAGCGTCAGCGCGTCGAGAGGGTCCACGTCGGCACCGGCCCGCCGTCGCTGACGACCAGGCCACGGCTGCCCAGCAGGCGCAGGTGTGCGTCGGTCTCGGTCACGGCGAAGATGCGCATCCGGCGCTCGTACTCCTCCCACGGCCGCGACCACGTCAGGTGCGCGGCCAGCTGCCAGGGCGTGCTCCCCGGGTGCGTGCGGATGGCGTCGAGCAGCTCGGCCAGGCGGTGTTCGTGGTGGGCCGCCAGGGAGTCGACCCGGTCGGCCAGGCCCGTGAACCGCCACTCGTGCGCGGGCAGCACCTCGGCGGCGTCGAGGTCGCGCACCGCCGAAAGGGAGGCCAGGAAGTCCCGCAACGGGTCGGGATCACCCGCATGGCTGGTGGAGATGTTCGGGCTGATCCGGGGGAGGACATGGTCACCGGAGAAGAACAGCCCCGTCCGCTCCTCGGCGAAGCAGAGGTGGCCGGGCGTGTGTCCGGGGGTGTGGACGGCGCGCATCCGCCAGCCCGGGAAGTCGGCGTGCGCGCCGTCCTCCAGCAGCCGGTCGGCGAGGGCCGTGCCGGTGAACCGTTCCGCGACCTCCACCGTGCCGACGTCGGAGGCGGCCTCGTCGCGGTCGGCCCCCAGCCCGACGAGGAAGTCGACCTCGGCGGCCACCGCCGCGGCGGCGGACCGGGCGTTGCTCATCCGGACCAGCGTCGCGTCCGCCGGGTGCATGGCGACCCAGGCGCCGCTGGCCTCCCGCACCCGGCGGGCCAGCCCCAGGTGGTCGAAGTGCAGGTGGGTGACGAGGACGCCGCGCACGTCGCCGACGCCCCCACCGATCGCGGCCAGCCCCTCGGTCAGCGCGGCCCAGCCCTCGTCGCTCTCCCAGCCGGTGTCGAGCAGGCCGAGCCCGCCGCCGTCGAGGGCGAACGCGTAGACGCTGACGTAGCGCAGCGGGCCGAGCATGGGCACCGGGATCGACCAGAGGTCGGGGCGCAGCTGCTCGACCGGGGGCAGCGACTTCGCCCGCCACGCGTCGTGCTGCGCCGTTCCGGTGATCTCCACGTCCCCGCACTCTGCCAGCCGGGCGGCTGGGAGCATGGGGGTGTGCCCGATCCCGCCCCCGTCACCGCGGTTCCCCGCCGCATGCGCCAGGTCTGCGCCGGCGCGGCGGCGGTCGTCGTCGTGGTCATGGGCTTCGTCGCCCTGACGCTGCCCTCGTCCTCCACCGGCGTGGTCGCGTTCGGCGCGGCCGACCAGCTCGCGATCGCCGGGCTCGGTCTGGCGATCGGCGCGGGGCTGCTGGCCCTGGGGCGGTCACGGGTGGACGCCGACACCCAGGGGATCCGGTGGCGCAACGTGGCGGGGCAGCACGAGCTGCCCTGGAGCGCGGTGCGGGCGGTCGCCTTCGACCGGAAGTCCGCATGGGCGACGCTGCGGCTCGAGAACGACGACGAGGTGGCGCTGTTCGCCGTCCAGGCCGTCGACAAGGAGCACGCCCTGCGGGCGGTCGAGGGGCTGCGCGCCCTGCGGGCCGCCGCGCGGGCGAACGACCCGGTGCCCCCGCCGCTGCTCTACGACGACTAGGACCCCGGGAATGACCTGCCCGTGCGCGACGCTGTAGTCTGGGCGTGCCTCCCCCCGCTACACCGAGGCGCGCGAACCATCCAGCGGCCCCCGGGCCGCTGACCCAAGAGGAGCCCGCTCCCACCTGACGCCGTCCAGGCGACCAGGTCCCGGATCGCGAGAACCGGCCGTCGGCCGGTTGTCGCGTCGCGCACGCGAGGTGCGTGCGCCGCCGGCGAGACGGGCCCCGTGAGCTGACGCTCCCGGGGCCTTCGTTCTCTCCCGGTGTTCGGGTCGGCAGCGACTCCTCCCACGCAAGAGCAGAGGAGAGGCCATCACCGAGCCCCGTATCAACGACCGCATCCGCGTCCCCGAGGTCCGCCTGGTCGGACCCGAGGGCGAGCAGGTCGGCATCGTGTCGATCGGCGAAGCACTGCGCCTGGCCCAGGACTCCGAGCTCGACCTCGTCGAGGTCGCGCCCATGGCCCGGCCGCCGGTCTGCAAGCTCATGGACTACGGGAAGTTCAAGTACGAAGCCGCCCAGAAGGCCCGCGAGGCCCGGCGGAACCAGGCGCTCACCGTCATCAAGGAGATGCGCCTGCGGCTGAAGATCGACCCGCACGACTACGAGACCAAGAAGGGCCACGTCGAGCGCTTCCTCAGGGGCGGCGACAAGGTCAAGATCACCGTCATGTTCCGCGGCCGGGAGCAGTCCCGCCCGGAGATGGGCTACCGACTGCTGCAGCGGTTGGCCGCCGACGTCGCCGAGCTCGGCGTCGTCGAGTCCAACCCGAAGCAGGACGGCCGCAACATGGTCATGGTGATCGCCCCGCACCGGAACCAGGCCGCCTCCGACGCCGCTCGCCGCTCGGCGAAGGCGGAGAAGGCCACGGCGTCCGGAGCGGCTGCGGCCGAGGGCCAGGCGCCCAGCGCCTGAACGGCCGCGCAGCACGATCGCACCACCGAGACGGCCGGTGCGCACGCGTCCGCGTGCGCACCGACGACAGACGAACAGGACGAGAGACATGCCGAAGCAGAAGACTCACAAGGGCACCGCCAAGCGCGTGCGCGTCACGGGCGGCGGGAAGCTCGTGCGCGAGCACACCAACAACCAGCACAAGTTCGAGGTGAAGTCGTCCTCGCGCAAGCGCCGGGTGAGCGGCATCGGCGTGCTGTCCCCGGCGGACGCCCCCCGCATGAAGAAGCTGCTGGGTCTCTGACCGCCCGAAACTGACCAGAAGACAGGAGCACTTCCGTGGCACGCGTCAAGCGGGCGGTCAACGCCCAGAAGAAGCGCCGCACCACCCTCGAGGCCGCCAGCGGCTACCGCGGCCAGCGGTCCCGGCTGTACCGCAAGGCCAAGGAGCAGATTCTCCACTCCGCGACGTACTCCTACCGCGACCGCAAGGCGCGCAAGGGTGACTTCCGCAAGCTGTGGATCACCCGGATCAACGCCGCGGCCCGCCTCAACGACATGACCTACAACCGGTTCATGCAGGGCCTCAAGCTGGCCGGCATCGAGCTGGACCGTCGTGTCCTGGCCGAGCTCGCCGTGAACGAGCCGGCCGCCTTCGCCGCCCTGGTGGAGACCTCGCGCGCCGCCGTCGCCGCCGCCCCGGCGAACGACGCCGCTGCCTGAGGCCAGCAGCACCCCTCCGACGCCGTCGGTGACCGGTCCCCGTGACCGGTCACCGACGGCGTCGGTGTCTGTCCGAGGAGGTGACATGGAGCTGCTGACCGAGAAGTCGGGCCGGATCGCCGCCGCCCGCAAGCTCACCCGCCGGTCCGGCCGGGACGCGGCCGGGCTGTTCCTCGCCGAGGGGCGCCAGGCCGTCCTGGAGGCGCTGACCGATGCGGACGGCGTCCGCGAGGTGTTCGCCACCGAGGCCGCGGCCGCCGCGCACCGCGACCTGCTCGCCGGCACCGACGTGCCGGTGCGCGTCGTCACCGAGAAGGCCGCCGCGGGGCTGTCGGAGACGGTCACGCCGCAGGGGCTGGTCGCCGTCTGCGCGCTCCGGGACGTGCCGGCCGAGGCCGTGGTCGCCGCGCCGCCGAGGCTGTCGGTCGCGCTGGCGGAGCTGGCCGACCCCGGCAACGCCGGCACGATCCTCCGGACGGCGGACGCGTGCGGGGCCGGCGCGGTCGTGTTCGGCGCCGGGTCGGCCGACCCCTATGGCGGGAAGGCGGTGCGCGCCAGCGCGGGCAGCCTGTTCCACGTCGACGTCGTCCGCGGCGCCCCCCTCGAGTCGTTCCTGCCCGCGATGCGCGACGCCGGGGTGACGGTGCTGGCCGCCGACGGCGGGGGAGAGGCCGCGCTGGACGAGCTCGGCGACACGCTCGCCGGGCCGGTGCTGTGGCTGTTCGGCAACGAGGCGCGGGGGGTGCCGGCGTCCCTCGCGGCACTGGCCGACGCGCGGGTGCGGATCCCGATGCGGGGCCGGGCGGAGAGCCTCAACCTCGCCGCCGCCGCTGCGATCTGCCTCTACGCCACCCAGCTCGCACAGTCCGACCCGAGTTGATCATCGGCATGTGGCTGTCCCCGACGGCGTGTCGGGCAGCCATATGCCGATGATCAACAAGGCGGCCTCAGACCAGCCGGGCGCGCTTCCAGAGCAGCTCGGACGGACCGCCGATCAGGCCGACGCCCCGCAGGAAGGCGACCAGGCCGCCCGAGGCGTTCCGCAGCTTCGCCGCGTAGTGCTCGTTGGCCCGGGCGGCGGCCTTGGCGTCGGCCGGATCCAGCCCGGCCGACGCGTACACCTCCGGCTGCACGAGGTTGTCCGCGACGATCGCGGCCACCGCGGCGACCGCCGTCCGGTGCCGCTGGAGCTGCCACCGGGAGAGGTCGGGCGTGCGCCGGGCGATCTCCTCGCGGGCGAAGCGCATGTGCCGCGCCTCTTCCACCACGTGGATCTGGCTGGTCGCCCGGGTGAGCGGCTGCACGCGCTCGTCCTTCATCAGGTCGCGCTGGAAGATGTCCAGGATCTCCTCGGCCACGAGGATGGCCGCGTAGGCCGCCGGCCCGTCGAACCGCTTCACGAACGCCCTGCCCAGCCGCAGGACCGGGTCCGGCGGCTGGTAGGACGGCGCCCCGAACGTCTCCGCCGTCCGGGCGAACATGACAGAGTGCCGGCATTCGTCGGCGATCTCGGTCAGCACCCACTGGACGTGCGGCTGCGCCGGGTCCTCGCCGTAGATGTCCTTCAGCACGAGCTGCATGAGCAGGCACTCGAAGAAGATGCCGACGCCGGAGATGGAGCAGTACTCGTGGATGGTGAGTGTGACGCGCTGCTCCTCGGACAAGGAGTTCCACATCGGCGTGCCGTAGAGCGTCGACCACTCCGGTGAAAGACCGTAGAGCCCGTCGGGGAGTGGAGCGGCCCAGTCGATGTCGACCACCGGGTCGTAGGACTTCTTGGCGGCCGACCCGAGGAGGCGGGTGGAGAGTTCCTCCCGGCCTACTGGCCGTTTGGCGGACTGGTTCGTGCTCGATGTGGGCACAGTGACTGTCACGGCGAACCCCCGGACGACGAGTGCTGCGTGACGAAAGGTAACCGTTACCGTGAAACACATGCAACCCGTGGTCGATGCGCCGACCGTGGCGCCGTCGCGGGCCGCCACCGAGGAGGTGGCCGACGGCCGCCGATCGCGCTGGACCGAGCACCGCCGGGCCCGCCGCGAGGACCTGGTCGCCGCCGCCGTCGAGGCCGTTCGGCAGGCGGGCCCCGCGTTCGCCGTGGACGACGTGGCCCGCAGCGCCGGGGTGTCGAAGACGGTCATCTACCGCTACTTCACGGACAAGGACGAGCTCGTCGACGCCGTCCTCGAGCGCATCTCCACCGTCGTGCTGCTGCCGCGGCTCATGGGGGAGTTCGCGATCGACTACCCCGACGACCGGACCGCCCTCCGCGCCGTCATCGCCGCCTTCGTCTCGCTGATCGAGGACGAGCCGGAGCTCTACCGGTTCGCCTACGCCCACGCCAGGCGTTCGGGCCGCGCGGACCTGGTCGCGGCGACCGAGCGGGAGATCGCGCAGACCCTCGGTGCGCTGATGGCCACCCGTCTCGCCGAGAACGGCCTCCCCACCGACGCGGCGCTGACCTGGGCCTACGGCGTCGTCGGCATGGTGCAGCTGACCACCCACTGGTGGTCGCAGGCCCGCACGGTGTCGGCCCCCGAGCTCGTGGAGCAGCTGACCGCGCTGGCCGACGGGGGCCTGGCCACCCTGCTGCCGCCCCGGCGCTGACCTGGACACCACCGCACCGGGAGGCGGCATGAGCGAGCACGAGGCACCCGAGGGCTTCGAGGGTGACCTGACCGTCGAGGCGGACGGCGAGCCGCCCCGCACCGCCTCTGCCGTTCTGGCCGCGCGGTTCGACCCGCTCGCCGGCCACGTCGTCTGGAGCGGCCGCATCGCGACCGCACTGGAACCGGGCAGCTCCGTGGTCGTGACCACCCCGCACGGCAGCGCACGGGCGCGCGTCACCGAACGCGACGTCTGGGGGAATGCGCGGGTCACCGGGACCGACCGGCCGCCGTTCCCGGTCGAGCTGCTGGACGGCGCCACGCCCGCCTAGGCGGGCAGCGTGATCAGGACGACGGCGGCGAACGCCGACGCCAGACCCGCGAGCTGGGCCGGCACCAGGCGTTCCCGGAGCACCAGCTGCGCCAGCACCACCGTGCTCACGGGATAGAGCGAGGCGAGCACGCCGACGATGGCCAGCTGGGCCTGCTGCTGCGTGGCCAGGAGGAACAGCGCGTTGGCGGACATGTCGCCGATCCCGGACAGCAGCACGAGCGGCAGCGCCGGTCGGCCCACGCGCAGCGACTGACGGCCGGCGAGGGCGACGGCGACCACGAGGGCGACCGAGGCGAGCCGCGCGGCCACCAGTGGCGTGAGCCCGGTGTCGTCGCCGGTGCGGTCGAGGAACACGAAGAAGATCCCGAACGCCGCACCGGCAGCGAGCGCGGGCGGGATGCTTGCGGGGCGGGCGGCGCGCAGTGCGGCGAGCCCGCCCTCGGCGGACACCAGGACGACGGCGACGAGCGCGAGCACGATGCCGGCGGCCGCCCACCCGCCGATCCGTTCCCCGCCGAGCAGGCCGACCAGCACGGGGACGGCGGCGGCGGTGACGGCGGTGATCGGGGCGACGACGCTCATCACCCCGCGGGCCAGGGTGCGGAAGAAGATCACCAGCCCGGTGGCGCCGGCGAGCCCCGCCGCCACGCCCCAGGCGAGGTCGACGACACCGGCCGGGCCACCCAGCCAGGGCAGCAGCCCGATCAGGGCGACGAGACCGGCGAGCTGCGAGAGCGCCACGACGCCGAACACCGACGCCCTGCGGCTGGCCAGCCCTCCGAGGAAGTCCGACGTGCCGTAGACGACGGCCGACGCGAGCGCCAACACCACCGCCACGCGCGACCTCCGGGGATCCAGGACGACCAGGTCACCTGATCATCACCGACGCGCTGGTGAAACCCGCACGCGGGCGGACGGAGCCGACGGGCAGAATGGCCTCCCGTGTCCGGCGCCAACGATCCCTACGACCCCAAACAGGTCGCCGCCCTCTCGCCCGAGGCCCTCGACGACGCGGTCGCGGCCGCGCAGAAGGCGTTCGCGGCCGCCGGTGACCTGGCGGAGCTGGCCGCCGTGCGCCCCGCGCACCTCGGCGACCGCGCGCCGGTGCTGCTGGCCCGCCGCGAGCTGGGCGCGCTGCCCCCCGCCGCGCGTTCGGACGCCGGCAAGCGGGTGAACGCGGCCCGGGTCACGGTGCAGGAGGCGTACGAGGCGCGGCTGGCCGAGCTGGAGGCCGACCGGGACGCGCGCGTGCTGGCCGAGGAGCGGGTCGACGTCACGCTGCCGTGGGATCGCACTCCCCGGGGCGCCCGGCACCCGCTCACGACGCTCACCGACCGGATCGCCGACATCTTCGTGGGCATGGGCTACGAGGTCGCCGACGGCCCCGAGCTCGAGGCCGAGTGGCTGAACTTCGACGCCCTCAACATCGGCCGCGACCACCCGGCCCGCACGATGATGGACACCTTCTTCGTCGCCCCCGAGGACTCCGGCCTGGTGCTGCGCACGCACACCAGCCCGGTGCAGGCCCGCACCATGCTCGAGCGGACGCCGCCGATCTACGTCGTGGCGCCCGGGCGGGTCTACCGGACGGACGAGCTCGACGCGACGCACACCCCGGTCTTCCACCAGGTGGAGGGGCTCGCGGTCGACCGCGGGCTGACGATGGCCCACCTGCGCGGCACGCTCGACCACCTGGCCCGCTCGCTGTTCGGCGCCGACGCGGTCACCCGCTGGCGGCCGTCCTACTTCCCGTTCACCGAGCCGTCGGCGGAGTTCGACGTCTGGTTCCCCGAGCACCGCGACGGCCCCCGCTGGGTCGAGTGGGGCGGCTGCGGGATGGTGAACCCACGGGTGCTCGTTGCCTGCGGCATCGACCCGGACGAGTTCTCCGGTTTCGCGTTCGGCATGGGCATCGAGCGCGCCCTGCAGTTCCGCTCCGGCGTCGGCGACATGCGCGACATCGTCGAGGGCGACGTCCGCTTCACGACAGCTTTCGGAGTCGAACAGTGACTGGTCATCTTGTGGCGACAGAGGTCACCCCCGTGGTCGCGCATGGAGTCGAACAGTGAGAGTCCCGATCGGCTGGCTGGCCGAGTACGTCGACGTTCCCGCGGGAACGTCGGTCGAGGACCTCGACACCGCGTTCGTCCGCCTCGGCCTCGAGGTGGAGGAGATCCACCGGGGCGAGCAGGTCTCGGGCCCGCTCGTGGTGGGCCGGGTCCTCGACATCGAGGAGCTGACCGGCTTCAAGAAGCCGATCCGCTACTGCCGGGTGGACGTCGGGGAGGGCGAACCGCGGGGCATCGTCTGCGGCGCCCGCAACTTCGCCGTCGGCGACACCGTGGTGGTCGCGCTTCCGGGTGCCGTGCTGCCGGGTGGGTTCGAGATCGCCGCCCGCTCGACCTACGACCGGATCTCCGACGGGATGATCTGCTCGGTCCGCGAGCTGGGCGTCGGCGACGACCACACCGGCATCCTGGTGCTCGGCTCGGGCGGCGACGTCCCTCCGCCCGGCACCCCGGCCGGCCCGCTCGTCGGGCTGGAGGACGTCGTCATCGAGCTGGCCGTCACCCCCGACCGTGGCTACTGCCTCTCCATGCGCGGGATCGCCCGCGAGATGGGCACCGGCCTGGCCACCGAGTGGCGCGACCCGGGCGCGTTGACGCCGCCGGCGTGGTCGGGCGACCCCGCGTGGGAGGTCGCCGTCGCCGACCCCGACCGGTGCGACCGCTTCTCGATGATCGCGATGGAGGGGCTCGACCCGACCGCCCCGACTCCCTGGTGGATCCGCCGCCGGCTGCAGCAGTCGGCGGTGCGCAGCATCTCCCTGGCCGTCGACGTCACCAACTACGTGATGCTCGAGCTGGGCCAGCCGATGCACGCCTTCGACCGGGACGCCGTCACCGGCCCGATCACGGTGCGCCTGGCCCGCGAGGGCGAGAAGCTCACCACCCTGGACGGCGCCGTCCGGAAGCTCTCGGCCGACGACCTGCTGATCACCGACGAGACGGGGCCGATCGGCCTGGCCGCCGTCATGGGCGGCGCATCGACCGAGATCGGCGACGGGACGACGTCGGTGCTGCTGGAGGCGGCGCACTGGGAGCCGGCCGGGGTGGCCCGCACGGCCCGCCGGCACCGGCTGCCCAGCGAGGCGGCCAAGCGGTTCGAGCGTGGCGTCGACCCGGAGATGACCGTCGCCGCGCTGGCCCGGGCGGCCGAGCTGCTGGCGGAGTACGGCGGCGCGAAGGTCGTGGGCGGCGTCGTCGACGTCGACACCCGTGCGCCCCGGCCGCCGATCCCGCTGGACGCGGCCCGGCCCGCCCGCACCGCCGGCGTGCCCTACACGGCCGCCCAGGTGGTCGAGTTCCTGCAGGCGGTCGGCTGCGACGTCGATGCGACGTCCAGCCCGCTCGCCGTCACCCCGCCGTCCTGGCGGCCGGACCTCACCGACCCTGCCGACCTGGTCGAGGAGGTCGTCCGGCTGGCCGGCTACGACGACGTCCCCTCCGTGCTGCCGACGGCGCCGCCCGGGCGCGGCCTGACCGACGTCCAGCGCAGGCGCCGGGCCCTCGGCCGGTCGCTGGCCGAGTTCGGGTACGTCGAGGCGCCGTCCTACCCGTTCATCGGGACGACGGTGCTGGACGCCCTCGGCCTGGCCGAGGCCGACGAGCGGCGCCAGGTCGTGCTGGTGCGCAACCCGCTGTCGGAGGAGGAGCCGGCGCTGCGCACCACGCTGCTGCCCGGACTGCTCGCCACGCTCGCCCGCAACCTCGCCCGCGGCCAGCGCGACCTCGCGCTCTTCGAGCACGGCGCGGTGTTCCCCGGTGGGGTGCGCGCCCCGGCACCGCTGCCGGGCGTGGACCGTCGTCCCGACGCCGCGACCCTTGCGGCGCTGCTCGGCGCGGTGCCGGAGCAGCCGTGGCACGTCGCCGTGGCGCTGGCGGGCTCCCGGGAGCCGCGCGGCTGGTGGGGTCATGGCCGTCCCGCCGGGTGGGCCGACGCCGTCGAGGCGGCCCGCCGGGTCGCGGCCGCCGCGGGCGTCGAGCTGACCGTCCGCGCGGGGGAGCGCGCGCCGTGGCACCCCGGCCGGTGCGCCGAGCTGCTGGCCGGCGCTCGCGTGGTCGGGTACGCCGGGGAGCTGCATCCCCGGGTCTGCGCGGCACTGGAGCTGCCGCCGCGGACGTCGGTGATGGAGCTCGATGTCGACGCCCTGCCCGCGGCCGAGGTGCCCGTCGGGCCGCCCATCTCGGCGTTCCCGCCGGTGTACCTCGACCTGGCCTTCGTCGTCGCGGACTCGGTGACCGCCGCGCAGCTCGAGGCCTCGATCCGCGAGAGCGCCGGCGAGCTGCTGGAGGCGCTGCGGCTGTTCGACGTCTACACCGGGCCGCAGGTCGGGGCGGGACGCAAGTCGCTGGCGTACTCGCTGACCCTGCGGGCGCCCGACCGGACGCTGAGCGGCGAGGAGGCGGGCGAAGTGCGCGACCGAGTCATCGCCTTCGTCGAGCTGGCCCAGCAGGCAGAGCTACGTGGCTGAGCCCAGCGGGGTGGCCCTGGTCACCGGGGCCTCGACGGGGATCGGCCGGCACCTCGTCGAGGGGCTGGCCGCCCGCGGCATGGCCGTCGCGGGTCTGGCCCGCGGCGAGGAGCGGCTGACGGCGGCGATGGCCGAGGTGGCCGCCGGCACCGGCGCCCGAACTCTGGCGGTGGCGGCGGACGTGACCGACCGCGCCTCGGTGGACGCTGCCGCCGCGCGGGTCGCCGAGGAGCTCGGACCGATCGACCTGCTGGTCAACAACGCGGGGCTGATCGACGAGTTCGAGGTGCCGCTCTGGGAGGCCGATCCCGACCAGTGGTGGCAGGTCGTGGAGAGCCACGTGCGAGGCGGCTTCCTGCTCTGCCGCGCCGTCGTCCCCTGGATGGTGCTGCGGAACCGCGGGCGGATCGTCAATCTCGCCAGCGGGATGAGCGTGCGGCCGCGGCCGGAGTACTCGGCCTACTCGGTCGCCAAGACCGCGCTCATGCGCCTGACCGAGGCACTCGTCGGCGGGCTCGACGGCTCGGACGTGCGGGCGTTCGACGTCGCGCCCGGCGTCGTCGAGACCGCGATGACCCATTCGATGCCGATGTGGCGCGGCAAGACCGACTGGACGCCGCCGGAGAAGGTCGTCGGGCTGGTCGCGGCGATCGCCGCC
This sequence comes from Blastococcus sp., assembly GCA_035296685.1. Taxonomy (GTDB): domain Bacteria; phylum Actinomycetota; class Actinomycetes; order Mycobacteriales; family Geodermatophilaceae; genus Blastococcus_B. Next base: position 22,266 of record DATHAK010000046.1, read on the forward strand.
GGTGAGCTGGACCAGTGGTCCGGCCGGTTCCTCCACGCCGACAGGGAGGACGTCGACACGCTCCGGGACATCACGCCCGACGACGCCGCCCGGCAATTGCGACTGCGCCCCTACGGCGACGACGACCCGCTGCGCTGAGGGTCGCGGCGTGAGGGACGCCTTCGGCCGGAGGCGCTCGGCGAGTGTCGGGTTCTCGTCGTCTCGATGGCCGCGAGACGACGACAGGTCGACACTCGGTGGGTGGGTGCCGGATACCCCGATGAACGGTCATGCATCAGCGTGTATGGTCATGCATCGTGAGCACTGGGCAGACGTGGACGGTCGGGGTCACCGGCGCCACCGGCTACGCGGGGGGTGAGGTGTGCCGGCTGCTGGCCGGTCACCCGAACCTCCGCCTGGCCGGGGTGCACGCCAACTCGAGCGCCGGCCGACGCCTGGGCGAGCTGCAGCCTCATCTGCTGCCCTTCGCCGACCTCGAGGTCCAGCCGAGCGATGCGGCGTCCGTGACCGGGTACGACGTCGTCGTGCTGGCCCTCCCGCACGGTGAGTCCGCCGCCATCGCGGCGCAGCTGCCCGACGACACGCTCGTCATCGACTGCGGCGCCGACCACCGGCTGAACGACCCCGCCGCCTGGGCGCGCTGGTACGGCGGGGAGCACGCGGGCTCCTGGCCGTACGGCCTGCCCGAGCTCCCCGGCCAGCGGCCCAAGCTGGAGAAGGCCCGCCGGATCGCCGTCCCCGGCTGCTACCCGACGTCGGTGACCCTCGCTCTCGCCCCCGCGCTGGCCGCCGGCCTCATCCAGCCCGAGGTGGTCGTCGTCGCGGCCAGCGGAACGAGCGGCGCGGGGAAGTCGGCCAAGCCGCACCTGTTGGGCAGCGAGGTGATGGGGTCGGTCAGCGCCTACGGCGTCGGGGGAGTGCACCGGCACACGCCGGAGATGGTGCAGAACCTCTCGCAGGCCGCGGGCACGCCGGTGACGGTCAGCTTCACCCCGACTTTGGTCCCGATGAGCCGCGGCATCCTCGCCACCTGCTCGGCGCGGCTCGCTCCGGGCACCGACGCGCAGGCCGCGCGGGCCGCGTACGAGAAGGCCTACGCCGACGAGCCGTTCGTGCACCTGCTGCCCGAGGGCCAGTGGCCGACGACCGCGCAGGTCCTCGGCGCCAACACCGTCGCGCTGCAGGTCGCCGTCGACCCCGACGCCGGCCGGCTGGTCGTCGTCGCCGCCGTGGACAACCTGACCAAGGGCACCGGGGGTGCGGCCGTCCAGTGCGCCAACCTCGCGCTCGGCCTGCCGGAGACCACCGGCCTTCCGCTGGTGGGGGTCGCGCCGTGAGCGTCACCGCATCGCAGGGCTTCCGGGCCGCCGGCGTCGCGGCGGGCCTGAAGTCCAGCGGGGACCCCGACGTCGCGCTCGTCGTCAACGACGGTCCGGACGACGCCGCCGCGGCCGTCTTCACCACCAACCGCTTCCCGGCCGCGCCGGTGCTCTGGAGCCGGCAGGTGCTGGCCGGTCAGCGGGCGCGGGCGGTCGTGCTCAACTCGGGCGGCGCGAACGCCTGCACCGGGCCCGAGGGCTTCCAGGACACCCACGCCACCGCCGAGCACACCGCCGCCGAGCTCGGCCTCGGGGCCATCGACGTCGCGGTGGCGAGCACCGGGCTGATCGGCGTCCGGCTGCCCATGGACACGCTGACGGCCGGCGTCACCGAAGCGGTCAAGGCGCTCAGCGAGGACGGCGGACCCGACGCCGCCCGCGCGATCATGACCACCGACAGCGTCCCCAAGACGACCGTGCAGCAGCGGGACGGCTGGACGGTGGGCGGGATGGCGAAGGGCGCGGGCATGCTCGCGCCGTCGCTGGCCACGATGCTCGTCGTCCTCACCACCGACGCGGTGGTCGACCCCGCGGTGCTGCAGCCGGCGCTGAAGCAGGCCACCGCGGTCAGCTTCGAGCGGGTCGACTCCGACGGGTGCCTGTCCACCAACGACACCGTGATCGTGCTGGCCAACGGGGCCAGCGGCGTCACCCCGAGCGCGGAGGAGCTCACCGAGGCCCTCACCGCCGCGGCGACCGATCTGGCGATGCAGCTGCTCGCCGACGCCGAGGGGTCGACCAAGGACATCGCGATCACCGTCCGCAACGCCGCCAGCGTCGAGGACGCGCTGACCGCGGGCCGGGCCTGCGCCCGCAACAACCTGCTCAAGACGGCGCTGTTCGGCAACGACCCCAACTGGGGCCGGGTGCTCGCCGCGATCGGCACCACCGACGCCGCCTTCGAGGCCGACCGGGTCGACGTCACGATCAACGACGTCACCGTCTGCCGGGGCGGCGCCATCGGTGATCCGCGCGAGGGCGTCGACCTCACCGGCCGGGCGATCACCATCGACGTCGACCTGAAGGCCGGCGCCGAGCAGGCCACGATCTGGACCAACGACCTGTCGATCGCCTACGTGCACGAGAACTCGGCCTACTCCACATGACCGAGCAGGACCCGGCTCCCATGAGCACAGCTCAGGACCCCACGCCGCCCGACGTCCGCATCGACGAGCCCTCGCCGCAGCCGCGGCTGCCGAAGAAGGTCGGCACCCGTCGGGTCATGCGCAAGAACGACCCGGAGGGCGACGCCCGCAAGGTCGCCGTCCTCACCGGCGCGTTGCCGTGGCTCAAGGAGTTCCACGGCAACGTGGTGGTGATCAAGTACGGCGGCCACGCCATGACCGACGACGCCTGCCGCCGCGCCTTCGGCGAGGACATGGTGTTCCTCCGGACCTGCGGCATCCTCCCGGTCGTCGTCCACGGCGGCGGCCCGCAGATCTCCTCGATGCTGACCCGGCTCGGCATCCCCAGCGAGTTCCGGGGCGGGCTGCGGGTCACGACCGAGCAGTCGATCGACGTCGTCCGCATGGTGCTGGTCGGTCAGGTCGGACCGGAGGTGGTCGGCCTGATCAACGAGCACGGCGGGCGGGCGGTGGGCCTGTCCGGAGAGGACGGCGGGCTGTTCACCGCGGCCCGCACCCACGCGATCGTCGACGGCGAGCCGGTCGACATCGGCTACGTGGGCGACGTCGTGGCCGTCGACCCGACACCGGTGCAGGCACTGCTGGAGGCCGGCCACATCCCGGTCGTCTCGACGGTCGGGCCGGACGCTACCGGCCAGTTGCACAACCTCAACGCCGACACCGCGGCCGCCGCGCTGGCCGTCGCGCTGGGTGCGGTCAAGCTCGTCGTCCTCACCGACGTCGAGGGGCTCTACGCCGACTGGCCCGACCGCGACTCGCTGGTGCAGCAGATCGACGTCCGCGAGCTCGCCGAGATCCTGCCGGCGCTCGACGCCGGGATGGTCCCGAAGATGGCCGCCTGCCTGCGGGCGGTCGAGGGCGGGGTGCGCCGGGCGACCGTCGTCGACGGCCGTGCGCCGCACGCCTTGCTGCTGGAGATGTTCACCACCGAGGGCACCGGGACGATGGTCGTCCCGGCCGACACGAGGGAGGAGTCAGCACTGTGACGCACACGGAGGAGCTGGCCCGCCGCTGGTCGGCCGTGATGATGAGCAACTACAAGGTGCCGCCGGTGGCGCTGGCGCGCGGGCAGGGCGCCCTCGTCTGGGACGTCGAGAGCCGCGAGTACGTCGACCTGCTCGGCGGCATCGCGACGACGATCCTGGGCCACGCGCACCCCAAGGTCGTCGAGGCGATCTCGGTCCAGGCGCACAAGTTGGGCCACGTCTCCAACCTGGCGATGCACGCGCCGGGGCTGGACCTCGCAGAGCGGCTGGTCGACCTCGCGGGGCGGCCGGGCCGGGTCTTCTTCTGCAATTCCGGCGCCGAGGCCAACGAGGCGGCGTTCAAGATCAGCCGGCTCACCGGCCGGCCCGAGGTCGTCACCGCGGAGGGCTCCTTCCACGGCCGGACCATGGGCGCCCTCGCCCTCACCGGCCAGCCCGGCAAGGCCGACGCGTTCGCGCCGCTGCCCGGCGGCGTGCGGTTCGTGCCCTACGGGGACGCCGACGCACTGGCCGGCGCGGTGGGGGAGCAGACCGCGATGGTGCTGCTCGAGCCGATGCTGGGGGAGGGCGGCGTCCTGCCTGCCCCGCCCGGCTACCTGGCAGCGGCCGCCGACGCGGCCGGCGACGTCGGCGCGCTCTTCGCCCTCGACGAGGTGCAGACCGGGATGGGCCGGACCGGGCACTGGTTCGCCCACCAGGCCGACGGCCTCCAGCCGGACGTCATCACCCTGGCCAAGGCCTTGGGCGGCGGGCTCCCGATGGGTGCGCTGCTGGCCTTCGGCGACGCCGCCGAGCTGCTGACCGCGGGCGCGCACGGCTCGACCTTCGGTGGCAACCCGATCGCGGCAGCCGCGGCACTCGCCGTGCTCGACACCATCCGTGACGAGGGGCTGCTGGAGCGGGCCAAGGAGATCGAGCACCGGTTCACCGCCGGCATCGAGGAGCTCGGCCACCCGGGCATCGGCTCCGTCCGCGGGCGGGGAGCGCTGCTCGGCGTCGTCCTCACCTCCGACGTCGCCGGTGCGCTGGAGGCCGAGCTCCGCGCGGCCGGGTTCCTCACCAACGCCGTCGCCCCCGGCGTGCTGCGGCTCGCGCCGCCCCTCGTGCTCACCGACGCGCAGATCGACGCCTTCGTGGCGGCGCTGCCGGCGGCCCTCGACGCATCTCTGGAGAAGCAGTGACCCGGCACTTCCTCAAGGACGACGACCTCACCCCGGCCGAGCAGGCCGAGGTGCTGGCCCTGGCCGCGGAGCTCAAGCGCACCCGGCACACCGCCGAGGCGCCCACCCCGCTGGCCGCCCGGAACGGCGTGCCGCGGGCGGTCGCGGTGCTGTTCGACAAGCCCTCCACCCGCACCCGGGTGTCGTTCTCGATCGGCGTCGCCGAGCTGGGCGGCTACCCGCTGGTGATCGACGCGGGCAGCAGCCAGCTCGGCCGCGGCGAGCCCATCGAGGACACCGCGCGCGTGCTCGACCGGCAGACCGCCGCGATCGTCTGGCGCACCTTCGGCCAGGACCGGATCGAGGCCATGGCCTCGGCCAGCCGGGTGCCGGTCGTCAACGCGCTCACCGACGAGTACCACCCGTGCCAGATCCTGGCCGACCTGCAGACGGTGATCGAGCGGAAGGGCTCCGTCGCGGGCCGCTCCCTGACCTACCTCGGCGACGGCGCCAACAACATGGCGCACTCCTACCTGCTCGGTGGCGCGACGGCCGGCATGCACGTGCGGATCGGCTCGCCGGAGGCGTTCCAGCCTGCGCCGGAGGTGCTCAAGCGGGCGGAGGAGATCGCTGCGGAGACCGGCGGATCGGTGCTCTGGACCGCCGACGCGGCGGCCGCCGCCGACGGCGCCGACGTGCTCGCCACCGACACGTGGGTGTCGATGGGACAGGAGGACGAGTACGAGGCACGCATCGCGCCGTTCCTGCCCTACGCCGTGGACGACGCGGCGCTGGGCCGGGCCGCCGGCGACGCCGTCGTGCTGCACTGCCTGCCCGCCTACCGGGGCAAGGAGATCGGGGCCGAGGTGATCGACGGCCCGCAGAGCGCGGTCTGGGACGAGGCCGAGAACCGGCTGCACGCCCAGAAGGCTCTGCTCATGTGGATCTTGGAGAGATCGTGACAGTCGTGCGGGCACGTCACCGCTGCTCCGCAGGGCTCCGGCGACTCCTGGAGCGCCCATGACCAGCGGGCTCACCCGATCCGCCCGGCAGGCGCGCATCGCCGCCCTGATCGAGGCCCAGCCGGTGACGTCGCAGACCCACCTCGCCGCCCTGCTCGCCGAGTCGGGCATCGAGGTCACCCAGGCCACGCTCTCGCGGGACCTCGACGAGCTGGGCGCGGTCAAGCTGCGCGGTTCCGACGGCGCCCCGGCGTCCTACGTCCTGCCGCCGGAGAACGCGCCGCTGCGGCCTGCCCAGAACGCACCGGCCCGGCTCACCCGCCTGCTGGCCGACCTGCTCACCAACGCCGAGGGGAGCGCGAACCTCGCCGTCCTGCGCACCCCGCCGGGCGCGGCGCAGTTCCTGGCCTCCGCCCTGGACAAGGTCGGGCTCCCCGACGTCCTGGGCACGATCGCCGGGGACGACACTGTGCTCGTCGTGTCCCGCGAACCGGACGGCGGACCGGCCCTGGCCGACCGCCTCCGCGCGCTGGCCGAGCGGGTGCCCGCGGCGTACCCGGAGCTGAAGTCCGACCTGGAAGAGAGCGACACATGACCGGCGCCCCCTCGCAGACGCGGCTCTGGGGCGGCCGATTCGGTGGCGGGCCGTCGCCCGCGATGGCGGCGCTGTCGAAGTCCACGGACGTCGACTGGCGGCTGGCGCCCTATGACCTGGCGTCGTCCCGCGCGCACGCACGGGTGCTACACCGCGCCGGGCTGCTCACCGACGACGAGCTCTCGGCCATGGTCGGCGCGCTGACCGAGCTGTCGGCGGAGGTCGCGGCGGGCACGTTCGCGCCGATCGAGGCCGACGAGGACGTGCACGAGGCGCTGGAGCGCGGCCTGCTCGACAAGCTCGGCGCCCTGGGCGGGAAGCTCCGCGCCGGGCGCAGCCGCAACGACCAGGTGGCCACCGACCTGCGGCTGTACCTGCGGCACAACGTCCGCGCGCTGGTGGCGGAGCTGTCGTCGCTGGAGTTCGCGCTGCTCGGCCTGGCCGAGCGGTACCAGGACGTCGCCGCGGCGGGCATGACCCACCTGCAGCACGCCCAGCCGGTGCTGATCGCCCACCAGCTGCTCGCGCACGCGCACTCCCTCGCCCGCGACGTCGACCGGCTGCAGGACTGGGACCGGCGGACGGCGGTCAGCCCGCTGGGCGCCGGTGCGCTGGCCGGGTCGTCGCTGAAGCTGGACCCGGATGCGGTCGCGGCCGAGCTCGGCTTCGACCGCGCGGCCGACAACTCGATCGACGCCGTTAGTGACCGCGACTTCGCGGCGGAGTTCTGCTTCGCCGCCGCCCTGCTCGGAGTGCACCTGTCCCGGCTGGGGGAGGAGGTCGTGCTCTGGACGTCGACGGAGTTCGGCTGGGCGCGGCTCGACGACGCCTGGGCGACCGGGTCGTCGATCATGCCGCAGAAGAAGAACCCCGACATCGCCGAACTGGCGCGCGGGAAGTCCGGCCGCTTCGTGGGCAACCTGACCGGCCTGCTCACCATGCTCAAAGGCCTGCCGCTCGCGTACGACCGCGACCTGCAGGAGGACAAGGAGCCGGTCTTCGACTCGATGGAACAGCTGATGCTCCTGCTGCCGGCGGTCACCGGCATGGTCGCGACACTCACGCTGCGGCCGGAGGTCCTGGAGGCCGCCGCACCGCAGGGCTTCGCGCTCGCCACCGACGTCGCCGAGTGGCTGGTCTCCAACGGCGTGCCGTTCCGGTCGGCGCACGAGATCTCCGGCGCGATGGTCTCGTTCTGCGAGGAGGCCGGGCTCGAGCTCGACCAGCTCGACGACGACCAGCTCGCCGGCATCGACGAGCGGCTCACCCCCGCCGTCCGGTCGGTCCTGTCGGTGCAGGGTGCCCTGGCCGCGCGCAGGGCCCGGGGCGGGACGGCGCCCGAGCGGGTGGCCGAGCAGCTCTCGGCACTCAAGGATCTCGCCGTGGTGCATGCGGACTGGGCGTCGTCCTCACCCGTGGCTGGGGTGCTCTAGGAGATGGCGCTCTGAGCGCACTCCCGTCGTCCGACCGGTCCGAGCCGGGCCCCCTCATGACCGAGGCGGATCTGCTCGGGCCGGTCGACGTCGTCGCGCCGTCCCTCCTCGGGTGCTGGGTGGTGACCGACCGGCCGTCCGGGCGGACGGCCGTGCGGCTGACCGAGGTGGAGGCGTACTCGGGGGAGGGGCAGGACCCGGCGTCGCACGCACACCGGGGCCCGACGCCGCGCGCGGAGATCATGTTCGGCCCGCCCGGGCGGCTCTACGTCTACTTCAGCTACGGCGTTCACTGGTGCGCCAACGTGGTCGTGGGTCCTGCCGGCCGCGGCTCGGCGGTGCTGCTCCGCGCCGGCGAGGTGGTCGAGGGTGAGGAGCTGGCCCGGTCGCGCCGGCCGGCCGCCCGAGTGGCCCGGGACCTGGCCCGCGGCCCGGCCCGGCTGACCCAGGCGCTGGACATCGGTCCCGACGACCGCGGGCTGGACCTGCTCGCACCGGACAGTCCGGTGCGGCTGCACCGCGGGCCGGCGCCCGCGTCGGTCTCCGCCGGGCCGCGCGTCGGGATCAGCCTGGCCACCGACCTGCCGTGGCGGTTCTGGGAGACGGAGGCGCCGTCGGTCAGCGTGTTCCGCCCGGGTGGCAAGCCTCGCCCGCGGAAGGCCGGGCAGGATGGCGTCCCGTGAACGACGTGATCGACGACCTGCACCGCCGCGGGCTCATCGCCCAGAGCACCGACGAGGCCGCCCTGCGCGCCCACCTCGCGGAGGGCCCGGTCACCTACTACTGCGGTTTCGACCCGACGGCGCCCAGCCTGCACGTGGGCAGCCTGCTGCAGTTCATGGTGCTGCGGGCCCTGCAGCGGGCCGGCCACCAGCCCGTCGTCCTGGTCGGCGGCGCCACCGGACTGATCGGTGACCCGCGGCCCACCGCCGAGCGCCAGCTGAACGACCCGGAGACCGTCGCCGGCTGGGTGGAGAGCATCCGCCGCCAGGTGGCGCCGTTCCTGGAATTGCCCGCGGAGCAGGAGGGCCTGAAGGGCCCCATCTACGTCGACAACCTGGAGTGGACCGCGCCCCTGACCGCGATCGACTTCCTCCGCGACATCGGCAAGCACTTCCGGGTCAGCCAGATGCTGGCCAAGGAGGCCGTGTCGGCCCGCCTGAACTCAGAGGCCGGCATCAGCTACACCGAATTCAGCTACCAGATCCTGCAGGCCAATGACTTCCGTGAGCTGTACCGCCGGCACGGAGTGACCTTGCAGACCGGCGGGTCGGACCAGTGGGGCAACCTCACCGCCGGGATCGACCTGGTCCGCCGCACGGAGGGCGCGAAGGTGCACGCCGTCTCGACCCCGCTGGTGGTCAAGTCCGACGGCACGAAGTTCGGCAAGTCCGAGAGCGGCACCATCTGGCTCGACCCGTCGCTCACCTCCCCGTACGCGTTCTTCCAGTTCTGGCTCAACGCGGACGACGCCGACGCGCGCACCTGGCTGCCACTCTTCTCGGAGCGGCCGGCCGAGGAGCTCGAGGCGCTGATCGCCGAGAGTGTCGAGCGGCCGGCCGCCCGGACGGCCCAGCGGGCGCTGGCCGAGGAGCTCACCGTTCTCGTCCACGGACCCGAGCAGCTCCAGCAGGCGGAGGCCGCCGGGCGTGCGCTCTTCGGCCGGGACGACCTGGCCACGCTGGGGGAGGAGACCCTCGGGGCCGCGCTGCGCGAGGCCGGATCGGTCACCGTGGACGGCGAGGTGCCCAGCATCGCCCAGCTGCTCCAGCTCACGGGGCTCGTGTCGAGCCTGTCGGAGGCCCGCCGGACGGTGAAGGAAGGCGGCGCCTACCTCAACAACGAGCGCGTCACGGACGCCGAGGCCGTGCCCGGGGAGGACGCCTGGCTGGCCGGTGGCTGGCTGGTCCTGCGACGCGGCAAGCGGTCGGTGGCGGGCGTCCAGCGGACGGCGCGAGCGGGGTCCTGAGCGGGGCCTCCACCGTGTGTCCGGCAGGTGTCGCGGAGGTGCCGGACGCGTGTCCGGCGTCACCGCTCCACCGGTTTGACACGACCCTCACACGGACGTAACTTTCTCTCTGCGCCACGCGAGACCCCGTCCTGGGGCCAGCGGGAGGCTCCTTCGGGGGCAGACCGTTGTGTGGCGCCACGAGAAGCCGCCTCGAACGAAGGCCGGAAGGCCGGAGTTTCTGCGCGTCCGCTCTTTGAGAACTCAACAGCGTGCCGAAAGTCAGTGCCAAGTAATACCCCGTGCCAGGGCTGTGTCCTGGTTTGGGATTCCTTTGGTTGATGGATATCGCGAGTGCCAGCACTCGCGGTTCTCAGCCGTGGATTGAATTCATCTACGGAGAGTTTGATCCTGGCTCAGGACGAACGCTGGCGGCGTGCTTAACACATGCAAGTCGAACGAGCCCCCGCCTTCGGGTGGGTGTGCTAGTGGCGAACGGGTGAGTAACACGTGGGCAACCTGCCCCCGGCTCTGGGATAACTCCAAGAAATTGGGGCTAATACCGGATATGACCGCTGACCGCATGGTCTGGTGGTGGAAAGATTTATCGGCTGGGGATGGGCCCGCGGCCTATCAGCTTGTTGGTGGGGTAGTGGCCTACCAAGGCGACGACGGGTAGCCGGCCTGAGAGGGTGACCGGCCACA
>DATHAK010000047.1:0-36324 GCA_035296685.1 Blastococcus sp.
AGGGCGAAGACGGTGAAGTGCTGGATCAGCTCGTTCGGGGAGAACGCGGTGATCAGGAACAGCAGCGCGGCCGCCACACCCACCACCGCGAACTTCCGCGACGGGGGTGGCGGCGGCTTCGGGGCTGCCGGTTCGACCGGCGCGGCCGCCACCGGCACCGGCGCGGCGGAGACCTGCACCGGGGGAGGGGGCCAGGTCTTCTCGCCCGCGCGGACCACCGTCATGGCGCGCTGGACGACGTCGTCGAAGTCGAGGACGAGCACGCCGTCCTTGCCGGGGGTCAGCAGCGTGTGCAGGTTGACCATGTTCTGGCCGTAGAGCTGCGACGCCTGGGCGGGCAGCCGCCCGGCGAGATCGGTGTAACCGATGATCGACACGCCGTTCGGAGTGACCACGAGCTCGTCGGGCACCGAGCCGGCCACGTTGCCGCCCATGCCGGCCGCCATGTCCACGATCACGCTGCCCGACCGCATCGAGGCCACCATCTCCTCGGTGAGCAGCCGCGGCGCCGGCCGGCCCGGGATCAGCGCGGTGGTGATCACGATGTCGACGTCGGGCACCTGCTCGGCGTACATCAGCGCGGCCCGGCGGTTGAAGTCCTCGCCCATCTCCCGGGCGTAGCCGTCGGCGCTGACCTCCTGCTCGCCGGCCGGCACGGCCACGTACTCACCGCCGAGCGAGCGCACCTGCTCGGCGACCTCGGGCCGCACGTCGGTCGCCCGCACGATCGCCCCGAGGCTGCTTGCCGCCCCGATCGCCGCCAGCCCGGCCACCCCGGCGCCCACCACCAGCACCTTCGCCGGGGGCACCTTGCCCGCCGCGGTCACCTGCCCGGTGAAGAACCGGCCGAAGGTGTGCGCCGCCTCGATGACGGCCCGGTACCCGGCGATGTTGGCCATCGACGACAGCACGTCCAGCGACTGCGCGCGGGAGATGCGCGGGACGGCGTCCATCGCCAGCGCCGTGATCGGGCGCTGCGCGAGGGCGTCCACCAGGTCCGGGTTCAGCGCGGGGGCCAGCAGGCTGATCAGCGTGGCGCCGTCCCGCAGCCGCGGCAGCTCCTCGGGCGCCGGGGCGTTGACCCGCAGGACGACGTCGGCCTGCCACGCCTCGTCCGCCGTCCCGATCGTGGCACCGGCGCCGGTGTAGGCCTCGTCCGGGAAGCGGCTCGCCTCGCCGGCGCCGGTCTCGACGACCACGTCGTACCCCAGCGCGACGATCCTCGTCACCGTCGCCGGCGTCGCCGCCACGCGCGTCTCGCGGACCTTGGTCTCGCGCGGAACTCCGATACGCAACGCTGCGCTCCGTTCCTGGCCGGTCCGGGGCAGCCGGGCACCGCGCACCGGTGCAGGCCGTCCCGGGGGTGGGGTGGGTCGAAGGGATCATGCCTGCTGCCGGGCCGTCGCCCCAGGGCAGCGCCCCGATGCGACCAGGATCACCTCGCGCTCAGTCCTCCTGACCTCCGGCGGTTCCGCTCGGCTCACCGGCCCCGGGGGCGTGGTGGTGGGTGATCGCGTCGGCCATCACCGGCGGCCTCGTGGCGGCCCGCTCCTCCTGGCGCTGCCACTCCCGCTCGACGGCGCGCCCGTCCCGGAGGTACTTCGCCACCCACATCCGGCCCGCGCTCTCCGACATGTGGCACAGACCGGGGACCTGCGGGTACTCGGAGCAGATGCTGCGGTTCCGGCGGGCAGCCGGCGGCGGCCCGGCGTCCGGACGCGTCCGGGCCCGGCCGGACAGCCCGATCGCCGCCCACGCGCGGTGGCTGTCGGCGCCGCAGCCGCCGCACGGGACGGTGGCCGGCGGTGGGCTCGGCGCCCACCGCTCCTCCCGGCTGCCGCAGGAGGGGCACCGGTAGTCGATCAGGATCGCCATCAGCGCACGGCCGTCACTCGTGGCAGTACGGCGCGTGCTTGAGGTCGGCCCAGTCGTCGGGATCGTGCGTGATCCAGACGGTCGCGTCCTCGGACTCCTGCAGCCGCTTGATGCGCTGGATGGTCTGCAGCGCCACCCGCGTGTCCCAGTCGATGGGGAAGTGGTACTCCTGCTCGAGCGCCGCGCGCAGGTGGACGGCGTCGCCGGTGAGGAGGAAGGTGCGCGAGGCGAGGCGGACCTTGAGGCTGAGCTCGCCCGGCGTGTGCCCCGGCATGGACAGCAGCACGATGCTGCCGTCCCCGAAGAGGTCCATGTCGATGCCGGGCAGCTCCCGCCAGTCGAAGTTGCGCGTGCGCTCGATCTGGTCGGGCATGTAGCAGAACGCCGCGATGGGTGACGGGTACCGCGCGAACATCAGCTCGCCCTGGCCGACGTAGTGCTTGGCGTGCGGGAACAGGTGCGTCCCGCCCGAGTGGTCGAAGTGGAAGTGCGAGGCCACGACGTGGGTGACGTCGGTGAGCTTGTAGCCCAGCCCTTCGATCTGCTTGTCGATCGCCTGGTCGGGGGTGCCGCTGATGCCCAGTCCGTCGGCCAGCTCCTGTCCGTACACCGCGACCGGGTCGACGATCGCCTCGGGTGCGATCCCGGTGTCGAACAGGACGAGCCCCTTGGGGTGCTCGATCAAGAACGACGGCATCGGGATGGTCAGCATGCCGCTCAGGCCGTACATCAGCGTGGTGGCGTCGACGGTGAGGGTGGGGCAGTCGAGGGCCCACATCTTGCGGGCGAATCCGAGGGACATGGGAGGTCCTTCCAGCCGGAGTGTCTGCACACAGTGGCTGGCGTCGGCGCCGGCTCGTCGTCCCACTTTGCGACAGCCCGGAGGCACTGTCGCAATCTCGTACACGTCGGCCGGCCTGCACTTCCGTTTGATGGTTCCTGCAATGTCCGGCGGGCAGGGAGAGCAGACGATGCCGACAGGTCAGATCGCGGCGCTGGTGGGGCCGGAGACGGTGGAGGTCAAGTCCTTCGACCTGCCGGACGTGGCGCCGGGGGCCGTGCTGCTGGAGGTGCTGCGGGCCAACGTGTGCGGCACCGACGTCCACCAGTGGCACTACGAGAGCGTCGCGCTGCGCAACAGCGGGCTCGGGCACGAGTTCGTCGGCCGGGTCGTCGCGCTGGGCGAGGGGGTCACGACCGACTACGCGGGGGAGCCCGTGGCCGTCGGCGACCGGGTCGTCCCGGTCTACTACCTCACCTGCCACCGGTGCCCGGCCTGCCTGCGGGCCGAGTTCAACCTGTGCCAGAACGGGCTCGCGCAGTGGATCATCCCGCCCGACGTCGCGCCGCACTTCCGGTCCGGCTTCGCCACCCACTACTACGTGCACCCCGGCCAGTACTTCTACAAGGTGCCCGACGAGGTCGACGACGCCACGGTGGCCGGCGCCAACTGCGGCCTGGCCCAGATGCTGTTCGTGCTCGACGAGGTCGGCATCTCGGCCGGCGAGACGCTCGTCGTCCAGGGGGCCGGTGGCCTCGGCCTGTACGCCGCGGCCATCGCGTCGGAACGCGGTGCGCGCGTGGTCGTCGTCGACGGCGTGCCCGAGCGGCTGGAGCTGGCCCGCAGGTTCGGGGCCACCGACACCGTCGACCTGAACGAGCACCGCGAGGCCAAGGACCGCGTCGCCGCCGTCCAGGAACTGACCGGCGGCACCGGCGCGGACATGGTGCTGGAGGTGACGGGCGTGCCGGGCGCGTTCGTGGAGGCGGTCGACCTGGCCCGGGTGGGCGGCCGGATCGCCTCGGTCGGCAACCTCAACGCGGAGGCGACGGTGACCATGGTCCCCGGGATCGTGACGCGCAAGAGCGTGCACATCCACGGCGTCCTCCGGTACCACCCCTGGTACCTGCACAAGGCCGTCGCGTTCCTCGCGCGCCGCCGCCACCTGCACCCGTTCGACGCCCTGTCCGACCGGTCGTACCCCCTCGACGAGGTGACCGACGCCCTCAAGGCGGGCGAGAGCCGGTCGGTGGCCCGGGTCGCGATCGTGCCCTGACCGGCCCCCCGCAGGCTCCTCATCCCCGACCCGCCGGCCGTACGCGCCGGCACCCGACGAAGGAGACGCAGACCGTGGACGTTCCCACCCAGATGCTCTTCAACGGCGAATGGCGCGACGCCTCCGACGGCGCCACCTTCGACGTGGTCAACCCGGCGACCGGCGAGGTCGTGGTGAAGGTGTCGGACGCGACGGCGGACGACGTCCGCGCGATGATCGACGCGGCCGTCGCGGCCCAGGGGCCCTGGGGGACCACGACGGCGCTCGACCGGGCCGTGATCATGCGCCGCGCGGTGGCGATCTTCACGGAGCGGATCGACGAGCTGGCCCGCCTCCTGAGCCTGGAGCAGGGCAAGCCGCTGGCGCAGGCCGTCGGCGAGTGGCAGTACGGGATCGGCTTCATCGACTGGTTCGCCGAGGAGGCCCGCCGGGTCCACGGGAGCACCATCCCGGCCACCACCTCGGCGAAGCGGATCATCACTCTCCGGCAGCCGATCGGGGTCACCGCCTGCATCACGCCGTGGAACTTCCCGGCTTTGCAGATCCTCCGGAAGCTGGGTGCGGCGCTGGCCGCGGGCTGCTCGATGATCGTGAAGCCCGCCGAGCTGACGCCGCTGTCGGCGCTGGAGATCGCCCGGGTCTTCCACGACGCGGGGCTCCCTCCGGGCGTGCTGCAGGTCGCCACCGCGAACGACCCGGTCAAGGTGAGCGAGGTCTTCATGGCCGACTCCCGGGTGCGCGGGATCTCCTTCACCGGCTCCACCGAGGTCGGCAAGATCCTGATGCGGGGCGCCGCGGACACGATGAAGCGGGTCTCGCTCGAGCTCGGCGGGCACGCCCCGTTCATCGTGTTCCCGGACGCCGACATGGACCTGGTGATCCGCGAGGCGATGTCGGTCAAGCTGCGCAACATGGGCCAGACCTGCGTCTCGGCGAACCGCTTCTTCATCCACCGGGACGTCGCCGAGGAGTTCGGGAGCCGGCTGGCGTCGGAGTTCGAGAAGCTGGTCGTCGGCAACCCCCTGGACGACGGGGTCGACGTCGGGCCCCTCGTCGAGGAGGCGGCGCTGGTCAAGGTCGAGGCCCACGTCGCCGATGCGCTCGAGCGCGGTGCCGAGGTCGTGCTGGGCGGCAGCCGGGCCGAGACCTCGTCCGGCAGCCGGCTGTTCTTCCAGCCGACCGTCATCCGCAACGCCGACGACACGATGCTGCTCGCCCGCGAGGAGACGTTCGGGCCCGTGGCGCCGATCTTCACGTTCACCGACGAGGACGACGTCGTCCGCCGTGCCAACGACTCGGACTACGGCCTGTCGGGCTACTTCTTCACCCGCGACCTCAACCGGGCCATCCGCGTCGCCGAACGCCTCGAGTACGGCACGGTCGGGGTCAACGACGCCAGCATCTCCGCCGTCCAGGCACCGTTCGGCGGGGTGAAGCAGTCGGGCATCGGCCGCGAGGGCGGTCCGCTGGGCGTGGACGAGTACCTCGACACCAAGTACGTCTCCGTGGGCGGGCTGTGAGGCCCGGGTGGCCGACTTCACGTTCAGCGAGCTCACCCCGATGCACTTCCTGACCCGCGCGGCGGAGGTCTACGGCAAGCGCCTGGCCGTCGTCGACGGCGACCTGCGCCTCACGTACGCCGAGCTGCGGCACCGCTGCGAGGCGCTGACCGGGGTGCTGGCCGGGCTGGGGGTGGAACCCGGCGACCGGGTGGCGGTGCTGGCCTCCAACAGCCACGTGCTGCTCGAGATGCACCACGCCGTGCCGATGCGGGGCGCGGTGCTGGTCCCGCTCAACATCCGGCTCTCGCCGGCCGAGCTCGGTCACATCATCGGGCACTCGGGCTCCTCCCTGCTGGTGCTGTCGGAGGAGTACGCCGGCATCGGGCGGGCGGTCGCCGAGGAGCACGGCATCCCCGTCCTGCTCGCCGGGCCGGACGGCGAGTACGAGTCGCTGCTGGCCGCCGCCGCTCCCGCGCTCGTGCCGTGCGCGGACGAGCGGGGCCTGCTCGGCATCAACTACACCAGCGGCACGACGGGGCGGCCCAAGGGGGTGATGGTCCACCACCGCGGCGCGTACCTGCAGAGCCTCGCGCTGATGGTGCACAGCCGCATGGACACCGAGTCGGTCTACCTCTGGACCCTCCCGATGTTCCACTGCAACGGCTGGTGCATGACCTGGGGCGTCACCGGGATCGGCGGGACCCACGTCTGCCTCCGGAAGATCGACCCGGAGCGGATCTGGGAGCTGCTGCGGGAGGAGGGCGTGACCCACCTCAGCGCCGCCCCCACGGTCCTCACCATGATCGCCACGGCCGAGGGCGCGGCCGGCGCCGCCCTGCCGCGGCGGATCGCCGTCCAGACCGGCGGCGCCCCGCCCTCGCCGACCCTGCTCACCAGGCTCGACGGGCTCGGCATGGACGTCACCCATCTGTACGGGCTGACCGAGACCTTCGGCCCGATCGCGATCAACGACTGGCAGTCCCAGTGGGACGCGCTCGACACGGAGGCCAAGTCGGCGCTGCGGGCCCGCCAGGGCGTCGGCAACCTCATCGCCGAGCCGCTGCGCGTCCTGGACGGCGACGGGAAGGACGTCCCGCGCGACGCCACGACCATCGGCGAGATCGTCGCCAGGGGAAACGACGTCATGCTCGGCTACTACCGCGACCCGGAGGCCACGGCCGCGGTGACCGTCGACGGCTGGTTCCGCACGGGCGACCTGGCGGTCCACCATCCCGACGGGTACGTGGAGATCAGGGACCGCGCCAAGGACATCATCATCACCGGCGGGGAGAACGTCGCGTCGGTCGAGGTGGAACGGGTCATCGACGCCCATCCCGACGTGGTGGAGTCGGCCGTCGTCGGCGTCCCCGACCCGAAGTGGGGCGAGGTGCCGGTCGCGTTCGTGACCGTCCGCCCCGGCGCGACCGTGAGCGCCGAGGACATCGTCAGCCACGTGCGCCGCCACCTGGCCGGCTTCAAGGTGCCGCGGCAGGTCCGGTTCGCCGAGCTGCCCAAGACCTCGACGGGCAAGATCCAGAAGCAGGCGCTGCGCGATCCCGAGCGGCAGGACCCATGACCGCGCAGCTCAGCGGCGTGGGTGTGACCGCGTTCGGCCGCCAGCCGGGTCCTGACTCGCTCGACTGGCAGTGCCTGGCCGCCGACCTGGCGCTGGCCGACGCCACCCTGGAGCCCGGCGAGATCGACGCGGTGATCACCGGCTACTCCACGGTCGCCGGTCACCTCATGCCGGCCAACCTGTTCGCCGAGCGCTTCGGCATCAGCCCGGCCATCGCCTTCGGGATGAGCGTCGGCGGGGCCACCGGCCTGGCGATGCTCGCCCAGGCCGCACGGCTCGTGGAGTCCGGGGCCGCCCGGCACGTGCTCGTGGTCGCGGGGGAGAACCGGGCCAGCGGTCAGTCCCGGCAGACCTCCACCGCCGTCCTCGCGCAGGTCGGCCACGCCGACCTCGAGGTGCCACTGGGCGGCACGGTCCCGGCGTACTACGCGCTGCTGGCGTCCCGGTACCTGTGGGCGCACGGCCTCGGGCCCGACGGCCTGGCCGGGCTGCCCGTGCAGATGCGCAGCCACGCCGTCCGCAAGACCGGCGCCCAGTTCCAGAAGCCGATCTCGGTGGCCGACGTCCTCGAGTCCCGGCCGGTGGCCGAGCCGCTCCGGCTGCTGGACTGCTGCCCGGTGTCCGACGGGGGAGCGGCGTTCGTCGTGTCCGCGGCGGCGACCTCCGACCGGTCGCTCACCATCGCCGGCACCGGCCAGGCGCATCGGCACCAGCACCTGTCGGCGCTCGACCCCGCCGACACCGGCGCCGCGCGGGCCGCCGACGGTGCCCTCTCGGACGCGGGGCTCGCGTGGGAGGACATCGACGTCTACGGCATCTACGACAGCTTCTCGATCACCGTCGCCCTCTTGGTGGAGGAGCTGGGTCTCGTCCCCCCGGGACGGGCCGGCGCCTACGCGCAGGCCGGCGCCTTCGAGACCGACGGCCGCTTCCCCATGAACACGCACGGGGGCCTGCTGTCCTACGGCCACTGCGGCGTCGGCGGCGGCATGGCGCACGTCGCCGAGGTGGCGGCACAGCTGCGGCACGAGCGGGGCGCCAGCCAGGTCGCCGCGTGCGACGCCGCCTACGTGCACGCCGACGGCGGCGTGCTGTCCGCGCACGTCGGCGTGGTGCTGCGACGGGGAGGGCCCCGGTGAGCGCTCCCGAGCCGGCGGACTGGACGCGGGGCGAGCCGCGTCTGGTCGTCGTGCGCTGCGACCGGTGCGGGATGCGGTGGTACCTGCCCCGCGTCCACTGCCCGCTGTGCGGCAGCCGGGACGCCACGCCGTCGCCCGCCGGCGGACGGGGCCTGTGCGTCGCGGTCACCCGGCTGCACGTCACGAGCGCCGGCCCCGACGACGACTCGCCGCCGCTGGGCCTGGCGCTCGTCGAGCTGGACGAGGGACCGCTGGTGATGGGCCGTGTCCACGACGACGCCCTGGCTCCCGGGGACCGGGCCCGGGTGAGCTTCGTCGAGGACGCCCCGGACGCCGACCGACCGGAGGACCGGCCGCGCCCGCGGCTGGTCCCGAGCTTCGCGCGAGAGGGATTCCGATGAGCAGCACCCCGACCGGCCTGGACGTCTTCCACCGGCCGAGGTCCGTGGCGGTGGTCGGTGCGTCCGACGACCCGGAGAAGATCGGCGGCCGGCCCCTCCGCTACATGCGCGAGTTCGGGTACGGCGGGCTGGTCCTCCCGGTGAACCCACGGCGGGCGGAGGTACAGGGGCTCGCGACGGTTCCGGCGCTGCGCGACTCCCCGGTGGTTCCGGACGTCGCCCTCATCGCGGTCCCGGGAGCCGCGGCCGTCGAGGCGGTGGGGACGGCGGCCGACATGGGGGTGGCCGGCTGCGTCGTCATGTCCTCCGGGTTCGCCGAGACCGCCACGGAGGAGGGCCGGCGGTTGCAGGCAGAGCTCCTCGCCCACGGCCGCCGGACCGGCATGCGCATCGTCGGGCCCAACTCCCAGGGCCTGGCCACCTTCTCCTCCGGGGCGGTGCTGGGCTTCTCCACGCTGTTCACCGAGGAACCTCCGGCCGACGGGCCCGTGGGCATCGTCAGCCAGAGCGGCGCGCTGGCCTCCGTGCCCTACGGCATCCTGCGCCGGCGGGGGATCGGGGTGCGCTACGTGCACGGCACGGGCAACGACGCCGACGTCAGCGCCGCCGAGCTCGCGTCGGCGGTCATCGACGATCCCGACCTGCGCCTCCTCCTGCTCTACCTCGAGAACGTCGGCGATCCCGAGTCGCTGATCGCTCTCGGCGAGAAGTCCCGGCGCCACGACACCCCCGTCGTGGCGCTCGTGGGCGGGCGGAGCACGGGCGGCAGCCGCGCCGCCGCGTCGCACACCGGAGCCCTCGCCACCGAGCGCCGGGTGCTCGACGCGTTCTTCGAGCGGGTCGGCATCTGGCAGGTGCAGAGCGTGAAGGAGCTGGTCGCCGCCAGCGAGCTGTACCTGCAGGACTGGCGGCCCGCGGGCAACCGGCTGGCCGTGGTGAGCAACTCCGGCGCGGTCTGCGTGCTGGCCGCCGATGCGGCCGAGGACGAGGGCGTCCCGCTCGCCGAGCTGGCGCCGGAGACCGTCGCGGGCCTCAAGGAGGCGCTGCCTGCCTTCGCGGCCACGACCAACCCGGTCGACGTGACCGCCGCGCTGCTGACCGACAGCGGCATCTTCGGGAGGGTGCTCCCGGTCCTGGGTGCCGACCCCCACGTCGACGCGTGCCTGCTGGCGATCCCGGTGGCCGGCCGGGGTTACGACGTCGAGCAGTTCGCCCGGGACGCCGCGGCCTTCGCCGCGTCCGGCACCCCGCTGGTCCTGTCGGTCCCGCAGCCCAACGTCGCCGAACCGTTCCTCCGCGCGGGACTGCCCGTCTTCGAGGAGGAGTCGGCCGCGGTGGCCGCCCTCGGGCAGTACCTCGCCCACCGCCGGCGGATGGCGCGAGCCGACGGCCTGCCCCGGCCCGCATGCGGCCCCCGCCCGCCGGTCGAGCCTCGCCAGCTCAACGAGGCGGACAGCATGGCGGCCCTGGCCGAACTGGGGATCCCCGTCGTCCCGCACGAGTTCGTTCCCACCGTGGCGGAGGTCGAGGGCGCCTACGCACGCCTCGGCGTCGGCGAGGTCGTCGTGAAGGGGTCCAGCAGCGGGACCGGGCACAAGTCGGAACTGGGCCTGGTCCGGCTCCGCCGGACCTCCGCCGCGGACGCCCGCACGGCCGCGGAGGAGATCGCGGCCTCGGCCGCGGAGCACGGGGTCTCCCTCGACGGATTCCTGGTCGCGCCGATGGTGGCGGGCCTGCACGAGGCCCTGATCGGGGCCAGCCTCGATCCGGTCTTCGGGCCGGTCATGGTGCTCGGCGCCGGCGGGGTCTACGTGGAGGCCATGCCCGACACCCGGGTGCTGCTCGCGCCGTGCACCTCGGAGGAGGTCCACGAGGCCATCGCCGCGCTGCGGATGGCACCGGTGCTGGCCGGCCTCCGCGGCGAGCCCGCTGCCGACGTCGACGCCTGGGCGAAGGCCGTCGTCCGCGCGTCCGAGGCACTGGCGGACGCCGCCTCGCCGATCGCGGGATTCGACGCCAACCCCGTGATGCTCCTGCCGCACGGGATCTCGGCCGTGGACGCCGTGGTGCTGCGGCGCTAGGGGTCCGAGGGGTGGCCCCGAGGTCGGCCACGGCGCCTTGCCGGCGGGCCGGCACGGGTGCACGCTCGGACCGGCCCTACGTCGCGCCGCGGGCCCGGATCCTGGTGCCTGGACCACCTCCGACCCACCCGTGACCTCAGCCGGGAGGCGGCATGGACGAGTTCCGAGCACTTCGGCGCGCGGCATGGGCGGGCGCCGCAGCGGTCGTGCTGCTCGCCGGCGGGGTGGCGCTGGGCGCGTCGGCCGGCGTCGACGCGCCCGGCGTGTCGGACGCCGACATCCTCGAGAGGCTCGGCGACGGCGCACGGCAGACCGCCGCCGGCATCGAGCTGCCGATGCTCGGCGCGGGGGTCGCGCTGCTGCTCTGGTTCGCCGTCGGGCTGCGGAGGGTCCTGGACCGGCTGTCCGGCGGCGACCCCCTCGCGCACGCGACCGTGCCGGCGGCGGCGCTGTTCGGCGGGCTGATGATCACCGGTGTGTCGCTCGACGTGTCGAGCGCGGTCACGGCACGGTCGGACGCGTTCACCCTCGACCCGGACACCGCCCGCGTGCTCGGCACGGCGGGAGCCATCGTCGCGCTCACCGGACTGACCGGCGGCGCGACGCTGGTGGCCGTGACGACGCGGATCGCCCAGCAGGCGCGGGCCCTGCCGACGTGGGCCGTCTGGGTGTCCTACGCCGTTGCTGTGCTGTGCCTGTCCGGCTTCTGGAGCGCGGGCGTGGCGTCCGTGGCCTTTGCGCTGTGGCTCATCGGCGCCGTCATCGGGGTGCTGCGCGCGGCGCGGGGGGTCCCGCCGCCGCCCGCCGTCCCGGCGCTGGGCGCGCCGGCTCCGGA
This sequence comes from Blastococcus sp., assembly GCA_035296685.1. Taxonomy (GTDB): domain Bacteria; phylum Actinomycetota; class Actinomycetes; order Mycobacteriales; family Geodermatophilaceae; genus Blastococcus_B. The sequence continues at coordinate 11,467 of DATHAK010000047.1, forward strand.
GGCGGCCCGCACGCCCCCGGCCGCCACCGGCGGCTGACGCCCCGCCGACGGCCCGGTCAGGTGACCGCGCGGGCGCCCAGCTCCTCGACGGCGAGGACCGCCTCGACCAGCCGGTCCTCGGTGAGGGGGACCGTCAGGTTGGCGAGGTGCGGGGCGGTCATCGTGATCCGGGCGATGCCCCGGATCTCCTCGGCCGTGGGGTCGGGCATGCCGAGGTCGCCGAGAGAGGTGGGCAGGCCCACCTCCAGCAGGAAGGCCCGCAGGTCGGCGAGCTCGTCGGCAGGTGCCTGCTCGGCCACCAGCTGGACCAGGGTGGCCCAGGCGACGTGCTGGCCGTGCATCGCGTCGCGGGCGCCCCGTGCCTGCATCAGGCCCCGGGTCAGGGAGTGCGCGAGCGACAGCCCGCCGTTCTCGAAACCGAGGCCGCTGAGGAGGACCACCGCCTCGACGACCGCCTCCAGCGACTCGTCCACCTCGTCGCGCTCGCAGGCCGCGAGCCCCGCCGCACCGTGCTCGCGCAGTGCCGTGTAGCAGGCGTCGGCGATGGCCGACCCGATCCGGAGCGGACGCGTCCCGAGGGCCGTCACGCCCGAGCCGGCCCGGCATGCGGCCGCCTCGAACTTCTTCGCGACGGCGTCCCCGATCCCCGCGCGGAGGAACGCGACCGGCGCGGCGGCCACCAGTTCGGTGTCCACCACGACGGCGTGCGGGTTGGCCGGCAGCCGGTCGACCGAGACCAGGCGGTGGGCATCGTCGTACATGGCGATGGCCGCGCTGGTCGGGCTGTCGTTCGAGGCGACCGTCGGGACGGTGACCACGGGCAGCCCCAGCCGGAGCGAGACCGCCTTGCCCGCGTCGAGGGACTTGCCGCCGCCGAGCCCGACGACGATGCCCGCCCCCTCGGCCCGGGCCGACGCGGCGATCCGGTCCGCCGCGGCCGCGGTGATCTCGCCGGGCAGCTCGCGGAACACCGGCGACAGGCCGCCGCGCGCGAGGATCGCGGCCACCCGGTCGCCCAGGAGCCCCCGCACGTACGCGTCCGTGACCACCAGCGGCCGCTCGCCGTACGGCGCCAGCAGCCCGCCGAGGACGTCGAGTGCGCCCGGCCCCTGCACGTACCGGAGCGGCCCGGCGAACATCCTCAGCCGGCTCATGTCATGTGCCCTCGACCAGGGCACGCACCATCCGGGGCAGGTCGACGCCGTACTTGGCCTCGAGGTACTCCTGCGACCCGCACTCGAAGAACTCGTCGGCGAGACCGACGCGGATGACCGGCCGGAGCACCCCGGCGTCGAACATGGCCTCGGTGACCAGCGTGCCCAGGCCGCCGGTGGTCTTGTGGTTCTCGGCGACGACGAGCCGGTCGTAGCGGCCGGCGAAGTCGAGCACCCTCTCGCGGTCGAACGGCTTCAGCGTCGGCACGTGCAGCACCCCAGCCTGGACACCGCTGGTCTCGGCGTGCCGGGCGGCCTCCAGTGCCCGGGCCGTCATGTAACCGGTGGAGACGACCCCGACGCCCCGGCCCTCGCGCAGCAGCGCGGCCTGTCCGGGCACGAACCGGTAGTCCCCGCCGAGCTCGACCGGCACGTTGCCGCGCAACAGCCGGACGTAGACGGTGCCCGGGATGTCCGCCACCGCGCGCACCACCTGGCGCAGCTCGGTCGCGTCGCACGGGTCGATGACGGTGAGATCGGCGATCCCGAGCATCATGTTCAGGTCCTCGGTCGCCTGGTGCGTGGCGCCGTAGCCGTTGGTGAGACCCGGCATGCCCGCGAAGATCTTGACGTCGGCCTTCGAGTGCGCGCAGGCGATGGCTACGAAGTCGTAGGCCCGGCGGGTGACGAACACCGAGTACGTGGTGCAGTAGGCGATCTTGCCGGTCTTCGCCAGGCCGGCCGCGGTCAGGACGAGGTTCTGCTCGGCCATCCCCACGTTGAAGAAGCGGTCGGGGTGGGCCTCCTTGAACGGCAGGATGTCGCTGTAGCGGGCCATGTCGGCGGTGAGCCCCACGATCTCGGGGCGTTCCGCGCCCAGGGCGGCCAGCTCCCTGCCGAACGGGGCGAGCTCGGTGACCCGGTCGGGGATCTCGATCAGCTCGCCCATGCCCCGGGTCTGCCCGAAGACGGCCGCCTCACCTGTCACGATCGGCCTCCAGCTCCTCCATCAGGCCGGCCCACTCCTCGTCGGTGACCCGCACGAAGTGCGCCCGGGGCCGGGCCACCAGGGTCGGCACGCCGAACCCGGGCGTGGTCCGCAGGACGATCGCCTTCGGCCGCCCGTCCTGGGCCCGGCAGGAGGCCAGCGCGTCGACCAGCTCGTCCATGTCGTTGCCGTCGATCTCGTACGTGTCCCAGCCGAACGCGGTGAACTTGTCCGCGACCGGCTCGATCGCCACGGTCACCGGGCCGTCGGCCTGGATGCCGTTGCAGTCGACCAGGGCGACGAGGTTGTCGCAGCCGAAGGTGGCGCCGCCCATCGCCGACTCCCAGGTCGACCCCTCGTCGAGCTCCCCGTCGGAGAGCTCGACGAAGACGCGGCCGGGGGAGCCGTCGAGCCGCAGGCCGAGGGCCATGCCGACGCCCTGGCCGAGACCGTGGCCCAGCGAGCCGCCGACGATCTCCACCCCGGGGGTGATGTCGAAGGTGCTCATGGGCAGGCGCGAGCCGTTGAGCCCGTAGGTGGGCAGCTCCTCGGGATCCAGGTAGCCGGCCTCGGCGAGGACGGCGTACATGGCGATCGAGTAGTGGCCGGTCGAGAGCAGGAACCGGTCGCGGTCCGGCCAGTCGGGCCGGGCCGGATCGTGCCGCAGCTCGGAGAAGTACAGCGCCGCGAGGCAGTCGGCGATGCCGAGGCCCTGGGCGATGTAGCCCTCGCCCTTGCCGCGGGTCATGGCCATCATCGACCGGCGCAGCGCATGGGCCTTGTCCCGCAGGGCTCCGACGTCCACCGGCGCAGCGGGAGTGACGGACACAGACATGGCCTCAGGCTGGCTGCCTGCGCGGACGCCCGGTTGTCCCACATTGCGACAAGGCGCCGCGGAGCCGTTCCGTTCGGTCAGAAGTACTGCTTGTCCGGGTCGAGTCGGTACGTCTGGAGCTTCCGGTAGAGGGTGGACCGCGAGATGCCGATGGCCTGCGCGGCAGCGACCTTGTTGCCGTTGTGCTGTTTGAGCGCGGTCAGGATCGCCGACAGCTCGAGCTCCTCGATGGCCGACAGGTCGCGCTTGCGGCTGGAGCCCTGCAGGTCGAGCGGCAGGGCCTCCGGCCGGATCTCGGGTCCCGGACAGGTCGAGAGCAGGCCGCGGATCGTCGCGTCGAGCTGCCGCACGTTCCCCGGCCAGGGCGCGCGCATCAGGCAGCGCAGCGTGGCCGAGGAGAAGTGCAGCTGGCGCGGCCCACGGTGCTTGTCCAGCAGGGCCAGCGCCGTGGGGGCGATGTCCTCGGGCCGGTCGCGGAGCGGCTGGAGGGTCACCCGGCCGATGCCGACGGTGTCGACCAGGCGCCGGAGCCCGGGGTGATGGCCATCGCCGGTGGTCATCGTCGCGATGACCCGCGGCGGCAGCGCCTGCTCCTCCAGGCCGTCGAGCAGCGAGGCGGTGGCCGCCGCCGCCTCGGGGCTCAGCGCCTCGATGTGGCGCAGGACGACCGCGTCGGGGTGTCCGTCGAGCTGGTGCCGCAGTTCGGAGACGAACTGGTTGGCCCCCTCGGCCCAGCCGGCCGCGGCGTCGACGACGGCGATCTTGTCGGACGCCACCTGCGCGGAATCGAGCACCGCCCTCGCCAGGGCGAACTTGCCGACGCCGGCCTCGCCCTCGATGAGGATGGGCACGCCCTTGGCGGCGAGCCGGGTGGCGTGTGCGGTGGCCTGCACCAGCCCGGGGCTCTTGCCGGGCAGCGTGACGGTCCGCTTCGTGGCCGCGGCGGCCGGGAAGTCGTCCGGGACATGGCGGTAGAGGTCGAACTCCACCAGCGCGCCGATGACCGCGCCGTCCCGCTCGACCGGCGTGCACCGGGTGATGCGGAAGCGGTCGGTGGTCAGCCCCAGTTCCTCCGCGTGCGTCCGGGAGCCGAGGGCGACGCCCCGGACGTACTCCCAGAGCACCGCGCGGTCGATGCCTTCCAGGAGGTCGGTGACCCGCGGGCCGGCCATGAAGATGTCCTTGCCGATCGCGGCGATCGGGGCCCGTCGGGAGCCGATCGCGACGAGGTAGGCGTCCAGGAGCAGCCGCTCGCTGGTGCTGGCCTGGGCCAGCAGGCGTGACTCCACCTCCTGGGCCGTGCTGGTCATGAGCGGCGTCAGCAGCGGGTTGTGGGACGTCGCCCGGCAGTTCATGGTGATGACGCCCTCGAGGCGCCGGGTGATGGGGTGGTGGACCGGGACCCCCACGCAGGTGAACGGCCGCAGCGCCTCGGCCAGGTGCTCGGGGCCCGAGATCTGCACGGGGCGGTCGACCTCGATCACGGTCCCCACGCCGTTGGTGCCGATGACCTCCTCGCTGATGCAGAAGCCCGCGTTCGAGTTGATGCGGTCCATCTGCGACAGGATCCCGGCGTCGGACACCCAGCGCTGGACCACGACGGCGTCGTGGTCGGACAGGAGCACCCCGGCCTCGAGACCGGCCAGCTCCTCGGCCAGGCGGGACAGCACCGGGTCGGCGGCCAGGCGCAGGGCGGCCCGGGCGTGGTGCTCGCCCCGGTACAGGAGCGAGGGATTCGCGACCGACGCGCCGCTGAGCAACGAGCGCTTCCACGACTGCAGCACCTGGGGGCGGACCGACTTGGCCAGGTGCTCCGGGATGACCCCGCTCGCCAGCAGGTGCTCGCGCGCAGCGTCGACCTGTCGCAGCGTCCCCATGGTCCGCTCCTTCGAGAACCGGCAGGTGTAGCCCCCAGTGCACGCCATCGTGACCGGGACAACAGTCTCGCGCCATCCCGAACGCACACGGCTGTCGCAAATTGACACACCTGGACCGGTTCCGGGACCAAGTTGTTCCACTGTCCCACGGCCGGGCCAGTTGCTCGACTGCGCGCGGTGGCGGCCGGGGTCCTCATCGGCGCGGCGCTCCCGCGTCGTGCCCGGAGGTCGCCTCCTTCCCGCCGGTGCGTCGCCGTCGTCCTTCGCGTTCGTCCCGAAATGGGACAACGGACGTCCGGTGACGCTGCTCACGATGAGGGCCGCGCGCGACGCGATCGACGCCGCGCAGACGGACCAACGAGGAAGGACTGCCAGCGATGAGCGAAGCGCAGGGGAGTGGCGAGCTCACGGTCGTGGACGCGATCGTCATCGGCTCGGGCTTCGCCGGGCTCTACAGCATCCACAAGCTCCGGAACGAGATGGGCCTGAAGGTGCAGGCGTTCGACAACGCCGGCGACGTGGGCGGCACCTGGTACTGGAACCAGTACCCGGGGGCCCGTTCCGACACCGAGGTCAACGCGTACTGCTACTCCTTCGACAAGGAGCTCTTCCACTCGTGGAAGTGGACCGAGCGCTACCCGGAGAAGCACGAGATCTGGGCCTACCTGAGGCACGTCGCCGACAAGTACGACCTGCGCCGCAGCATCATGTTCAACACCCAGGTCGAGAGCGCCGAGTGGGACGAGGACAACCAGCGCTGGCTCGTCCGGGCGAATGCCGTGACCTACGCCGCGCAGTTCCTCGTCGAGGCGGTCGGCCTCCTGTCGGCGACCAAGGTCCCGCACTTCCCCGGCCAGGACAGCTTCCGCGGCGAGATCTACCACACGGCGCGCTGGCCGCAGCACGAGCTCGACCTGTCCAGCAAGCGGGTCGGGGTGATCGGAACCGGCTCCAGCGGTATCCAGGTGATCAGCGAGATCGCCCAGGAGGTCCATCACCTCACCGTGTTCCAGCGCACGCCGCAGTGGGTCGTGCCCTCCAAGCACCGGCCCATCGCGCCGGGCCTCCTCGAGCGGATCGAGGAGGACTACGAGGGCTACTGGCGCGAGGTCCTCTACTCGACGACCGCCTTCGGCTTCAAGGAGAGCGACGTCTCCGCGGAGAGCGTCTCGCCCGAGGAGCGCGAGGCCACGTTCGAGAAGGTGTACGAGGACGGCGGCGGATTCCAGTACATGTTCGCGGCGTTCAACGACGTGGCGACCAGCCGGGTGGCGAACAAGGCGGCCACGGACGTCATCGCCAAGAAGATCCGCGAGACGGTCAAGGACCCGCAGCTGGCCGAGCTGCTGACGCCCAAGGACCTGTACGCGAAGCGGCCGCTGTGCTGCGACGACTACTACGAGACCTACAACCGCGACAACGTCGACCTGATCGACGTCAAGAGCGACCCCATCGCGGAGATCACCGAGACCGGCGTGCGCACCGAGTCCGGCCGGATCGTCGAGCTCGACGTCCTCATCCTGGCCACGGGCTTCGACGCGGTGTCCGGGAACCAGCTCAAGATCCACCACGAGGGGCGCAACGGGGTGACGCTGCGCGCGCGGTGGCACGACCGGCCCCGCACCTACCTGGGCCTGATCAGCAACGGGTTCCCGAACCTGTTCATGATCTACGGCCCGATGGGACCGTTCACCAACCAGCCTCCGCTGCACGAGGCGCAGGTCAACTGGGTGGCCGGAGCGATCGAGTACGTCCGCAACAACGACCTCGGCTCCATCGAACCCACGCTGGAGTCAGAGAACGCCTGGATCGCGGAGTGCGACGAGATCGCGAACCAGACCCTGTTCGCTGAGGTCAACTCCTGGATCAACGGCTCCAACATCCCGGGCAAGCCGATCACCAACATGTTCTACATGGCCGGCAGCGGGCCCTACATGGACCGGATGCAGCACGAGGTGGACACCGAGTACCGGGAGAACTTCGTGTTCGGGCGCTCCTCCGTGCCGGCGTGACCGCGGGGTCCGCGGCGCGAGGCCGGCCGGTGACGGTCGGCCTCGCGCCGCGGACCCACGCACCGGGGGTGTCCGCCGGATGAGCGGCGTCCCCGGCAGGACGGCACTCGTGACGGGCGCCGGGCGCGGCCTCGGACTTGCCATCAGCGCCCGCCTGGCGCGCGACGGGTTCCGCGTGCTCATGGGCGACGTGGACGAGGCGTTCGTCCGGACGGCGGCCGCGGAGCTGTCCGACGGCGGGTCGGCGGTGCTCCCGCTCGCGATGGACGTGACCGACGACCAGTCCGTGCAGCAGGCGTTCGCGGCGCTGGGCCCCGACGGGGTCCTCGACGTGCTGGTCAACAACGCCGGGATCATCTCGCGTCAGCCGGCCGCGGAGTTCGACTCGCGGCAGTGGGACCGCGAGATGGCCGTCAACCTCGGCGGCACGATGCGCTGCAGCCGGGCCGGCTACCCGTACCTGAGACGGTCGGCAGCGCCGTCGATCGTGAACCTGGCGTCGGTCGGGTCGACGTTCGGCCTGCCCCAGCGCCTCGGCTACAGCACCGCCAAGACCGGGATCGTCGGGCTGACCCGCACGCTGGCGGCGGAGTGGGGACGGCGCGGCATCCGCGTCAACGCCGTGGCCCCCGGCTACATCGAGACGCCGATGATGCTGTCGGGGTTCGACTCGGGCGCGCTCGACCGGGACCGCCTCCTGAGCCGCACGCCCCTGATGCGGTTCGGCCGCCCGGACGAGATCGCCGCGGCCGTCGGCTTCCTGGTCTCGCCGGAGGCGTCGTTCGTCACGGGTGTGGTCCTCCCGGTCGACGGCGGCATCACGATCGACGGGACGTTCTCCCTCGACGAGACCCACCGCGGCGCCGGTCCCGGCTGACGACGGTGCCCGCTGTCCCGAACTGACACAGCGCGCGTGACCAGCGCGGACCTACGTTTCCGCGACCTGGGTGGCGTCCCGCGCCGCTCATGGAGCGAGCCGACTCGGAGGGCACAGCCATGAAGGTGGGCGTCTACGTCTTCGCGACCGATCTCGACCTGGACCCGGGACCGCTGGCGGCGGAGATCGAGCAGCGCGGGTTCGACAGCATGTTCTTCCCCGAGCACTCGCACATCCCCGTCTCGCGGGCGACGGACTACCCGGAGTCCTACGGCGGCGGCGTGCTGCCGGACTTCTACAAGCGGACGTACGACCCCTTCATCAGCTGTTCCTTCGCGGCAGCGGCGACCACGACGCTCGAGGTCGGCACGGGCATCTGCCTGCTCGCGCTCCGGGACACCGTGCACACGGCGAAGCTCGTAGCGTCGGTCGACCGGTTGTCGGGCGGCCGGTTCACCTTCGGCGTGGGCTTCGGGTGGAACCGCGACGAGTTCGAGACGCACGGCGTCGACTTCGCGACCCGCCACGCCAGGGTGCGGGAGCAGGTCCAGCTGCTCCGCAGGATGTGGACCGACGACGTCGCGGAGTTCGACGGGGAGCACGTCTCGCTGCAGCCCAGCTGGTGCTGGCCCAAGCCGGCGCAGACACCCAACCCGCCCATCTACCTGGGCGGCAGCGGGCCGGTGACGATGCGCCACGCGGCCGAGTGGGCCGACGTCTGGTACCCCACGCCACCCATGGCCGACCCCCTCCTGACGGAGTCGATCCCGCGGTTCCGCGCCATGGTGGCCGAGGCCGGGCGGGACCCCGACTCGGTCGGGGTGGGCGTCGCGCCTGGGTCCTCGGACGAGGCGTCGCTCGCGGCGTACCGGGACAACGGCGTGGCCCACGTCAACATGTACCTGGGCGGCGAGACGCCGGCGCAGATGCTGCAGGAGCTGGACCGCCTCGCCAAGCTCCGCAGCACGGTGCTGGGCACCTGACGTGGGGGCGTCCCACTGGAGCATGTCCCAAAGTGACACGGCGGCCGGCGGGCTCCCGTTCCTACTTTCTCCCGTAGTCCCGCGCGATGTGACGCGGGTCACGCACGCACGGTGGAGGAGGTGGGTCCGATGACGATCACCGCGGAGACCCCTGCCCCGGCCGCCGGGGCGGTGAGCCGCCGGCCGTTCCGGCTGCCCGGTCAGGGCATCCTGCTCGCCAACGTCGTCCTCGTGCTGGTCGGCCTCCTGCTCCTCGACGTCGACCTGTTCAGCCGGGCCAGCCTCTCGACCCTCACGCCGACCGTCGGCGTGATGATCCTGATGGCGCTCGGCCAGGCGTTCATCATCGGCACCGGCGGCATCGACCTGAGCATCCCGTTCACGACGACCCTGGTCGGCATCATCGTCCTGAAGTCGGCGGCGGGCGACAACGGCGCTCTGCTGCAGACCGTCGCGCTGGCCCTGGTCGTCTGCCTGGGCATCGGACTGGTCAACGGGCTCCTCGTCGAGGTCACCCGGCTCGACGCCCTGGTCGTCACGCTCGCCACCGGCCAGCTGATCGCCGGGATCACGCGGGTCTACCGGGGTCCCGTGCTCGCGGTCTCCAACGTCCCGTCGGACCTGTCCGGGTTCGCCCGGACGCGGCTGGCCCAGATCAGCGTGATCCTGATCATCGCCCTCGTCGTCGCGGGGATCATCGCCCTCTGGTTGCGCTACCACACGACCGGTCGCCGGGTCGCGGCCAGCAGCGTGGCCCGTGTCGCCGCCGAGAACAGCGGCCTGGCCGCCACCCGCCAGCGGCTGGCGGCCTGGATGACCGGCACGTTCATCGTCGGCGTGGGAGCCGTCCTCCTGGCCGGCCTGCTGGCCACCCCCGACCTCACGCTCGGCACGCCCTACCTCCTCACGCCGATCGTCGCCGTGGTGCTGGGCGGCGCCGCCCTCTCCGGTGGTCGGGTGCGGCCGGGTGCAACCGCGCTCGGCGCGCTGTTCCTCGTGGTCCTCGACTTCATCTTCCGGGTGCGCGGCTACTCGTCCGGTGTCGCACAGGCCTTCCAGGGCGTCGTCCTGGGCGTCGGTCTCACGCTCGTCGCCACCTCGCGGAAGTTCAGGTGGTCCTCGATCTCCGCCATGCGCGGTGGCACCACCCGTGGTCGGTCCGTCCCGGATCAGCCCATGAACCGAGAGAACCAGGAGAAGAACGATGGGTAACCTCATGCGCCGCCGCGGCAACCTTCGTGGCAGAGGCAGGCCGGTGCTGATCGGCCTGACCGCACTCGCCCTGACGCTCACCGCCTGCGGTTCAGGCGACGACGATGGCGGCGGCGGCGGCAGCGAGGGGTCGGACTCCAGCGTCGACCTCGACTCGATCGACCAGGCGACCGTCGACGAGACGGTCGGCAGGGCCTTCCTCACCGAGGACGTGGCGTTCGACGACCTCGACCCCACGGTCCAGGAGACGTTCCAGCGCGCGTCGATCGAGCTCACGGACGAGCAGCTGGACAAGGCCTTCGAGTGCTGGTCGGAGACGAGCTGCGAGATCGGCGACGGGGACGTCACGGTCGGCATCGCGGAGGCGTTCGGCCAGAACCAGTGGCGCCGGATCAGCAAGATGGAGGCCATCCTCCAGGCGCTCACCTACCCCGAGGTCGGGAAGATCATCTCGACCGACGCGCAGGGTGACCTGGCGACGTTCCAGTCGAACGTCCGCAGCCTCGCGGCGCAGGGCGCCACGGCGATCGTCAGCTACAACGACTTCGGTGCCGCCGCGCTCCCGGCCTTCAAGGCGGCGCAGGCGCAGGGCGCCAAGATCTCGACGTACGTCGGGCCCGTGCCGGACGCGCCGGAGGACTCCCTGGCCAGCCAGGTGCACGGCGACGTGTGCGCCGTCGGCGAGGAGATGGCGAAGGTGGCCACCGACGACCTCAAGCTCACCGGTGAGGTGGCGATCCTCAACGGCACCCCGGGCAACCCCCAGGGCGCGACCTGGAACAAGTGCTTCGAGGACAGCCTCGGCAGCGGGATCACCGTCGGCACGAAGCTCGACACCGACTGGACCCTGGCGGGCGCGTTCGAGGCCGCCTCGGCGCTGGTCAGCTCGGGCAAGACGTACAGCGGCATCTTCTACGACTACGCCGACCCGATCCCTCAGGTGATCGAGGCCTACGACCAGGCCGGACAGAAGCCGCCGGCCATCGTGACCTGGACGGCCAACAACGGCATGGCCAAGGTCTGGGAGGAGGCGCAGGGGACCGACCGCGCGTTCCCGGTGTACTTCACCAACGGCCTCAACTGGCAGAGCCGGGTCTCGGTGACCTCCGTGATGGGCCTCCTCGCCGATGACGACGTGGAAGCCGACATCATCGTCCCGCAGCCCTTCGTCCAGGCCGAGCCCGGTCTGTACGAGAGCGACCGTCCGGACGACTACCCGGGTCCCAGCGTCCTCATCCCGGACGACCTGCTGACCAAGATGCTGTCCGCAGGCTGACGGCCCGCACCGGGGCGGGGGCGCTTGCCCCCGCCCCGGTGCACCTCTCCCCGGACGCTCGTCGATCGAAAGGGACCGTTCGTGTCCGAGAAGACCGCACAGACCGCCGTCCGCGACCCTGAGGCGCTCGGGCACGACGGACCGCCGCTCCTCGTCGCGACCGGGCTGTCCAAGCGCTACGCCGCGGTCCAGGCCCTGCAGGACGTGAGCATCACGCTCACGGGCGGACGGATCCACGCACTGGTCGGCGAGAACGGCTCGGGCAAGTCCACGCTCGTCGGCATCGTGAGCGGCACGGTGGCCCGTGACGACGGCACGGTCGAGATCGCCGGCACGCCGGTGCAGGTCGCCCGCCCGGCCGTCTCCCAGCGCCTCGGTGCGATCACCGTCTTCCAGGACGGCTCCCTGATCGGTGAGCTGTCCGTGGCCCAGAACCTCTACCTCGGCACGCCGGCGGAGAGCCGTCCGGCCCTGTCCCGCATGTCGGGTTGGGCGACCGAGCTGCTGCACCGGCACGGATTCGACGTCGATCCCGATGTCCCGGCCGCGTCCCTCCCCCCGGGGGACCAGCAGCTGGTCGAGATCATCCGCGCGGTGGCGTGCGAGCCGCGCGTCCTCATCCTGGACGAGGCCACATCGGCCCTCGACTCCCGCGGGGTCGACATCGTCCTGGACCTGATGCGCCAGGTCGCCGCGCGCGGCAGTGCCGTGCTCTTCGTGACGCACCGGCTCTCGGAGGTGATGCGGGTCGCCGACGAGGTGACCGTGCTCCGCGACGGCAAGTACCAGGGGACCTACGAGGCGTCCACCGTGACCCCGCTCCGGCTCGTCGAGCTGATGGCCGGTACGCGGGTCGACCTGGAGTTCCCCGACCGCACCGACGCAGGGGACGGCGAGGTGCTGCTGACCGCGCAGCAGCTGGCCGGCCTCGGTTTCGGGCCGATCGACCTCGAGCTGCGCGGCGGCCAGATCGTCGGCATCGCGGGCGCCGACGGCAACGGGCAGCTCCCCCTGCTGCGCAGCCTGGCCAGCCTCGGCGACAACCACGGCACCGTCGACGTCGGGGGGCGGCGCCTGCGCAGCTACGTCTCGGCGGTGGACGCCGGGGTGGTGTACCTCAGCTCCGACCGCCGTAACGAGTCGCTGTTCGCGGGGCTGACCGTCGGTGACAACCTCGGGATCGGCGTGCTGGGGGAGCTGTCCGGCGGCGGCATCATGCACATCCGCAAGGAGCGCTCTTTCATCGCCGACGCCATCGCGCGGTACCGGATCCGCATCGGGCACGCCGGACAGCTGCCCACGGAGCTCTCCGGCGGCAACCAGCAGAAGGTGGCGCTCAGCCGCGTGCTGGCCATGAGTCCCAAGGTCGTCCTGATCGACGAGCCGACCCAGGGCGTCGACGCCCGCTCCCGGCTCGACATCTACCGGTTCCTCCGCGCGATCGCCGACAGCGGCAGCGCCGTCGTCGTGGTCAGCTCCGACGCCTCCGAGCTCGCCGGGCTGTGCGACCGCATCCTGGTCATGTCGCGTGGGCAGCTGACCAGGGAGCTCGCGGGTCAGGGCGCTTCCGAGGAGTCGATCGTCGGCGCCTTCGCCGTCGAGCACGAGCTGGCCGCCGACGCGGACGTCATCGGCGAGGCGGCCGAGTCGATCGTGCCCGACGCGCCGGTCAGCGGTCGCCGGAAGGGGCTGGGCCGCTTCTTCTCGGCCGAGGGCATCCGGCTGCTCGCCCTGGTCGGCCTGATGCTCGCCCTGGCGTTGTTCGCGCAGTCGCAGAACGACACCTTCTTCACCGAGAACAGCATCTACAACGTCCTGCTCGTCGCGCTGCCGCTGGTGGCCGTCGCCGCCGCCCAGTTCTTCGTGCTGATGGTGGGGGGCATCGACGTCTCCGTCGGGGCCACCATGACCCTGGCCGTCGTCCTCATGTCCACGTGGGCCGAGACCGGGAGCATGGCCAAGGTCCTGCTCATCGGGCTGCTCATCGCCCTGGGGCTCGGGCTGGCGGTCGGCGGCGTCAACGCGTTCTTCGTCGAACGCATCAAGATCTCGCCCGTGATCGCGACGATCGCGACCCTGGGGATGGTGTCCGGCCTCGCCTACATCCTGCGGCCCACCGCCTCCGGCCTGATCTCACCGGAGCTGAGCACGGCCCTGATGCTCACCAAGCTCGGGCCGGTTCCCGTCGCGCTGATCGTGCTGGTCGTGCTGCTGGTCGCGGCGGACGTCGTGTTCCGCCGCACCGGCGCCGGCCTCCGCCTGCGCGCCGTGGGACTCAACGGGGTCTTCGCCCGCCGGCTGGGGATCCCGACGAGCCGGGTGCGGACGCTGTGCTACCTGACCTGTGCGGCGCTGGCCGGCGTCGCCGGCGTGATCCTCGCCGCGCAGGTGGGCATCGGCGACCCGAACGCGGGGAACAACTTCACGCTGCTGGCCATCGCCGCGCCCATCCTCGGCGGCGCCGCGCTGAGCGGCGGGCACGGCAGCCTCGTCGGCGCCACGATCGGCGCGTCCATCCTCGTGCTGAGCCAAAGCCTGGTGACGGTGCTGGGGCTCTCCGACGGGACCAGTTTCGTCTTCGCCGGCACGCTCACCCTGCTCGCGCTGCTGAGCTCCGCCGAGAGCCTCGCCCGGCTGCGCCGCCTCGTGTCGTTCCGCACCGGAGCCTCCTGAGACTCCTCGCCTCCGGGCGTGGCTAGGGTTCCGCCGGTGACGACCGACGCGCCGACCCTGGAGCTGCACGAACACCTGCCCGCGACCGACACCGGCCGCCCGCCCGTGCTGTTCGTGCACGGCCTCGGGCACGGGGCGTGGTGCTGGGAGAACTGGCTCGCCGCCACCGCGGACGCCGGCTATCCGGCGTACGCGGTGTCGCTGCGCGGCCACGGCGGCAGCCCCGGACGGCTGAAGACGGCGCAGCTGCGTCACTACGCCGACGACGTGGTGGCGACGGCGTCGGCGCTGCCACGGCCGGCCGTGCTCGTGGGCCACTCGATGGGCGGGCTGGTCGTGCAGCGGGCGCTGGCGCGGTACGCCGCGCGGGCCGCCGTCCTGGTCGCGCCGGTCCCCGCCCACCCTGCCGTCTCCTCGCTCGTGGCGATCGCCCGGCGGCACCCGCTCGACGCGCTCAAGATCGTGGCCGGGGGATCGCTGCCGCTGCGGCCGGACTACCTGTTCCACGAGCTGGAGCCGGCCGAGGCGCAGGCGCACGCCGACCGCTGCGGCGGTGAGTCGGCCGTGGTGCAGTACCAGCTGCTCCTGCACCGGCCGGCCGGTCCGCCGCTGGGTTCGCCGCCGGTGCTGGTCCTGGCGACCCCCGACGACCGGCTCGTGCCGATCCGCGGCGTCCGGTCGACGGCGGCCCGCTACGGTGCGCGGGTCGAGGAGTTCCCCGGCATGGGGCACGACCTGATGCTCGACGCCCGCTGGCGGGAGCCGCTGGACATGATGCTCGGCTGGCTCGGGACGACGACCGCCGCCGGGTAGGCCGCCCCACCGCTGGTCGGCGCCCGTCGCCGGGTACCGCTCTTCCTCCTCCGAGGAGCTCCTGCGCAGGGTGACGGCCGGTTCCGCCCTCCTCCCCCCAATGGGGGGCCCCGAGCACGTACGGGTGAAGACCACCCCCCGGAACGGCCGAAAGACTCCCCAGCGGGGCGCAGCTGCCCCGCACGCGGTGCCGGCGAACGACGGCACCGGGAATGGGGAGGGGAGGACCGTGTCCGTCACGATCAGCGTGCCTGACCACGACCTCGTACCACCGGAAGTCGTCTCGACGGTCTTCTACAGCGCCACTGTCAGCGACACCCTGGCGATCCTGGTCGCCGAGACGGTCGATGCCTCGCAGCGCCTGACGTGGTGCAACGAAGGCGCCACCCAGCTGCTCGGCTACGGCCTCGACGACGTGCGCACGGTCGCCCTCGACCACCTCTTCCCCAGCCTCGGCGGCGGCGAGCTCAAGCTGCTGCTGCGCCGCGAGCGCGCGGCCCGCATGACCCTTCCCGTGCGCACCGCCAGCGGTCAGATCATCGAAGCCGTCGTCATGACCACCCCCGCGCCGGGCGGCCGGACGTGGACGGTGCGCATCCTGTCCACGTCCAACGAGCAGGAGAAGGCCCTCCGGGCCACCGCCGATGCGCACGAGCGCCGGTTCTCGGCCCTGACCGAGCGCTCGCCCATTCCCACCCTCCTCTCCGAGCAGGGCATGCGCCTGGCGCACGTCAACGACGCGTTCTGCAGCCTGGTGGGCCTCCGGGCCGAACAGCTCCTGGGCACCGGCTGGATCAGCACGATCCACGAGGAGGACCTGGACGGCGTCATCGAGCAGGTCGCCGCCGCGCTGGACGGCGACGAGGTGGAGATCCAGGCGCGCCTGGTCCGCGACGACGGCACGAGCCGTACGACGGTCATCCGGTTCGCCCACCTGTTCACCCCGGGCGTCGGGGCCGGCTTCGTCGGCACGATCGAGGACATCACCGACCGGCTGGCCTTCGAGGCCAAGCTCGCCCACCAGGCCAACCACGACCCGCTGACCGGGCTGCCCAACCGCACCCTGCTCGCGCAGTACGTCGAGGAGCGGTTCCAGCCCGGCGACGGCGGGCTGGCCTGCCTCTTCCTCGACCTGGACAACTTCAAGGTCGTCAACGACTCGCTCGGCCACACGGCCGGCGACGAGCTGCTCGTCGAGGTCGCCGACCGGCTGCGCGCCACCGTGCGCCCGAGCGACCTCGTGGCCCGCTTCGGCGGCGACGAGTTCGTCGTCGTCTGCGAGCACGTGGACGAGGAGGCCGCGGTCGCGCTCGCCGGCCGCGTGTCCGAGGCCCTCGCCCGCCCGATGCGGCTGGGCGGCGTCGACATCCGCCCCTACGCCAGCGTCGGCGTCACCGTGCAGACCGTCGAGCACGTGGCCGCGGACGAGCTGATCCGCGACTGCGACATCGCGATGTACCAGGCCAAGGCCGGCGGCAAGGGCCGGATCACGGTCCTCGACCAGCAGGCCCGGGCCGAGGCGAGGGACAAGCTGCGGCTGGTGGCCGAGCTGCGCGACGCGATCGAGCGCCGCGAGATCACGCTGACCTACCAGCCGATCTTCAGCGCCCGGGACGGCGTCCCCGTCGCCGTCGAGGCGCTGGCCCGCTGGACGCATCCCGAGCGCGGGCCGATCAGCCCCGCCGCCTTCGTGCCGCTGGCCGAGGAGAGCGGGCTGATCTCCGGTCTGGGTCTCTTCGTCCTGGACGAGACCTGCCGCCAGCTCGCCGAGTGGGACCACCTGCTCGGGAACGCCGCCCCGCCCCGGGCGAACGTCAACGTGTCCGCGCTCGACCTCGACGACAACCTGGCCGCCGAGGTCGCTGCCGCCCTCGAGCGGCACCAGCTGGACGCGTCCCGGATCTCCATCGAGATCACCGAGTCGGCCCTGATGAAGGACCCCGCGTCCGCCCGCCAGGTCCTGCAGGAGCTCCGGGACGGCGGCATCGAGCTGGCGATCGACGACTTCGGCACCGGCTACTCGTCGCTGGCCTATCTGCGCCACCTGCCGGTGGACTGCCTCAAGGTCGACCGGTCCTTCGTGGCCGAGATGGCCGGCGGACACGCCGAGATCGCCTCGGCCGTCATCGCCCTGGCCCACACCCTGAACCTCTGTACCGTCGCCGAGGGCGTGGAGACCGCCGAGCAGGCGGCGCAGCTCACCGAGCTGGGTGCCACCTACCTGCAGGGCTTCAGCCTGGCCGAGCCCATGACCGGTGGCCACGCCGCGGCGTGGTTCGCCGCCCACGCGGAGGAATCCCGATGACAGTCACGCCGCTGCCCAGCTGGGCCGATCCCGTCCAGGCCGGCCCGGTGTTCGACATCGAGCACGTCCTGGCGAGCATCGACACCATGGCTGCCCAGCGCCCGGTGGCCGCCCAGATCGTCTCGGTGGCCAACTCCGACGACACCAACGCCAAGGCGCTGGCGCGGATCCTCGCCTCCGACGTGGCGCTCGCCAGCCGCGTCATGAAGCTGGCCAACTCCGCCTACTTCGGCATGCGCGGCCGGGTCACCTCGCTGCAGTTCGCCGTCACCGTCGTCGGGTTCACCACCGTGCGGACGATGGCCACCGTGGCCCTGACCAACCTGGACGACGAGTCGCGGCTGCCCGAGAACTTCTGGAACGTCACGACCAGCCTGGCGCTGGCCGCCTCGACGCTCGCCCCCCGCTTCGGCGAGCGGCCCCAGGACTCGCTGTGCCTGGGTCTGCTCGCGCAGATGGGCGCGGCGCTGCTGCACCACAACGACCCGGACGGTTACGAGGAGATCCTCTCGACCGAGTCGACCTTCCGCGGCCGCCGCACGGCCGAGACGCGCCGCTACGGCATCAACAGCCTGCGGCTCACCGCGGTCGCGCTCGAGCAGTGGGGCTTCCCGCACGCGCTGACCAACCCGCTCAAGGAGATCGACGAGTACCGCACCATGGACGGTGCCCTCCTGCGGGCGGCGTTCGAGGTGGCCGCGCGCCTGACCACCGAGGACTACGACGAGGTGCCGATCGGCCGGCTCACCTGCGGGAACCTGCGCGAGGACGACCTGGTGCCGGTCCTCGACCAGGTGCGCGCCGACGCCGACGAGCTGCGCCGCGCGATGCTCGGCGAGGCCTCCGACGCCGACGCCGAGAACTGGGTCGTCTAACCGTCCGGTAGGTGTTGTCCGTGACCATGAGCGGGCAGCGGGGCAGCATCCTCATCAGCGGAGCGGGCCGGGGGATCGGCCGGGCGACCGCGCAGCTGTTCCTGTCCCGCGGCTGGCGCGTGGGCCTGTACGACGTCGACGTCGACGCCGACGCGGCGGCGGACGCCGCCGGTAGCTCGCCGGCCGCGGTGCACGGCGTCCTCGACGTCCGCGACCCCGACCAGTGGCGCGCCGTCCTGCGGGACTTCTGCGGCGACGGCGGGCTCGACGTCCTGGTCAACAACGCCGGGGTGCTCGCCTCCGGCCCGTTCGTCGCGATCGACGGCGAGGCGCACCGGCGGATGGTCGACGTCAACGTCGGCGGCGTCATCAACGGCGCCGTGGCCGGCCATCCCTGTCTGCGGCGGGCGCGCCGGGGCCTGCTGCTCAACCTCTGCTCGGCGTCCGCGCTCTACGGTCAGCCCTCGCTGGCGACCTACGGCGCCACCAAGGCCGCCGCGAAGTCGCTGACCGAGGCCCTCGACATCGAATGGCGCGGCGACGGCGTCCGGGTACGCAGCCTGCTGCCGCTGTTCGTGGCCACCGAGATGGTCAGCCGGGACGGCCGGTCGGCGAGGAGCGTCGCCCGTCTGGGCGTCCGGCTCACCGCCGGGGACATCGCGGCCGCGGCATGGAGGGTCGTCCACGAGCGCCGGCGGTGGCTGCGGTCACCCCACCGGCCGGTGGGCGCACAGACCCGCGTGCTGGCCGCCGCGTCCGCCGTCACGCCGGACTGGGCCAACCGCCTCGTGGTGCGCCGGATCGCCGGCTGACCCGTCGGATCAGCCGGCGTACGGGGCGCCCAGCGGGTCGACGGTCTCGTAGTCGGCGACCTTCGCCGCCAGGCGCGCCGCGGCCCAGTCGCCGTCGCCGAGCAGGTGGTCGATCGCGATGAGCCGGCTGGTGTAGTGCCCGACCGAGTACTCCGCCGTCACGCCGATGCCGCCGTGCAGCTGGATGGCCTCCTCGCCGATGTGCCGGCCGGCCCGGCTCACCTGCAGCCGGGCGCGGTCCGCGGCCGCGACGACGTCGCCGCCGGCGTCCTGCACCATGGAGGCCCACAGCGCCACGCTGCGCGCCAGCTCGAGGGACACGTACATGTCCGCCGCCCGGAACGTCAGCGCCTGGAACTTGTTCAGCGTGACGCCGAACTGCTTGCGCGTCTTGAGGTAGTCCGCCGTCGTGCGCAGGGCGGTGTCCATGGCGCCGATCGCCTCGTGCCCGTAGGCGATCCGGGCCTCCGCCAGCGCCCGCTCGATCGCGGCGGTCTGGTCGCCGCCCTCGCCGAGCTGCTGCGCCGGCGTCCCGTCGAAGCGGACGTTGGCGGCGCGGGTGCCGTCGTGCGTGCGGTAGGCGGTACGGGTCAGCCCGGCGGCGTCACCCTGGACGAGGTACAGGCCGGTGCCGCCGTCGACGGCCGCGCTGACCACGAGGAGGTCGGCGCGGGCGCCACTGGGCACCGGCTCCTTGACCCCGGTCAGCGTCCAGCCGTCGCCGCTCTGCGTGGCCGTGACCTCCCGGGCCGTCGCGGCCCAGCGGGTGCGTGGCTCGGCGTGCGCGAAGACCGCGATCGTCGACCCCTCGGAGATGCCCCCGAGGATCTCGGCCCTCTGCTCCGCCGTGCCGACGGCGGAGACGAGGCCGCCGGCCAGGACGACCGTCTCGATGAACGGCTCCGGTGCCAGGACGCGGCCGATCTCCTCGGCGACGATCGCCACCTCCACCGGCCCGGCGCCCATGCCGCCGTCGTCCTCGGCGAAGGGCAGCCCCAGGAGCCCCATCTCGGCCAGGCGCGACCAGGTCTTCTCGTCGAAGCCCGGATCGGCCTTGACCACTCCGCGGCGCTGCTCGCTGTCGGAGTAGGCGCGGGCCAGCAGGCCGCGCACGGCTTCCCGGAGGTCGTTCTGCTCGCTGTCGTAGTCGAAGTTCACGGTCGTCTCACAACCCCAGGATCGAGCCGGCGATGATGGTGCGCTGCACCTCGTTGGAGCCCCCGTAGATGGAGACCTTGCGGTAGTTCAGGTAGTGCGGCGTGGCGGCGCGTGCCCAGTCCGGGACGTCCGAGCCGCCGTCGGCGAACGAGGCCAGCGAGAGCGGGCCGGCGATGTCGAGCATGAGCTCGGTGGCCGCCTGCTGCAGCTCCGACCCGCGCAGCTTCAGCACCGACGACGCGGGGTGCGGCTTGCCGTCGGCGGAGTTGGCCACCACCCGCAGGGCGGTGAGCTCGAGGGCCACCAGCTCGTTCTCGATCTCGGCGATGCGCCGGGCCATGAACGGGTCGTCGGCCAGCGGGCGGCCGTCGACGGTGATCTCCTGGGCGTGCTGCTTGGCCTGGGCCAGCATGCGCTTGCTCGCGCCGACCCGGGCGATGCCGACCCGCTCGTTTCCGAGCAGGAACTTGGCGTAGTCCCAGCCCCGGTTCTCCTCGCCGATCAGGTTCTCGGCGGGCACGCGGACGTCCTCGAAGAACACCTCGTTGACCTCGAACCCGCCGTCGATCAGCTCGATCGGCCGCAGGGTGACGCCGGGGGAGTCCATCGGGAAGACGAGCATCGAGATACCGCGCTGCTTCTTCTCGGCGCCGGGGTCGGTGCGGACCAGGCAGAAGATCCAGTCGGCGTACTGGCCGAGCGTCGTCCAGGTCTTCTGGCCGTTGACGACCCAGTCGTCGCCGTCGCGGACGGCGGTGGTGCGCAGCGAGGCGAGGTCGGAGCCGGCGTCGGGCTCGGAGAAGCCCTGGCACCACCAGATGTCGAGGTTGGCCGTCTTCGCCAGGAAGCGCTCCTTCTGCTCCTGGTTGCCGAAGGCCGCGAGAACCGGGCCGATCATGCTGGTGTTGAACGCCAGCGGCTCCGGGACGCACGCCAGCTGCATCTCCTCGCGCCAGATGTGGCGCTGCAGCGGCGTCCAGTCCTTGCCGCCCCACTCCACCGGCCAGTGCGGGACGGCGAGACCGGCGGCGTTGAGCGCGCGCTGGGCCCGGATGTAGTCGTCCTTCTCGAGCTCGCGGTGGGCCGCGACGTGGTCGCGGATCTCCTGCGGCACCTGCGTGGTGAAGAAGGTCCGCATCTCCTCCCGGAAGGCCTCGAGCTCCGGGGACAGCTGCAACCGCATCGGTCCTCTTTCCCGACGGCGCCCATCCGATGTCGCGCCGTCTCGACGTCGTCCTGCGACGATCCCACATCTCGTACCGGCCGGTAGCAACGGGCCCGGAACAGCGAGATCGGCGATCTGGTCGCCATGGACGCCGGATGGCGACCACATCGCCGATGTGGTCGCCGCGGGGGAGCTCAGCCCTCGATCGGCAGGCCGGTGTAGTTCTCGGCCAGCTCGCGCGCGGCGGCCTCCGAGCTGCACACCCGTCGCAGCTGGGAGAGCTGCAGCTCGGCGTCGAAGTCGTCGCCGGAGGTGTGCAGCATCGAGGTCATGAACCAGGAGAAGTGCGTGCAGCGCCAGACGCGCGCCAGCGCCCGGTCGGAGTAGCTGTCGACCAGGTCGGTCTGCTTCTCCTGCAGCAGCCGGACCAGCGCCGTGGCCAGCAGGGTGACGTCGGCGACGGCCAGGTTGAGGCCCTTGGCGCCGGTCGGCGGCACGATGTGCGCGGCGTCCCCGGCCAGGAACAGCCGGCCGCGGCGCATCGGCGCGCTCACGAACGAGCGCATCGGCAGGATCGACTTCTCGGTCACCGGACCGGTGTTGAGCTCCCAGCCCTCCAGCGCGAAGCGCCGCGAGAGGTTCTCCCAGATGCGGTCGTCGGACCAGTTCTCGATCTTCTCGCTCGGGTCGACCTGCAGGTACAGACGCGACACCTTCGGCGACCGCATCGAGTACAGGGCGAAGCCCTCGGGGTGCCACGAGTAGATCAGCTCGTCGGTGGCCGGCGCTGCGTCGGCCAGGATGCCGAGCCAGGCGTAGGGGTAGGTGCGCTCCCAGACCCGCCCGCCGGCCGCCTCCTGGACGACGGGGCGCGAGACGCCGTGGAAGCCGTCGGTGCCCGCGATCGCGTCGCACTCGAGCACCTGCGGGTTGCCGTCGGCGTCGGTGAACCGGATGCGGGGGGAGTCGCCGTCGACGTCCTCGGGCGTGACGTCGGAGACGCCGAACAGCAGCGGCGGGCCGCCGTCCAGCTGCGCCTTGATCAAGTCCTTGGTGACCTCCGTCTGCCCGTACACCCAGACGGTCCGGCCGCACAGCGCGGGGAAGTCCAGCTTGTGCCGGGTGCCGGGGTACTGCAGGTAGATGCCGTGGTGCTCGAGACCCTCGCGGTGCAGCCGGTCGCCGAGGCCCACCTCGGTGAGGGTGTCGACGCTGTGCTGCTCGAGGATGCCGGCCCGGATGCGGGCCTCGACGTACTCGCGGGAGCGGTTCTCGAGGACGACGTTGTCGACGCCCTGCAGCGTCAGGAGCCGCGAGAGGAGGAGGCCGGCCGGGCCGGCGCCGATGATCCCTACCTGGGTGCGCACGCGGCGAGTGTGACGGTGGCGACGTCGTCGTGGGAACCGGATCCTTCCGGTCAGCGGAAGTCGCGGGTGCGGGCCAGCTCGCGTCCGATGCCCCGGGCGGCCACCTGCAGCACGGGCACGAGCCGTGGGAGGTCGCGCCGCTGCGGCGGCACGACGATGCCGAGCGCGGCGACGACGACCGGGCCGCCCGGTCGCTCCACCTGCACGGGCACCGCCAGCGACGCCGCACCCGGCGACATCTCCTCCGACGTGCGGGCGTACATGCGGCGCCGCACCTCGGCCAGCTCACGGCGCATCCGGCCCGGGTCGACGACCGTGTGCCGGGTCTGGCGGGTCAGCTTCCGCAGCGCCTGCTCGACGACCTCGTCGGGGGCCGCGGCGAGCAGCACCTTGCCGACGCCGGTGGCGTGCAGCGGCAGCCGGCTGCCCACCGTGCTGACCACCGGCACCGACTCGCGGCCGGAGATCCGCTCGACGTAGAGGGCGGAGAGGCCCTCGCGCACCGCGAGGTGCACGGTGTCGCGGATCGTGGTGTGCACGTCCAGCAGGAACGGGGCGGCCACCTGCCGCAGCTCCAGCTGCACCGGCGCCAGCAGCCCCAGGTCCCAGAGCTTGCGCCCGATCTCGTACCGGCCGTCCGGCCGGCGCACCAGCCCGCCCCACGCGGCCAGCTCGCCGAGCAGGCGGTGCGTGGTCGTCAGCGGGGTGCCCGACCGCTCGGCGATCTCCGACAGCGACAGCCGGGGAGCCGAGCTGTCGAAGGCGTCGAGCACCGCGAGCGCCCGGGAGGTCACCGACCGCCCCGGGACCGTGCTGCGGCCGGCCATCCGCGCCTCCCGTCCAGTGGAAGTTCCGGGTTGGGAGCCTAGCCGCTCGGTCGTAGTGTCCCGGCATGACCGGGACCACAACGAGTGGGCTGCACCTGCCTCGTTACTTCCTCGAGGACGCGGCCCTGCGCACGCCCGTCGGATATTCCGAGTACAAGAGCACGGCGCTGCGCGCGCCGTTGCGGACGCCGGTCGACCTGCCGAACCGGCTCACCGAGATCACCGGGCCCGTGCTCGGTGAGGACCGGGTCAAGCCGGAGGACGCCGACCTGACGCTCCGCAACGGTGGCGAGGCGGTGGGCCAGCGGATCCTCGTCTACGGACGGGTGCTGGACAGCGACGGCCGCCCGGTGCCCGACGCGCTGGTCGAGGTGTGGCAGGCCAACGCGGGTGGCCGCTACCGGCACGTGGTGGACGTCTTCCCCGCGCCGCTGGACCCGCACTTCGACGGGCTGGGCCGGGTGTTGACCGACAGCCTGGGTCGCTACGAGTTCATGACGATCAAGCCCGGCGCCTACCCGTGGGGCAACCACCACAACGCCTGGCGGCCGGCGCACATCCACTTCAGCCTGTTCGGCCGCGCGTTCACCCAGCGGCTGGTCACCCAGATGTACTTCCCGGACGACCCGCTGTTCGGCCAGGACCCGATCTACAACGCCATCCCGCCGGCGGCGCGGTACCGGGCGATCAGCCGGTTCAGCCTCGAGCGGACCGTGGACAACTGGGCGCTGGCCTTCGAGTGGAACATCGTCCTCCGCGGCAGGGACCAGACGCCGTTCGAGACCCAGGACGACGGAGACGTCGCGTGACGACAGCCGAGGGAGCATCGCAGGGAGCACCAGCGACCGAGGAGCGGATCGAGGCGCGGAATCGCGCGGGAGGTAGGGCCTGATGAGAGTGAACCCGCTCGAAGTCCCGGACGTCACCGAGCCCTACCAGCCGCTCCCGGGGCGGAGCCGCACCACCGGCTTCCTGACCGGGCCCTTCCGACTGGGCACCAGCCCCAGCGCCACGGTTGGCCCGTACCTCGCGATCGGGCTGACCTGGCCCGACGGCGTCTGGGCCGCCGACGAGGGCGCCGAGGGTGGCATCTGGATCCGCGGCCGTGTCTTCGACGGCGCCGGGGACCTCGTTCCCGACGCGATGATCGAGACCTGGCAGGCCGATCCGGATGGTGGCTTCCGGTCGCCCGAGGACCCCCGCGGCACGGCGGACTACCCGGGGTTCCGCGGCTATTCCCGCGTGGACACCGTGGACCCTCCGGGCGAGTTCGCCGTCTTCACGCTCAAGCCCGGCCGGGTCCCCGACGGCGAGGGCGGCCTGCAGGCGCCGCACATCGACGTCTCGCTGTTCGCCCGCGGCATCCTCGACCGGGTCGTCACCCGCATCTACTTCGCCGACGAGGCCGAGGCCAACGCCGAGGACGCCGTCCTGCGCGATCTGTCGGAGGACCAGCGCCGGACGCTGATCGCGGAGAAGACCGACGACGGGTACCGGCTCGACATCTACCTGCAGGGCGAGCGCGAGACGGTGTTCTTCGCGGTATGAACTGTCCCGTGGCCAGGACGCGCGGATGACGGGTCTCTTCGACGGCACCTTCGCGCGCGGGGGAGCGGCCGTCGCCGTGTCCGACGACGCCTGGTTCCGGG